>DFSS01000041.1:10457-46002 GCA_002381225.1 Flavobacteriales bacterium UBA3431 | reverse complement strand
CTCAGTCCCGATGAACGGACATGGTATTTTACCCGACGCCAGGAGGTTTTGGATCGAAAAAGCGGTCCCGCGCCCATTCGACGCCTCAAGGAAGAGTTCTGCGTGGGCCGGCAAACGGAGGAGGGGGTTGTGGAAATTGTCCCGTTGTCTCCCCCCTTCAATCAAGGATTTAATGAAGGTGGTCCAAGTCTCACGGCAGACAACCGTTGGATGGCCCTCACCTCCTGCCAGGTTCTGGGAAATGGCTACCGAAACTGCGATATTTTTCTCGTTCAGAATACCTATGACGTGTGGTTGGACTTCAAGCCGCTGACCACAGTCAATGCTCTCGATTCCTGGGAAAGTCAGCCCACCCTTTCGGCGAATGGGGACGTTTTGATTTTCACGTCCAACCGAAAAGGCGGGCTCGGCGGGCTGGATCTGTACCAAGTCCATCGCCTCCCCGATGGGCTATGGTCGGAGCCTGAAAATTTGGGCCCGCGCATCAATACCCCCGGGGATGAAAAATCACCCTTTTTGCATGCGGATGGTCACACCCTCTTCTTTTCGTCGAACGGCCATCCGGGTCTTGGGGATTTTGATGTCTTTATGACGGATGTGCGGGGAATGGATCCTCCGCGAAATGTGGGCTACCCCATCAATACGGACAAAGCGGAAGTTGGATTTGCTGTCGCGGCCAAGTCTCCCATGGCTTACTTCTCGAGCAATGAAAAGGTGGGCGACCTGCCGGCGGGATCGGGCTATGATTTTTATGGATTTCCCATGCCCGAATCGGCGAAAGGAGATGCGATTACCTTCTTGACTGGCCGAGTCGATGGGGCGGACATTCTGCCCGATGGGGTGAGCTTGCGCATTGAAAACCTCCAGACCCGCGAGGTTACGCGGGTTCGGGTGGATGCGGCAACGGGAACCTATACGGCCGTTTTGGCCACCCCCAATGCGGGGGACTTCGTGATTAGTATTGAAAATCAGGAAATTGGCTATACTGCGGTTCGCATCGAGTTGGATTCCCGCGAAGAGGACGCAACCGTGCCCTTGCTAGAAGCGAAAAAAGTGGAAGTGGGGGAGCGGTTTGGACTGAATTCCATTCAATTCCCGACCAATAGCTACCAGATGTCGGATTTGGACCGACGTTCTCTGGCGCCCTTCATTGCCTACCTGCAGGCACACCCCTCCATGCGGGTGGAGCTGCAGGGGCACACGGACAACGTGGGTCGGAAGGCGGACAATCAACTCCTTTCGCAGCGCCGTGCGGAGGCCGTACAGGCCTACCTCATTCAACAGGGGGTTCCGGCATCGCAGCTCTCTGCTCGTGGCTATGGAGACAGCGAACCCATTGCCTCCAACGCGGATTCAGCGGGCCGAGCGCTGAACCGCCGTACCGTCTTCGAAGTTTTGCAGAAATAAACCCTCCTTGCTACGTGGGGGGAACCGGTATGGGGCAGGTAAGCCCTAGAGATGGAAAAGGATGAGCAAAAAAAAGGCCCCTGATGGGGCCTTTTGAGTGGAGAGGATGTCCGGCTTAACCGCGACGCTCCTTGATGCGGGCAGATTTACCGGTGCGCTCACGCTGGTAGAAGATGCGTGCACGACGGACTTTACCGCGCTTGTTGATTTCGATTTTCTCGAGGTTGGGCATGTTGACGGGGAAAATACGCTCCACGCCGATGTTGCCTGACATTTTACGGATGGTGAAGGTCTCCGTTGTACCTGAACCGCTGCGTTGGAGGACATCGCCGCGGAAGAACTGCGTACGAGTCTTTTCACCTTCACGGATTTGGTAGTAGACGGTGATCGTGTCACCCGCTGCGAATGAAGGGAACTCCTTCGTTTCGACAAATTTTTCTTGGACGTATTTAATCAGGTCCATATTGGTGCATTTTATGCGTTCATCGATCGGCAACGTACGCCACGGTGGCCAGAGGTTAGCGTCGCTTTCATCCTCACTTCGGCCCGATGAAGGGTGGCAGAGGTCTGCCAAGCGCTTCAAAGGTTCCTCCGTTGAGGTCGGCAAATGTACAAAAAAGACAAATATCTTGTATTCCCAGGGTCAAGCAAGGTTCATTCCTCCCCGAGGAGGTCTGGTCGGCGCTCGGCAGTGCGCTTGAGGGCTTGCTCGTGGTTCCACGTTTCAATCTTTTGAGCATGGCCCGAAGTCAGGATTTCGGGAACAGCCATGCCGCGGAATTCGGCGGGGCGCGTGTACACAGGTGGGGCTAGAAGACCGTCTTGAAAAGAGTCCGTCAATGCGGAGGTTTCGTCATTTAAAACCCCAGGGATCAGGCGGATCAGGGCGTCCGAAATCACCGCTGCGGCCAATTCACCTCCGCTCAGAACATAGTCCCCAATACTGATTTCGTGTGTGACAAAGTGGTCTCTGACACGTTGGTCAATACCCTTGTAGTGGCCACATATAATCAGCACGTTTTCCAAAAGGGACATGCTGTTGGCGTCTTTTTGGTCAAAGCGCTTACCGTCCGGAGTGGTGTAGAGGATGGCGTCGTAGGCGCGCTCCGATTGGAGCTGCTCGATGCACGCAAACAACGGTTCGGGGCGCAAGACCATGCCTGCATTCCCTCCAAAGCTGTAATCGTCCACTTGGCGGTGCTTCCCCATCCCAAAGGCCTTGAGGTCGTGCAGATGGACCTCCACCAAGCCTTTCTGCTGGGCGCGCTTCAGGATACTCGCCTCAAATGGACTGCGAATGAGTTCAGGGAGAACAGAGATGATGTCGATCCGCATACTTAGGCCAAGCCAATTTCGACCAATCGCTGGTGCAAGTACGCACCCGCCGTGATGTCCTCAAAGGCTTTGGGGTTCTCCGCAGTGACACAAAAATCGAGGCAATTCAACGGCATTTCCTCGGCGGGATGCACAAAGAAGGGCATGGAGAAGCGGGGAAGGTGGCATTTTTCTGCCGGAGGGTTGACCACTCGGTGCGTCGTGCTTCGAAGCAAATTGTTGGTCAGGCGTTGGAGCATGTCGCCTACATTGATGACGAGCACCTCGGAGGTGACGTGAATAGGTACCCACTGGCCCTCTTTATTCAATAGCTCGAGGCCCTCTGCCGAAGCGCCCATCAGCAAGGTGATGAGGTTGATATCCTCGTGTGCGGCTGCTCGTATGCCTTCGACCATGGGGGTCTTCTGGCCGGGGTAGTGGATGGCGCGAAAAATGGAATGGCCTTGGTCCAAATAGGCGTCAAAAAAGGACTCGGGCAAATTCAAATGCAAGGCAATGGCCCGCATCAAGTTTTGTCCCACCGATTCCAATTTTTCATAGGCGCTCTTCACGGTGGCGTCCAGGTCAACAATATGGGGGACCAAAATATTGGGGGCAAGGTCGCGTTCGGACGCGTTCATGGGGCCCCATTGAAAGAATTCTTTTAAGTCCGGGCGGGATTCACCTTTGGCATGTTCGATGCCAAAAGGTGTGTAGCCGCGCTGTCCCTTGGCCGCAGGGTTGTGGGAGCGCAGTTTGTCCTCGGTAGATTGGTGGAAGAAATCCTGAATGACGGATTGCAAGGCGTCGCGTTCTGCGTTGGTAAATCCGTGGCCTTCGATGGCGGCAAAACCGATACTTTCGAAGGCTTGGCCCAAGGAGGAAACGAAGGACTGACGGCTCGCCGCATCTCCGTGCGCGAAGGCCTGTAGGTTGAGCGTCTGAAGATTCATACAACAAATGTACTTCCTGCCCCACCTTTGTAGGTGTACAACCCACGTCAAATTCCATGGAATTTTCCTCGCAAAACGCCTCTAACGCCTATAAATCTTTGTTTTTGCCTCGTGCTGTCGAGGAACGAATGCTCATTGCCCTAAGGCAGGGCCGCATTTCAAAATGGTTCTCTTCCTATGGACAGGAAGCCGTTTCGGTGGGGACTGCGTTGGCGATGCAGGAGGATGAGTGGATTTGTACGATGCACCGAAATCTGGGCGTATTTACCTCCAGAGATGTGCCCTTGAAGAAGCTTTTTGCCCAATTTCAGGGCAAAACCACGGGATTCACCAAAGGCCGCGACCGATCATTCCACTTTGGCTCACGGGAGCACAAAATATTTGGCATGATTAGCCACTTGGGCCCACAGCTGGGTGTCGCGGATGGCTTGGCCTTGGCTCGCAAACTTCGCGGCGAACAAAAATGTGTCTTGGTCTATACGGGCGACGGTGGGGCATCGGAAGGAGACTTCCACGAAGCGCTCAACGTGGCAGCCGTTTGGCAGCTCCCTGTATTGATTGTTGTGGAAAACAATCAGTGGGGCCTATCAACGCCCTCCAGAGAGCAATTTGTTTTTGATTCCTTCACGGTGAAAGGCCCAGCCTATGGCATGGAGGCCCATTCGGTTGATGGCAATGATTTTGAGGCAGTCCACGCCTTGACGGCGCAATTGACCCAGTCCATTCGCGAAAACCCCCGGCCCATCCTGCTTGAATGTGTCACGTTCCGCATGCGCGGGCACGAGGAAGCCTCAGGTACGAAGTATTATCCGGAAGGCCTCATCGATTCCTGGAAGGCCAAAGACCCTATCGATCAATTTCGAGCACGAATCCTAGCTGAAGGCTGGATGACGGAAGCAGAGGTAGCCTCCTTGGAAGAGGGTTGCCATAAAGAGGTGTTGGAGGCTCTGAATGCGGCCCTCGACGAGCCCAATCCTGTTTTTGATGTGGCGCAGGAGCGTGCCGATGTGTTTGCACCCGCCCAACCCGCGACACTGCCTGCTGCATCCGATGGTCCGGTCCAAACATTGCGCGTCATCGACGCTATTCGAGAAGCGTTATGGCAAAGCATGGAGCGGCACCCATCCTTGGTGCTGATGGGCCAAGATATTGCCGACTATGGCGGGGTGTTCAAAGCCACGGATGGTTTCGTCGAGGGCTTTGGCAAGGACCGTGTTCGCAACACACCCCTTTGTGAGTCGGCCATCGTGGGGGCCGCAGTGGGCTTGGCCGTAGAGGGTCAAAAATCCATGGTTGAAATGCAGTTTTCTGACTTTGTGACCGAAGCCATGACCCAAATCTGCAACCAGGCTGCCAAGCTACACTACCGCTGGGGGCAATCCGTGGATATGGTTATTCGCATGCCAACGGGCGCAGGGGTCGCGGCCGGCCCCTTTCATTCGCAGAGTACCGAAGCATGGTTTACCCGTGTGCCCGGGCTGAAGGTGGTTTATCCATCCAATGCGTACGATGCCAAGGGTTTGCTTTTGCAGGCCTTTGAGGACCCTAACCCGGTCATGTTTTTTGAGCACAAGGCGCTGTATCGCTCCCAAGAAAGCGAGGTACCTACGGAGCCCTATGCCATTCCTTTTGGTCAAGCCGTGGTGGCCCATGAGGGATCGGATCTCACGATAGTCACGTATGGGCTGGGAGTTCATTGGGCTATGGCTTGGCAAAGAGAATCGACGACCATTCATGCGGACGTGATTGATATGCGCACTTTGGTTCCATGGGATTTTGAAACAGTTAAAAAATCGGTGGAAAAAACAGGCCGATGCCTAGTGCTTCAAGAAGATACTTTCCGGGGTTCCTTCGGTGCCGATATGTCGCATGTTATTCAGCGTGAATGTTTTGCGCAGTTAGATGCGCCCGTGGAGGTCCTGTCATCCGTGGATATTCCCATTCCATTTTCGGCGGAATTAGAGCGCGGATTTTTGGCAAATAATCGCCTTGAAATGGTTATAAAATCCCTCGTTGAGTATTGAATTGATCCGCTATAAATGACTAAAAACGAATATTTTTTTGTGGGAGAAAAAATAATCGCTATTTTTGGCTCATAATCATAAACAAATAGGATATGACTCCAGGTCAACTTGTAGCACATTTTCGCGAAAATCAGAACAACAACAAGACATTGAAAAGCCTTTTCGCTTCGCAATTTTTGGGGAAGTTTTCATCCGAAGAATTGGAGGGTTTGATAAAGAGCTTCTCAAAGGAACTTGCACGCCGTGAAGAAGCGGTTGTTCAGGAGCGAATTGATTACTTGACAAGCTTAGGATACAACGTATCGAAGTAAGCTTTAAGCAACCAAACCAAGAAATTCAAGGGTGCCCATTTGGCACCCTTTTTTTATGGATTTTCTTTGGGAATTTCGCTCCAAAGAATCCACACCTTTCCAGCGCAGCCAAAACTCTCGCCTCTGTGTACTCCGGCTACGAAGATCTCTGCCGTTGAAAAAAGGGCGTATGTGGTGTAGTTCTGCACGCTAATAGTCATTTCAGCGAGTTGTGCACTCCCCCAGGAGACCAAACTCCCTTGAAGTCCGGCTTCTTGTGCTTGGCTTTTAAGGTATTCTTGGCCCTGCGAGATGGCTTCTTCCTGATGCTGTTTGGGTATCGGGTTGAGTGCGTAGGTGAACACAACGGCGAGAACGATGGAGGCGAGGGCTAAACGAGCGGTGGTACCCATGGAATGTGAAGTTGGAATTGGGGCTAAAATAAAAAAAGCCGCAGTCTCCTGCGGCTTGTGGGAGATGAGGGGTTCGAACCCCCGACCCCCTCGGTGTAAACGAGGTGCTCTGAACCAGCTGAGCTAATCTCCCGATTATTGAGGTGCAAATATAATCGCAATTCGCACATTTTGCAGCGCTTTTATGGAAGATATTCGGGTCCGCTATTTTTTATGATGTGGCAGTCATCGGCTGTGATAACATACTCGTTTTGAATCATTAGGCTGTCCAGTTCGTTGTAGACATAGACATCCACATGGTAGACATGGGTATAAAACAAGGCGCGGTGCTCGTCGGTAACCACAGGATAATATCCCGGAGTGCTCTCAAATTGGGTAGTGAGGCTGTCTTGGGTTTCGCGGATGACAGCGACCACGTGATCGGGTACCTGGGTGCTATCCGTCCAGGTGAATCCCACGGTTTGGAAGGAAAGGTCGCAGTAGATGGGATTAGGATCGCAGGCCAAACTTAGGAGAGCGGCAACAGGAAGTAGAAAGAAGTGTTTCATGCCATCAAGATGTGGGAAGGGGACGGAACGTTGCACGCCATGAATAAGGGTGACACAGATCTTATTGGTTGGGGGAACCTGTAGCGGTGCTGTCTGCTTCTGGCTCGAAGGTCAAACTCAAGCTATTGACGCAATAGCGTAGCCCCGTTTCTGTTGGTCCGTCGTCAAAGACGTGTCCAAGGTGGCCACCACACTGACTGCATAGAATCTCCGTGCGAACCATGCCATGCGTGAAATCTCTTTTTTCCGCGACGATTCCATTTTGGACCTCTTGATCAAAACTTGGCCAACCGCAATGTGCGTCAAATTTCCCCGCCGATGAGAAAAGCGGGGTGTTGCACCCAGCGCAGCGGTAGGTTCCCGCTTCAAAGTGTTTGTCGTATTCGCCTGTTCCGGGATATTCCGTGCCTTTTTGGCGAACAATCCGGTAGCGTTCAGGGCCTAATTCGCGGAGCCATTCTGCTTCCGTTTTTTGAACAGGGAAATTTTCGGACATGGGTGTTGAAGGGGTTTGGGCTTGGCATGAGAGGGTTGCACACAACGTCACGCAGAGGGCGAGACGTGAAAACAAGGAGGGCAAGCGCATGGGAATAAGAGTCATCATACAGGAGAAACGCGGGAAAGATGTCAAAGTTCAGGCCAAAAAAAACACGCAAGCGATGGGCTTTGCGTGTTTGGCTATGGGTTTGTTGTTCTTTCAGTGCCCTGGACTGGACTCGAACCAGCACGACCGTAGGTCACCACCCCCTCAAGATGGCGTGTCTACCAATTTCACCACCAGGGCATTTTGTGACTCGACTGGGGCTCGAACCCAGGACCCATACATTAAAAGTGTATTGCTCTACCAGCTGAGCTATCGAGTCATTCTCGCTTTTCAAACGAGGGTGCAAATATAGCGAGAAACTTCATTCTCACCCCAAATGCCCGGGAAAATTCCAATATTTTTGGGCATGCAGAAACGCTATTACCTCCTCGGCTACATGGGCGTCGGAAAATCCACCTTGGCGAAGCGGTGGGCCAAGGCCTCGGGCCTACCATGGCATGACTTGGATCAGCGTCTCGAAGCGGAGATTCAAATGCCTATTTCTGAATACATTAAGACTCGGGGCGAATTGGCATTTAGAAAGCTGGAACGCGCGGCGCTCGCGAACACCCAAAGCTTAACGGGCATTCTCTCGGTGGGTGGTGGGACACCTTGTTTTTATGACAACATGCAGGTCATGGAAGGCTTGGGCACGACCATCTACCTGCACGCGGGAGTGGGATTTTTAACGAAACGGCTTCAAGATTCTGCGCTAGCCGGGAATGAACGCCCCCTGTTGGCTGGGGTGCCCTTGGATGGCTATGCCGAGTTCATAGGGAAGCATCTCCTTGAACGCATGGCCTTTTATGAGCGTGCGGAGGTGCGTATCCCGGTGGAAAAAGAGGATGCTCTCGAGGTTTTGTTGGCACTGAGTGCCACCGAAAAAAGGGGTTAAACGAGGTAGACGGCCTCAGTGCCGTCGAGATCAACTTCCACGCGGTCGTGAAGACTCGTGGACAAGCTCATGCCCTTAATGTCCGCTTTGATGGGAAATTGCTTGAAGTTTCGGTCGATCAAGACCGCCGTAGACAGTCGCTTAATGGGGGCCTGTAGGAAGTAATGCACCGCATACATCAACGTCGCGCCGGTGTTCAGCACGTCATCAATCACGACTATATTTTGTTCTTGAAATTGGGCGGGCGTCAAGGCGCACTCCGTGGGTCCTGCGGCGGGTTCCCGTTTATTGACAGAAATTTCGGCCAAGGTGACACGGCCAGAAAAGATGCCCTGCAAGCGGTCGTGGAGCCGTTCTGCCAATCGAAACCCGGACTTGCTGATGCCGACTAGAATGACTTCCTCTTCGTGTGCATGGCGTTCGACAATTTGCCAGGCCATGCGTTCGAGCATGCGCTGAATACGGTCGGGATCAAGAATAAGCGTGCGTTCTGTCATGATGTATGCAATGTAGCGCAGAAAAAAACTTCTTTTTCGGCCCGTGGGGCGATGCTTAAAGGGCTGGGGCCGAGGCGATCCAACCTGAACGGTGCGCCAAATCGAAGGGTGTATTCTTCCAGGCTGCCCCCAAATGGCGGTCCCTGTTCGGTCAAGGGGAAGGTGAAAAGGAGGCCCAACAATTGCCCACCGGGTCGCAGCAAATGGGCCATGGCCTGAGCATAGTCGGCCCGCATAGCCGGAGGAATGGCGCAATAAAAGGTGCACTCCAAAATATAGTCAAACTGGCCATGAACGGCCTCGTTGTCGGCCCAAGTGAAAAAATCACCCGTTATAAACCGGTCTTCAGGGAAGTCGGGGACCCGCTCGAGAAAGTGGGCTTTGGCGCTGGGGGCCCAATCCGAGAGGTAGACCTGGGTAAAGCCCTGCCGGTGCAACGCTTCGCCATCCCAGCCCATTCCGCAGCCTGGAATCAGAATGCGAGCATCCTTTGGGAAGGCTTCTGCGGCCGCTTGCAGGGCCGGGGTTGGGCCCTGAAGGTCCCAGCCTATTTGCGCTTCTTGATAGCGCTGCTCCCAGTATTCTGCGCGATCAGGCATGCGTCTTGCGGGTGAGAAGGGCGATGTTTTCCACATGGTGGGTCTGGGGGAACATATCCACGGCCTGCACGGTGGCTACATCATAGGCCTCGCTTAGTAAGGCGATGTCCCGGGCTTGCGTCGCCGAATTGCACGAAACATAGACAATGCGGGGAATGTCTAGGGCTAATAGGCGTTCTACCACCTTGGGGTGCATTCCATCCCGCGGAGGATCGGTGACCAGGACATCCGGTTTGCCATAGCGGTCCCACAGCTCTTCACTGAAGGCATGTCGCATGTCGCCCACTTCGAAGTGGGCATTGGTGAGTTGGTTGGCTCGCGCATTTTCCCGGGCGGCCTCAATCGCTTCGGGGACGGATTCGACGCCGACTACTTTGCCCGCCACTTGGGCCATAAAGAGCGCAATGGTCCCAGTGCCTGTGTAGAGATCATAGACAGTTTCACCGCCTTTTAAGTCAGCCAGCGCCAACGCCTCGCTGTAGAGACGGTGGGCTTGCTCCGGATTGGTTTGGTAAAAACTCTTCGGGCCGATGCGGAAGGAAAGGGCTCGCCCGCCAGGAATAGCCGACGGCATGTGCTCAGTCAAATAACTCACCCCGTAAAAGAGCTGGAGATCCAGGTCGTATAGGCTGTCATTGGGTTTGGGATTGTGGGCATAATACAGGCTCACAATCTCAGGAAATGCTTGTTGAACGGCGGCGAGCAGCGCAAGTCCGGCCTCTTCTGGGGCTTCATAAAACTGCACGACGACCATCCATTCGCCGGCTTGGGTGCAGCGGAGCATCAAGGTGCGAAGCAAGCCATGCTTCTCGCGGGGATGGAAAAACGTCAAGGCATGCTCCACCGCATAGCTTCGGATGAAATTTTTGATGGCATTGGAGGGTTCGGGCTGCAGATGGCAGGTTTCGATGTCCATGATTTTGTCCCACATGCCAGGTACGTGGAAACCCAGCGCATGGGACGTGTCCATGGGTTGCTTCGAAGCGATTTCATCCCAGGTCAGCCAGCGGCTGGCCGAAAAACTGAATTCGAGCTTATTTCGGTACCGAAATGGAGCTGGGGCCGGTACAATGGGCCGGGTGTCGGCGCAGGACAGACCGCCGATGCGGCGAAGGTTTTCTTGAACCTCGACATCCTTGAATCGCGCTTGTTCGGGATAGGCTACATGCTGCCAGCTGCATCCGCCACAGTGCGCGGCATATTCACACGTGGGCGCGACCCGATGGGGGGAGGGGGTCTCCAGCCGTTCAATCACCGCTTCGAGGTGCTTTTTTTTCTTACGGAGGACCTTGATGGTGGCGATGTCACCCGGCGCAGCGCCGGCAACGAGGATGGTTTTGCCATCGGGGGCATGGGCGATACAAATGCCTCGCCCGCCGGCGCGCTCCATGCGAATACCTTCTAATATCATCCCCCAAAGATACTCTTCGAATGGGCCTTATCTTTGAGGAAAACATCGATCTATGGCCCACACTTCCACCGATTATATGGACCTCGAAGCCCGCTACGGCGCGCACAATTACCATCCCCTGCCCGTTGTCCTAGAACGGGGAGAAGGCGTCATGGTCTGGGACGTGGAGGGAAAGGCTTATTTTGACTTCTTGAGCGCCTATTCTGCGGTAAACCAGGGTCATGGTCACCCCCGAATTGTGGGTGCCTTGGTGGACCAAGCGAAAACACTTGCGCTGACCTCTCGGGCCTTTTACAATGCCCAACTTGGACCCTTTGAAAAAGCCATTACCGAGCGCTTTGGCTATGACAAAGTCTTAGCCATGAACAGTGGTGCGGAAGCGGTAGAAACGGCCATCAAGCTGTGTCGACGGTGGGCCTATGATGTCAAAGGAATCCCGGCCAATCAGGCAAAAATTATTGTTTGTGGAGAAAACTTCCACGGCCGCACGAGCACCATCATTTCCTTTTCGAGTGATCCGGACAGCTATGCAGGGTTTGGACCCTACATGCCCGGCTTTGAACGCATTCCGTACAACGATATACCTGCCCTGGCAAAAGCATTGGAAGACCCCCACGTCGCGGGATTCTTGGTAGAGCCCATTCAGGGAGAAGCTGGGGTCGTGGTGCCCGATTCCCACTTTGTGTCCAAGGCGGCTGAACTCTGCCAAGCCCATGGGGTCTTGCTCATGGCGGATGAAATCCAAACGGGGATTGGCCGGACCGGCTCTTGGCTCGCTACCTGTGGCGATTGTGGGTGCCAAACGGGGCGCTGTGAGCGAAATCCGAACACGTATACCCGTGCGGACATCCTCATCCTCGGCAAGGCCCTGTCAGGAGGGGTATATCCGGTGAGCGCAGTGTTAGCTGACGATGCCATCATGCTCACCATTCACCCAGGCCAACATGGCTCCACCTTTGGAGGAAATCCGATTGCCGCCAACGTGGCGCAAGCGGCGCTATCCGTCATGGAAGACGAAGCCTTGATGCTGAACGCTCGGGCCCGTGGGAATCAGTTTCGCGAAGGACTGGCTCAACGCATTGGCTCTTTAGCGTTGATTAAAGGAATTCGGGGCAAAGGCTTGCTCAATGCCGTATTAATCAATGACTCCCCGGAGTCGAGTACCGCCTGGGATCTTTGTTTGGCATTGCGCGACGCCGGAATTCTGGCCAAACCAACCCATGGAAACATCATACGTTTTGCCCCGCCCTTGGTAATTACTGAAAGCCAAATGGAGGAAGCCCTCGAGCGCATGGAAAAAGTTTTTACCCAATTTGAACAAACCCTATAGTTAGGTGTTCTTAACTAGCCCGCAGGGGGGAACAAGGTTTCTTCTTGTTTGGTGTATAGGGTAGTTAAACTCCCTGCGGGCTTTTTTAATCCCACGTTTCTTTCCAGTCCATATACATTCCGTTGAAGTGCGTTCGCACGCGCTCCAACCACGCTGGCTGAATGCATTCCTTCACGTCGCTCACCACGGGAAAGCGCTCCTTGCTGAACCGATAGGCTTGGCGCATGGGTCCTGCTTCGATTTCCACAATAAATTGGGTATCCGTGGCATAAATGACAATGCGGAAGTCTGGGTGGGGGAGTTGCTCTACGATGCGCATCAAAAGGAATATTGGAAGATCACATTGATCAATCGGTTCGTTAAATAATTGGGGACGGCATACTGACGGGCCGTTGAAATATCCATGATCCAAAAGTAGGAGGCAGTATTCCGAATTTCGAGGAGGTTGAATACTTCCAAACCGAGGCTTGCCTTGGGCCCGAAGTCATGCTGAAAGCCCAAATCCATGCGGCGGTAGGGGGGGCTTCGGAAGTCCTTGGCCGACTCCAACGGCGCCCCAAATGGAAATCCGCCTGTTACATTGATTTGCATGTAGACTTTGTCCGAAAGGTTCCCTGGCAGGGCGTCCTCGACTCGCAACGAAAAACTGAAGCGGTAGTCGCTGCCACGATCCGTCCAGGCGCCATCAAATTTTTCTTGGGCTCGAAAGAGGGAGAGGCTGGCCCATGACTCCGTCCCGGGAAGCCATTCGCTGTGGACACGGTTGTCAATTCCCACCACCCGAGCGATGCCTGGACCCTCGCCCAAATAGCGCACCCGCATGCCGTCTTGCTCAAAAGGAAAGGCCCGATCGAGGTATTTGATGTAGGCCTCACCGCGCCAAAAGAAGGGTCGTCCATTGGATTCGAAGCGCTTCTCCACCGCTGCGATGCCGTGCCAGGCATGCTGCATGCGTGCAGAATCTAGAAAACGTGCGCTAGACCAATCGCGGAGTTCGCGTACACTGGCTGTTTGGGCGTAGGACCCAAGGGATAGTTCCACCCCATGACGGCTCGGCAAGCTCCAATACATCGATAGCCGTGGGCTCAAGCGCTGCTCTCCACTTCGGCTATCCCGCACGTAGCGCAGCCCAGCATTCCAACCCGGCTTCCAACCTACTTCGGGAATGGCGCGTTGCCAGAGCAGATGTGCGTGCAGTTTTCCGTTGACGAGTTGTCCGCGACTGTCCGTTACCTGGAACAAGCGCAGACCTTCTTTGGTGGTGCGAAGTGTGTCATTTCCCTGTAATACCACCGTGGTGGGTTGATGGGGCAAGCTGTAACCTGCGGAGTCCAAATTCACCCATTCATGTACCATATCCAGTCCATTCTGATGTCGGTAGCTTACCGCAGCTTCGAGGCGTTGGTCCTCGTATTTGTAGACATAGCCTGCTTTGGCCTGCCATTCCCGCACCCACAATGTGTTTCGGGCATAGCGTTGATGGCCGCCTGAACCACGCAGGTAGGAAATTTCGCCAAAGGAATCCGATCCCAAGTTGTTGTTGACTTCCCCCAATAGGTACGCACTTTCTACATCGACATCCTCTTTTTCTAGGGCTTGGGCTACGCTGGATTCGAGATATAGTTGCTGGGTCTCATTAAGTGTGTAGCGGCTTCGGGCACCCAAAAAAGCATTTTGGTATTCGTAGCGTTCCATGCCTCGCATGAAGACGTTCAAACGCAGCACCTCGGTGACGGTGCCGAATTCGGTCGTTCGGGAGGAGGGGCGAAGGGCAAAGGTGCTCGCTTGGGCCATGCCTAAGACTTCATGAAACCACCTCGGACTGGCCGATTCGAACAAAAACTGCACATCCTGGGCCTGGGAGCGCAAATCCCCTTGGACGTCACCCCCTCGAATAAAGGGGGCATTAGAGCGGTAGCGAGCACCTATTGCGATGGATTGGTACACCTTCCCCCTAGGACCCGCGTGATCCAAAAGAGCCGAACCGAAAATGCGGCCCGAGAAGAGTCCGGCACGCACTTGCTGACCCGGAAGGGCATCCGTATTTCGGCTGCGGTACTGAACATCCAGGACGGACGAGAGCTTGTCGCCTTTCGAGGCATCGAATCCGCCCGCAGAAAAAGAGAGGAACTGGACGAAGTCAGGGTTGATCGCGCTCAATCCTTCCTGTTGTCCACTACGGGCTAACTGGGGTCGATACACCTCGAATCCATTGATAATCAAGAGATTTTCATCGAAGTTTCCGCCCCGAACGGAATATTGCGACGAGAGTTCGTCGGAGCCCGCAACGCCAGCCAAGCTTCGAACTAAGCCCTCAATGGATCCGCCTATCTGGCCGACACCCCCAAAATTGAGCGTTTGCAGGCGTATGGTGTTCGCTTCGATTTGCCGCGCAATGACTTCAACCTCTTGCAGTGTACCCTCCTGCGGGACGGTATCTGCGGGGAACCCAGCCCAAGCGCCAGCACACAGAAGCAGGCTCAGCATTAGTTTTTAAAATCTCCCCGCTTTAGGGCATTGAAGAATTGGGACCAGGCAAACGGATCGCTCAATCGACCCAAAATCGCGGTGCCTCCATTTGACCCATAATACCGGTTGGCATTGTGCACACTTTGTGCTTGGGCGGTCATAATGTAGCGTTGCATTTCTCCAGCATCCATGCCCATGGCGCGGGCTTGCTCTTTGAGGGATTGAATGGCCAAATTGCGCAAGGCGATATCGCGTTCCGTTGTTTTAATCTCCATGGCGAGCAACTCGCGGTTGAGGTCTTCGGGGCGTGGCCACGGGTAGAGGATGACTTCTTCCAATTCTAGGGTGTTCCATTCCATTTGGATGACGGCGAGGTAGGAGTCCCCAGTCAGGCTGTCGGGTACCCAAAGCTTTTCCGGAGCAAAGCCAAAGCGGCGGAAGACGATAGAGTCCCCGGGAGCGGCGGCGATACTAAAAAAACCATCGGCCCCCGATTCCACCAACAAGGGACGGCCTTTGACCTGAATTTTTGCGTTGGGAATGGTCTGGCGTGCAGAATCCTGCGCCAAAATCACCCCACTGACCTGGACGGCGTCTTGGCCCAAAGCCAAAAAATGGAGGCACAGTGCTAGGGCAAAAAGGATGGGTCGCATGCTCATGGAAGTATCCCGTCAAAGGTAGTTCGGTTTCCGGCCTCATCTTGGGCAAATAGTGTGAGGGATCCGGAGCGCTGCGCACCCTGAGGTATATACAAACGTTTGTTTTTGGCATCGTAGTATGACCACGTCCATTGGCCATTGATTTCTGCGCCATAGTGCGTGATGTCGAGGAGGTTGTCACGCAGGCCAATGTACCAAGCTGGCCGACCTTGAAACGTGGCGGTTTTTAATGTGGTAAACGTGGGCCCCTCGGTATCTTGTACGATGGTCAAGGTCCCGTAAAGCTTAATGTTGAACCGAATTCGGCCGTCGAGCAGCGGCTCACCCACAATGCGGTATGATCCCCGGGGATCCCGGCCGATCATCACGGTTTTGGTTCGCCACGCCACAGGGTAGTTGGCTGGAGGGGTCCATTCATACCGCAGGGCCCGCAAAACGGGGACATCTGGGCTGGCCTTCCAACTGCGTTCGCCCGTTTTAACCAACTCCGGGACCAAGGGGTCCGTGAAGCTTCCCCGGCTCCAGGTCAGCTTCAAGTCCTCCGCCACGCGTTCCCCGGCTTGGATGTCCACTTTGTTCGCCACCTCTGGGTCAGACCAAGGATGGCCGCTTCCTGGCAGAAGGTCCACGGGGCCTCGAGCAGTGGCCAAATCCCCATTCACAGCGCGGGCTGTGAGTGTCAGGGTGTAGCGACCCGGTGCCGTGACGGACTTCTCTGGAGCGCTCCAGACAGGCGCGGCCCCGAGACTGGGGGCAAGGCGGTAGGTGCGCAGACCTGTTCGTCGGTGGACTTGCGGCTGCATGAGTCCATCAGCGCATCGGGTATCGTCAAAGGAGAAGCGATCGAGATGAAATCCATGGGATGCTTCCTCGCCGCCCCAAGTCCAATGAACCTCAAGGGCTTCTATGCCCAAATTCAGCCCTTGAGCGTGCTTTTTGTCCTTGATTTCTGCGGAGAGGTCCTGCCAGCTTTGGATGCGCAGGGGGGTGGACCATTCGCCGGAGGCAACGGGGGCTTTTTGCCCATCGGCCGTGTGCAGTGCCACAATGCGGGGCGGATAGCTATCCTTTCCATAGAACATGCCATGGTCAAAGGGGTCTAAGGGCTCCTCCGTTCGGGTGTCACGCCATTCAAAATGCAAATGGGGACCGGCAGATCCGCCTGAGTTGCCCGACCATGCAATGGTGTCGCCAGCCCGAACTGGGTAGGCATTGGATTCAAAATACAGGTCGAGTCGGCTCGATCTGGAGGCGGCCGCTCGCGTCATGGCTAGTTCATGCCAGGATGGTTGAAAATCATCCAAATGGGCATAGACGGAAGTGTGGCCATCAGGATGGCGTAGATATAATGCCCATCCAAACCCATCAGGCCGAACGACCATTCGGCTTAAGTATCCATCTTGGACGGCCCGCACAGGCCACCCAGTTTGGCCCTGGGTTCGGACATCAACCCCAGAGTGAAAGTGATGTGAGCGGAGTTCCCCGAAGGTTCCGGCAAAATCCACCTCTCCTGCAATAGGTTGAACGACAATCCCCCCTTGTCCCCAAAGACCTAGGGAGCAAAGACCAAAAAAAGCGATAAAAATGCGCGGCATATCTGTCGGGGAAGATAGGAAATGCCCCAGAGTTTGGCTAAGTTTGAATGTTCAATTTCCTCTTCAATGTCCACTGCAATAGACCAAATACAACGCATTCAGGATCAAGTTCATACTTTGATCGAGCGTTACCGATTGGCTATTTCGGAACTGGAAGAGAAGTCCCTGCAGGTGGAGAACTTAAGCCGGGAGCTGATGCTCCAGAAGCAAAAAGGTTCTACGATGCAGAGCGAAATCGAACAACTTCGTTTGTTGATGGCCTTCAATGGCACCCAGGCAGAGCGCCAAGCCTTGAAGAGTCAACTTAACGAATGGGTCCGGGAAATCAACAAATGCCTTGCGCAGCTGAACGCCTGATCCCATTGGAGTCATGAATGATACGCTAAAAATAAAAGTCACCATCGCAGGACGAACCTATCCCCTGACCATTGAGCGTCCAGAGGAAGAGCAAGTCCGGAAAGCGGTGGCGATGATACACTCCGCTATGCAGCGCTTTGAAGAGCGCTATGCAGTGGGGGACAAACAGGATGCCTTGGCCATGTGTGCCCTTCAACTTGCCAACCAAATGTTGGGATTGAAGGGGGGCGAGGGATCAAAAGAATTGGAGGGGGTTCAAGACCGCCTTCAAAGCGTACAGGCCCAATTGGACGCCGTGTTGAGTCAGAGTTGAGTTCCCCGTGATTCGAACCCATCAAGAAGGTCTTGGTGGGGGAACTTTGACATTGAAGAAACCATGATAGGATTTATCCTCGCAGGGTTGGGAGGTATTGCAGCCGGTGCCGTAGGCGCTGTGGTCTTGCAACAAACGGCCTTGAAGTCCAAGGCAGCCGCCATCCTACGCGAAGCCGAAAAAGAGGGAGAAGCTCTGAAAAAAGAGAAAATGCTCCAGTCCAAGGAACGTTACTTGGAATTAAAAGAAAAGCACGAACAACGCTCCGCAGAACGCGAAGCGAAGATTCGGGAACAGCACGGCGAATTGAAAGAGGCCCAGCGCGAACATTCGAAGAACGTCGAGGAAATGCGCCGCCGTGAAAAAGAGTTACAGCGGTTGGAAGAATCCTACACGCGAAAGCTGGAAGGCATGCAGTCCAAAGAGAGCCAGTTGGACAAAACGCTGCATCAACAGCTGCAAAAATTGGAAAGTTTGGCTGGCATCACGGCCGAGCAGGCCAAGGAGGAGATGATCATGGCCGTGAAAGCGCAGGCAAAGCATGAGGCCTCGTCCTATATCCAGACAGCTCTAGAGGAGGCGAAAATGACCGCGAATCAGGAAGCGAAGAAGATTGTCATCCAAACGATTCAGCGGATTGCCACGGAGCAGGCCAATGAAAATGCCGTCTCCGTCTTCCACATCGAGAACGATGAGATGAAAGGGCGAATCATTGGCCGCGAAGGGCGAAATATTCGGGCCCTGGAGGCGGCGACCGGAGTCGAAATTGTCGTCGACGACACACCCGAGGCCATCATTTTGAGTTGCTTTGATCCGGTGCGGCGCGAGATTGCCCGCCTTTCTCTCCATCGACTCGTCACGGATGGCCGAATTCACCCAGCCCGCATCGAAGAGGTGGTGGAAAAGGTAACCAAGAGTATTGAGGACGAAGTGGCCGAATTGGGCAAGCGCACAGCCATCGAATTGGGCATCCACGGATTGCACCCCGAGTTGATGCGCATGGTGGGCCGAATGAAGTACCGTTCATCCTATGGCCAAAATTTGCTGGCTCACTCCAAAGAAGTGGCCAAATTGAGCGCCGTCATGGCCTCTGAGTTAGGGCTCAATCCCAAAGCGGCCAAGCGTGCTGGCTTGCTTCACGACATCGGCAAAGTGCCATTTGAGGAGACGGATTTACCCCACGCTTTGCTGGGCATGCAGTGGGCGGAGAAATACGGCGAAAAGCCCGACATCTGCAACGCCATCGGCGCACACCACGATGAAATTGAGATGACCTCCATGTTGTCCCCCATTATCCAGGTATGTGATGCCATCTCCGGCGCCCGTCCCGGTGCCCGACGCCAATTGGCGGAAAGCTACATGCAGCGCCTCAAGGACCTCGAACAGATGGCCATGGGATTCCAGGGCGTCAATAAGGCTTTTGCGATCCATGCCGGACGTGAATTGCGTGTCATGGTGGAGAGCGAACGGGTGAGCGACGCGGAAGCGAGCACCATTGCGTTCGATATCTCCCAAAAGATTCAGAACGAGATGACCTACCCTGGTCAGGTCCGTGTCACAGTTATACGGGAAACCCGCGCGACAAGCATCGCGAAATAGCGACAGCAGGAATCCTAAAAAAGAAAGCCGGCTCCTAAAATGGGCCGGCTTTTTATTGGGAGATGGTTTCAGACTACCGGACGGCTTCTTCGCGCAGGTCGAGGACTTCCAGTGAAAGTTCCTGACGCGCTGCCCAATACGCGCGGTACGCGGGAGACATTTCGATGCGGCCTTCCAAGGTCGCTTCCCAGTGCCCTGCTTCCGTTAATGCGCGCTCGGCAAAACGGCGCACCGCATGGTCCGCGGGGATGGTCCAATCAACCAAACCTTGGTTCACGGCATAGTGGTAGGTTTCTTCACAGGCCTCGCGGTAGACCATGGCCCGAAGGCCGACCTCCGCCGCCAAGCCAAAGTCTAAAACGTCATCAAAAAGGAAGCCCCAGTCCGCGGCATCGATTCCCCATGCAGATTGCAACGGGGCCAGTGCGCGCCGCTTGTCTTTGGCAAAATAGCAGAAATGGTTGAGGTGCTCGCGGGCAGCAAAGGCCTCTGCGGAGGCATTGCGCTCACCGGTCACGATGGCGATTGGGAGAAGCGTTTGGGTTTGCAGGTAGTGTCCAAAACGCAGCAGGTTTAATCCCATGCTGTCGATTTCGGAAAACGTACTACTTCCGTCTGGTCCTTTGCGGCCATCGTGGAAAACACCGTCCCAATCGAGGATGAGGGCTTTCATGCCATCAAGTCTTGGACATCCAACAAGCCCAGCACTTGACCCTCTTCGACCACGACCAATTGGTCCACTTTGGCTTCTTTAAATCGCTGTTCCGCTTCGGCCAATTTGGCGCTAGCTGGAATGGTCGAAGGAGGCTGCAAGGTGGCGATCTGCGCGATGGGTAAATGCAAGTCTGGATTTTCGGCGGTTTGCAACCAGCGGCGAACATCGCCATCCGTAAACATACCTACCGGGCGTCCATTTTCGGTCAAGACGACCGCACCAAATCCCCCTTTGGTCATGTGCACGAGGGCTTCCTGTACGGTCGAAGTGGGAGGTAGGCAGACATCCGCGGCACGCATGGCTTGGGCGACCGTCATGGTTACGCGACGGTTGTCCAAGTAGAATTGGTCTGAACCTAACTGCGTGAGGTGGTTGGACGTCATTTGTTGCATGACCTTCCAGGGAACCGTGATGGTGTCCACGCCAATTTCAATCGCATTGCGAATGTGTTCCAAGTGGCGTACGCTGGAGAACATAATTTTTGTCTCGTAGCCATGGCGGTGTTTCAGGTCCACGATGGCCGAAACCAACTGCAAGGCATCCGTGCCTTGGTCCTGCAAGCGACCAACCAGAGGGCAGACGTAGGTAGCCCCAGCGGCCATGGCGATGTAGGCTTGCTGAAGCGTATACACGAGGTGCAGGTTAACCAAAAAGCCCTCCTCGCGGAGCATGCGGCATGCTCGTGCGCCTTCCATGGAAATGGGAATTTTGTACACGGTGCGTGCCCGGTCGAGACCGAGGGCCTCTTGGCGTTTGGCTTCCGCGACAATTTCCTCGGCGGTGTGGCCCAAGGCCTCAATTTGCAACACTGGGACAATGTCGGCCAACTGCAAAATGGTGGCATCGACATCCAGTACCCCTTCGCGTTGCATGAAGGTGGGCGTGGTCGTCAAGCCGGCCAAAAAGCCCAATTTGAAGGCGGATCGAATCTCCGTCAGGTCTGCTGAATCCAAGTACAATTCCATGGGGGCCAAAGTACGGATTCTGTGCGTACTTTGCAGAGGAAAACCCCGCCATGTCTAGGATTCGCAAACTATTGATAGCCAACCGAGGAGAGATCGCCGTTCGCATTGCCCGCAGTGCCAAGGAAATGGGGATGACGACCGTGGCGGTATATTCCGAAGCGGACGCCCGCGCTCCGCATGTCACCTGTGCGGACGAAGCCTACTGCATTGGACCCGCTCCCAGCGCTCAGAGCTACCTTCAAATGGACCGCATCATAGAGGTGGCCCGCCAAACAGGCGCGGATGCCATCCATCCGGGCTATGGTTTCCTCAGTGAAAATGCCACATTTGCCCAAAAAGTCAATGAAGCAGGGATTCGCTTCGTCGGACCGAGTGCCGAGGCCATCGAGGTGATGGGGGATAAGCTCTCCGCTAAGCAAGCCGTTCAGCAATTTGGTGTGCCCTTGGTACCGGGGACGGCTTACGCCATTCAAGGAGTGGCCGAGGCGCAAACCGAAGCCGAGCGGATTGGCTTCCCGGTGATGGTCAAGGCATCTGCCGGAGGAGGAGGGAAGGGAATGCGCATCGTTCATGACGCTGCGTCCTTTGCAGAATCCTTCCAGATGGCGGTATCCGAAGCCGAGAAGTCCTTTGGCAATGGCGCTGTATTCATTGAAAAATACGTCCAGCAACCCCGCCATATCGAAATACAAATCCTCGCGGACCAGCATGGCCATTGCGTGTATTTGCATGAGCGGGAGTGCTCCATTCAGCGACGCCATCAAAAAGTTTTGGAGGAGGCACCCTCGGTCATTCTCACCCCGGATCAACGGCAAGCCATGGGGGAAGCGGCGGTCAAGGCCGCGCAGTCCTGCGGCTATGTGGGTGCCGGTACGGTGGAATTCATTTATGATGCTTCGGGCGCCTTTTACTTTCTTGAAATGAACACCCGCCTCCAAGTAGAGCATCCCGTCACGGAGTGCATTACGGGGCTGGATTTGGTTCGTGAACAGTTGCGCATTGCCGCAGGAGAGCCGCTCGGCTACACCCAGGCGGAAATTCCCATGCAAGGCCATGCCTTGGAATTGCGTGTTTATGCCGAGAATTGCCGCGAGGGTTTCACGCCTGACATTGGAACTCTTAAAGTTTACCGCCGCCCACAGGGTCCAGGTATACGCGTTGATGATGGCTTGGAAGAGGGCATGGACATTGCCATCTACTACGATCCGATGATTGCGAAACTCATTGTTCATGCCCCCGACCGAACCTCTGCGATGGAGCGAATGCGCCGGGCGATTTCGGACTACGTCATCATTGGGGTGGAGACGACCCTGCCCTTTGGGCAGTTTGTACTCCAGCATGAAGCCTTTATTTCAGGTCATTTCGATACCCACTTTGTCGACCAACATTTTTCTCCCGACCTGTTGGAAATGGGGCAAGATGATGCGATTGCTGCGGCTCTCGCCCAGTACCGCACAGGTCAAGTACAGCCTTCCGTGACCAGCGGGGCGGCCTCTACCTCGGCATGGCGACGTCGCTAAGATTTTTCATCCTGGCTTGGGCACTTTGGGCAGCACCCCGGCTGCACGCCCAAGTGGAAGTCATGTACCAAGGGAAGATTTCCAAAGCGACCATTATTGGCCAAGACACGATTCCATGGATTTTTCTCGATGAGGTTATGGTCTTGGACCAGCCCACCTTTTCGGATGCGGAGGCTCGATTGAATTACCTCAGGTTGAAGCGCCGGGTGATAAAAGTCTATCCCTACGCGAAGGGACTCGGCGAGCGATTGGATAGCTTGAACATGCGCTTAGCCACCGAGACGAATTACTTCAAGCGCAAACGTATCACGAAGAGGTACCAGAAATACCTGTCCGAGCGTTTCGAGCCTGAGTTGCACAAACTCACGGTTTCGGAGGGCCAAATTCTCTGCAAACTTGTCTTCCGTGAAACCCACCAGACCGTCTTTGATCTCATTCGGGAATACCGCTCATGGATTCAGGCGGTGGGCTGGAATGTGACCGCCGCGTGGTGGGATATTTCCATCAAGAAGGCCTATGAACCGAGTCAAGTGGAGGAAGATGCTTGGATAGAGAAGATTTTACAGCAAGCCTTCGCCAACGGCCAACTGGAGCCCCGAACGTACTTTTACCATCCCCCAGAAGTCCGCCCATGAAGTTTCACCCTCAGTCCCATGAAGAAACCCCCATCGCTCGCCGCGTGCTCGCGCTGCGGGAAGAGGTCTTTTCAGGCTCGCCGCACCTTCAAGGCTTGAGTGATGCCTTCCTGGAAGCACGGGCTGCGGGCTATCCGGCCGAAGCGCGCACCGCCGTGGTGGCCGTTCTCCGTGACCAATATGCGGCCCAGGGATTGACAGAACATCAAGAAGCTCAGCTTCGAGTGCTCGCTCAACCCGGAGCCGTGACGATGACCTGCGGACACCAGCTTGTTTTGGGTGGAGGGCCCTTGTATGTGCACAGCAAAATCCGCGAAGTCGCTGCGCTGAGCGCGCAGTGGAAAGTCCCCGCGCGGCCTGTCGTGTCCATTTTTTGGATGGCCACGGAAGACCACGATGTGGAGGAAATTCGGCATATTTCGTTTGGAGGAAAGCGCTACAGCATGCCGCTCGCCTACGAAGGATGGGCCACGGGATGTATTCCCTCCGAGGCCGTGCTGCCTGTCATCGCGGCGATAGAAAAGGATTGGGGTGCTCACGGCGCAATGGCCGAGCAAATTCACATCCTCAAGGCGTCCTACCTTCCGGGTGAAACCTTAGCGGATGCGACGCGCCGAATGATGGCCCATTGGCATCCCACGGTCCTCTGCTTGGACGCTTCAGATGCTCGGTTGAAGGCTTTGGCGTCGGATCTGTGGAAAGATGAAATCCAACACCAACGCATGTTTTTGGCTCAGAATGATGCGCCATGGACGGCACAGGGCTGGAAGCCACCCGTCGACGTGAAGCCCTCGACTCTATTCCTGCTAGAGGGCGGCCGTCGAACGCGACTGGACTACCTCGGCAGCAGGAAATGGCAGGCCGGGTCCCTACAGATGGAGGAGGACGCCCTTTTGGCTCGAGTTGAAACTCAGCCCGTAACGCTCAGTCCCAATGCCATCCTACGTCCTGTGTACCAAGAGTGTATATTGCCCAACGTGCTTTACGCAGGTGGGGCGGGCGAAATGGAATACTGGTTGCAACTTATTCCATACTTCCAGCAACGCCAAATGCCAGCCGTGCGCATGCACTTGAGGACCTCCTTGGAATGGTGGCCGAGCAAATCATGGCGCATGTGGCAAAAATTGGCGCCCCACAAGTTGTCTTACCATAGTACAATCTCGGAAGTCCGCGAGGCTTGGCTTCGGGAAGAAGGTGCGCCAGATAGCGGGGAACAACCGGTCACCGATTCTATTCGTGCTTTAGTTGAAAAGGAATACGGTAAGTATTCTGATTTAGAGCGATCTGTGGACGCGTGGCTCAAGCGAATATCCCGTGAAGAGGGCCGAATGCGGGAGCGCGCACGGCGGGCTGTCTTGCGGATGCAACGCGAGCGATGGGAGGCTTTTCTCGCCGTGAAATCCACCCAATTCCCGGGTTCTGTGGAAAGCGGTGGAGCAGGGACGATGCAAGAGCGCACTTGGACCGCCTTGGATTTGGCCTACCAATTCGGACAGCTTCCATTTGACGCGATGGAAGAAGGCCTGATCACCCACTTAGATCTCCATGATGGGATGCCCTTTTTGTGGGCGTGGATGCTCCCCGAATCAGGGGAATAAACCTGTTGAAAAACCTGCCTTTTGAGGCATGATGCCCTGTGGATGCGAAGTATCTTTGTCCTCCATGCAAGACGCTATCCTCATCCTCGATTTTGGTTCGCAGTACACCCAGCTCATTGCACGCCGTGTTCGCGAACTCCAAGTCTACTGTGAAATCCATCCATTTCACCACATTCCTGAGAATTGGGCAGATTTCAACGCGGTCATTTTAAGCGGATCGCCTTTTTCCACTTTGGAAGAAGGGGCGCCAAATCCCGATCTAAGCCCCATGTTCGGCACGATACCCTTGCTTGGGGTATGCTATGGGGCGCAGTATCTGGCAAAAACACGGGGTGGTGAGGTAGCCCGCTCGACCCACCGCGAATACGGTCGCGCCAATATGGCGGCCGTAGATGGGGAGTCTCGCTTGCTTCAAGGTGTTCCCGTGGGCTCTTGCGTGTGGATGAGCCACGGCGATACGATTGTGGCCCTTCCGGAGAACGCCATGGTGGAGGGTTCCACGGCTGACGTCCATGTAGCGGCCTACCGTTTCCAAGGCGAAGAGACCTACGCCATCCAATTCCACCCCGAAGTCCACCATTCGGAGCACGGGGTGCAACTCTTGAAGAACTTTGTTTACGACATCGCGGGCTGTAGCCCTTCCTGGACGCCGGATGCCTTCATCGAAAGCACTGTAGAGGCCCTGCGCGCTCAGATTGGCGACGGAAAAGTAGTATTGGGATTGAGTGGCGGCGTCGACAGCACGGTGGCCGCTATGCTGCTCAAAGAAGCCATCGGCGATCGCCTGTACTGCATTTTCGTCAACAACGGACTGCTTCGTAAAAATGAATACGATTCGGTTCTCACCCAGTATGCCGGCCTCGGCCTTAATGTCAAGGGTGTAGATGCTTCCGCCGATTTCTACGCCGCCCTAGACAACCAAGAAGATCCCGAAGCCAAGCGCAAAGCCATCGGCCGGGTATTTATAGAAGTTTTTGACCGTGAAGCCATGGCCATTTCGGGCGTGGAATTTTTGGGCCAAGGCACGATTTACCCAGATGTCATTGAATCCGTTTCGGTCAATGGACCTTCCGTGACCATCAAATCCCACCACAACGTGGGGGGGCTGCCTGATTTCATGAAGCTTTCCGTGGTGGAACCCTTGCGTTCGCTCTTTAAAGACGAAGTGCGTCGAGTGGGCAAGGCCTTGGGCTTGTCGGCTGCGTTGCTCGGACGTCACCCTTTTCCCGGGCCGGGCTTGGCCATTCGCATCTTAGGGGCGATCACGCCCGAGCGAGTGAAAATCCTCCAAGAAGTGGATCACATCTTTATCCAAGGATTGCGTGATGCGGGCTTGTACGACGAAGTTTGGCAAGCAGGGGCGATCTTGCTTCCGGTCAAGTCGGTGGGTGTAATGGGCGACGAGCGAACCTATGAGCAGGTTGTGGCCTTGCGTGCCGTTCAGAGCACGGACGGGATGACGGCGGATTGGGTCCATTTGCCTTATGAATTTTTGGCCCGAATTTCGAATAGCATTATCAACAACGTCCGGGGCGTGAACCGCGTAGTCTACGACATCAGCAGCAAGCCCCCCGCAACCATTGAATGGGAATAAGAACCCTCTTTTTCACTGCGCTGCTGGCCGTCACAACGGCGGTCCAGGGGCAAGTCCTTTTGGCGGATAGCGCCCTGACCATTCCAGGTCAAACGTGGATCGTGGCGCTGCCCTTTGAATTGGGCGTCGACTCCGCAGAGACCTTTTCGTTTGAATCGCCTCAGTGGACGATGAACAACCGAATGGCGGTTCAGTTCTATAGCGGTTTGCGCGCCGGGGTCGATTCTTTGAACCGAGCGGGATTTGAGATTCAGCTCGTTTTGGCGGAGCATGTGGAGGCTACCAACACCTACCGGATGGAGGTCAACGGTCTTTTGCAGTCCTACACCCCAGAGGCATTCATGGCACGGATCAACCGTCAAGCACTCTGTCAAACTGGAGAATGTAAAATCATCGGGCCTTTCCGCGGGGATGCCAGCGAGGTATTGGCCTCTCTATCACAAGGCGTCCCGGTCATTAACCCCGTTTCGCGAAAAGTGGATGTGGAAGGCAAACCCTATCTAATTGCGGCTGCTTCCATGCGGACGGCGGAGATTTCGCGTTTGGCGGAGCGGGCCGTGGCAGCCCAAAAAATGGCTCCCAATAGCCGAACAATCTTATTGCTGGATGGCAGTGCCAATGATGCGGCATTTTTGGAAGCCTATACGGCTGTGGGAGGGAATACGGCCGATTTGATTAAAAGGAATTACCAAGGTGCGGCGACCTTGGATGCATCGGCTTCGGTCGGCGTCTTCACCCGCATTATTTCCTTGAGCGATAAGGTTTTGGTTACGGCGCGCATTCTGAACCAACTGCGCCCTTTTGAGCCGGCCAAAACGGAATTTTGGACCCTGGGGAATGTGCTATCGAGCAGCGCCTTGGATGCTCAACTTCTCATGCGACAGCCCCTTGTTTGGTCCCAAGTGGAACGGCTTGATTACATTCAGTTTCGGCGATTGGATGCCTTACTCTTTGAGGCCGCGAAAACGACTCCGGGCCGCTGGGAATGGCTAGGCTTGGACATGGCTTGGTTCAGCGCTTACATGCCCGACCTTGTTCCGAATGCCTTTGAAGGCCCCCGCCGCATGTACCAATGGAAGCACATACCAGGAGGAGGCTACTACAATCAATCTGCCTTAATCTACCGCTACGATCGCAAAAATGGCGTGCAGGCTCAATGGACGCCCTCCATGGATTATGGAACAGAATTGGACCTCTCCGATGACGGGGCGTCGACCGATCCTTTAGGGTCTCCCGAAATCGCCCCAAAACTTCTTGAAAAGTGATATTTCGTATGAACACACTAGCCCACCTCGAACCTACCTCTGTCTGGACCGCCTTTGAAGAACTCAATGCGGTTCCCCGCCCGTCAAAGCGCGAGGACCAAGTGCAAGCCTTTGCGGTAGCAGTAGGGGAGTCGTTGGGGCTTCCCACAGACAAGGATGCTGTTGGGAACGTCCGCATTACCAAGCCCGCGAGTCCTGGGATGGAGAACGCCCCGACCGTTGTTATTCAAGCCCATTTGGATATGGTCTGCCAACAAAATGAAGGCACGGGCCATGATTTTGACCGGGAAGGGATTGCAATGTACATCGATGGCGGCTGGGTGAAAGCCCGCGGCACGACGCTGGGTGCAGACAATGGCATTGGCGTAGCCTTTGCGATGGCTACGTTGCGCTCCAAGGACCTCATTCACCCGGCCATTGAAGTGCTGTTTACTTCGGACGAGGAAACCGGGATGACTGGGGCTTTAGGGCTACAACCTGGCTGGATTCAAGGAAAGTACTTACTCAATATCGACACGGAGGATGACCAAGAGCTCACCATTGGCTGTGCCGGTGGCATCGACGTGACGGCACTCGGGCAAGTTGCCTACCGTCCTGCGCCGGTGGAAGATCCTCTGGCGTATACGGTGACGCTTAAAGGCCTAACAGGAGGACATTCCGGAATGGACATCCATTTGGGACGCGGCAATGCCAACCTATTGATGGTTCGCTTGTTACGTGAATTGGAGCGCGAGGCCTGTGTGCTGGTCCACCGGGTAGAAGGCGGGAATTTGCGCAACGCCATTCCGCGTGAATGCCAAGCCACCGTCGTCATGGGAGCGGCGCATGCACATCTTTTGCACACCACGTTTGCTCGGCTTTCTTCGGAGCTCACTCGGGAGCATGCCAGCACCGATCCGCTTATGGAATGTGTCTTGACGGAGTTGGGTTCGACGACCCTCGAAGTCCTGGCAGCGGGTGCACAACAAGCCCTCTTGCAGGCGATCTCAGCTTGCCCTGCGGGCATTTTGCGCATGAATCCGGATGTTCCCGGTTTGGTGCAAACCTCCAACAATGTGGCCAAGTTGAAGATTCATCCCGACGGCGTGGAGGTGCTCTGCCTGACACGAAGCAGTGCCGAATCCGAAAAGATGGATGCCGCACACCGCATTGCGGGGGTGCTGAATTTGGCCGGCTTAACCACCACCTTCGCGGGGTCCTATCCCGGTTGGGAGCCTGCTCCGGGCGGTACGCTGGCCTCTCTGATGCGTGAAACCTACGTGGACCTTTTCTCGGAAGAGCCCCATGTCAACGCGTGCCACGCAGGTTTGGAGTGCGGCATTATCGGTGAACGCTGTCCCGGTATGGAAATGATTTCTTTTGGACCCAATATTCGTGGGGCACACAGCCCAGACGAGCGCGTGGAAATCACCAGTGTTCAAAAGTCTTGGACGTATTTTGTGGAAGTGTTGGAACGCTTAGCCCGGTTGAACTAACCGCCAACCTCTCGTGTTATGACCTGGATGATGGACGTTTTTTTTGGTGTGCTGGCCTATGTGCTCATGGAAGGGGCAGCATGGGCAGCACATAAGTATTTGATGCACGGCCCCTTGTGGTTTCTTCATGCGGACCACCACACGAAAGAGCCAGGCTTTTTCGAAAAGAACGATTACTTCTTCCTAATTTTCGCCATTCCAAGTTGGCTCTGCATCATGCTGGGCATGATGTATGGCGTGTCGGAGTCCGTGGCCTTTGGGCTCGGGATCGCCGCATACGGATTCACCTACTTCTTGGTTCATGAGATTTTCATCCACCAGCGATTTCGCTTCTTGCAACGAAGCAATTCTCCCTACTGGAATGCCGTGCGGCTGAAGCATAAGTTGCACCACAAATCCTTAACCAAGGATGGGGCGGAGCATTTTGGCTTACTATGGGTTCCATTGGACTGGATTCGGGCTCAAAAAAAGAAGGCCTAAGTGGAGTCTCGCCTGTATCTCATACTCGATCTCCTCGTTTTTCTGGGTCCCTTGACCCGTGCCTTCGAACCACGCATTTTTTACATCGGCAAATGGAAACGTCTGTTGGCGGCCACCATGGCGGTCTGGGTCCTTTTCTTGCCCTGGGATGCGTGGTTTACCGCGCAAGGAGTTTGGGGGTTTTCCGAGCCCTACCTCGTTGGATGGGACTTCTTTGGCCTGCCCTTGGAAGAGGTCCTTTTCTTTGTGGTGGTGCCCTGGGCTTGTTACTTCATTTATGAAGTGCTTCAACTCTTTTTCCCGTGGGGCCAAACGCGCTCTTGGGTATACCTCCTGGCTCTGGGGTCGGGGATGGGATGCATTGCCGTCGCCATGAACCATCCCCAACAGGCTTATACCTTTTGGACCTTTCTCTTGCTCGGGGCAGGGTTGGGTTTGACGTATGTCTGGAAACCTTGGTGGCTGGCTGCCTTTTTCCGGAGCTATGCCGTGGCCCTGGTTCCTTTCTTTTTGGTTAATGGCGTGCTGACTGGTTCTGGTTTGGAGGAACCCATTGTTTGGTACAATGACGCCCAGAACCTCGGTATCCGCCTGGGAACGATCCCTGTGGAGGATGCGTTTTATGGCCTACTCATGATGCTCCTTTACACCACCGTTGTCCAATGGAAAAAGAACCCGAAGTCCTCTACGTAGACGGCTGGATCGCCGTGATCGTCAAACCTGCGGGATTGATGGTGGAACCTGATAAGCATGGTCACCCCAATGTCCAAGACTGGGCAGAACATCAATGGGGAGGGACGACGTGGGCCGTCCATCGACTGGATCGGCCGACAAGTGGTCTATTAGTCATTGCGCGCAAGAAAACGGCGTGCACCCGGCTAATGCAGCAATTTGAAAAACGTCAAATAGGCAAGCGCTACGTCTTTCGGACCGAGGAGATTCTCCCAGAAGGGGAGTGGTACTGGGAAGACCAGCTGGAAAAACGCCCGGCTGAATTTCGTTCGGTCGTTGTTGAGGCGCCGGCCGGTCAACGCGCCAGCCTTCGCGGTCATCGCCAGTCCGAACGAGAGGCTGAAGTCGAACTCTTTACCGGTCGCTACCACCAAATCCGCGCGCAGGCTGCCCACCGAAATGTGCCTGTTTTGGGGGATGTCTTCTATGGCGGATCTCCATGGATGGAAGCGGGGATTGCCTTGCATGCGAGCTATTTGCGCTTCACACACCCCCAGTCCCAGGAGGTTCTCGAGTTCCACCACTATCCGGATTGGTACCAAGGAGCCAAAGTTTGAGGGCGTGTTAGCGCCGGAAACCCGGAACCTGCCGTACTTTTGACGCTCAAAATCGTTCTATGCTTACCCGTCGTCACATCCGCATCAAAGTCATGCAGGCCCTGTTTGCCTACTACCAAGGCGAATCCCTCGACCGCCAACGTGCGCTAGAAGGACTGAACGACAGCATTGAATCCATCTACGAGTTGTACCTCTACGAACTGCGCATGTTTTGGCAGTTTCACCGATTCCTTGCGGAGCGCTTAGAGATTGAAACGAATAAGCAATTTCCCATTGAGGCCCGGAAGAATCGGATTGCGGTGCTTTTAGACATGCCCTTCATGCATGCCCTCGTGAACGACGAAGGCGTGGTAGGAGCTTGGGAGAAGAAGCGCGTATTCTGGGGCGAAACGGTGGACGTCCTGCGTACCGCATTTTTTGAATTTTGGAATGACGTCGCGGAATCAGGGTGGCTCGATGAAACGGATACTCTGACTGAGGCGGATTGCGTGATTTGGTTCAAGCGTTTCTACCGCGAAGCTGTGGCCAACAATGAATCCATTCATGCCCACTACGAAGCCGTGAGCATGCATTGGGCAGATGACCTCGATGCCGCACAGATGATGGCCGTCCAAACGCTCCAAAACGCCAAACGCAGTAAGCCCCTTTTAGTCCGCCTTTTCAAAGATGAATCCGATGCCCAATTCGGCGCATCCTTATTCTTAAAAGCGGTGAATGCCCACGAAGAATGGATGGATCGAATTCGCGGTAAAGCCGACAAATGGGATTACGAACGCCTAGCCCCTGTAGAACGTTGCATTTTGGAAATGACCTTGACGGAAGTCGTCCATTTCCCTGAGGTGCCAACCAAAGTGAGCATGAACGAAGCCATTGAATTGGCCAAGCAGTATGGCTCAGAAAAGAGCCCCGGATTTATCAATGGACTATTGGATGCAATGCTTATCGACCTGAAGGCTGAGGGGCGCATTCAGAAGTTGGGAAGAGGTCTGATTGAATCGTAATTTCACCACAAATACGTCAAAAACCATGAAACACACCTTCATTCTTGCGGCCGGATTTTTGGCCCTTGTTTCTTGCTCGGACGCCACGTCCAAAATCAAATCAGAGGACGAGCGGATGGCCGTGGAAGCGGCGACCTCGGCTTCGGTGCCGGTCTTCCGTTTTGACAAGGAAAGCCACGACTTCGGAGATATGAAAGAAGGCGAGGTGGGCACCACAGATTTCACCTTCACGAATGAAGGTGAAGTTCCTTTGATTATTTCCTCGGCCCAAGGTTCTTGCGGTTGTACCGTCCCGGAATACTCCAATGCACCCATCGCTCCTGGCGAGGAGGGCACCATCACGGTACGCTTTAATAGCACGGGCAAGCCCGGAAACCAGACCAAGACCGTGACCTTGTCGGCCAATACCGTCCCGAACACAAAAGTTTTGACCATTACGGCCAAAGTTGAACCCAAAGCTGAATAATCTATGACCCTTTCATTTCTTCAAGCCGATCCACAAGGTGGACTCGCTAGCTTCTTGCCTTTGATCGCCATTGTGGCGGTCATGTATTTCTTTTTCATCCGTCCTCAGATGAAGAAGCAAAAGGAAGAGAATAAATTCCGTGCCGCCTTGGAAAAAGGCATGAAAGTGGTGACCACAAGCGGGATCCACGGTAAAATCCTCGAGGTCGATGACAAAACGGTTCTCCTCGAATGCGAAAATTGCCGTTTGCGCTTCGAACGCGCCGCTATTAGTAAAGACATGACGGCGGGCGTGAACCCCGCGGTCGCCAAGAAATAAGCGAATTAAATCCGGCGCATCTGTGCTTGGAGCATCTTAAGCTGGTCGCCAAGGAGTCCCTTGTCGTCCAGCTTTTTTGCTTCCGTTAGGAGGATTTGGGCCTCTTTTTTCTTACGCTTGGTCATAGCCATGGCGGCCAACTGCATCTTGGCTAGAGCCCGATCCTGCTTGAGTCGTAGTCCGGTGTTCAGGGCCTTCTTCATCCATGTTTCACTCTTGGATAAATTGGTCTGAGAAGTCATCAATCCGCGTAGGAAGTAGAAATAGGCCAATTGCCCTTTGATGAGGGTTTGCTCTGGGTGGCCAATGGCGTCGAGTTGACGTTCTGCTTTGACGAAGTCTTGCTTGCGCACGTACCACAAGGCTAGGAGGATGCGTTCATTTCGGAAATGAAACAACACGGGAATGCCCGCCAAGAGAATCAAGAAAATGCCGTTGCCGATTTCGGCATCGGTGAATTGCCAAACTGCGAGGGCCACGATGGCGGCCGCGATGGCTAAGCGGAGGTACATTCGAATCATGCGGCAAAAATAGGGGTAGTTAGCGAAGGATTTCGATGCGATTTCGTCCCAGCGTCAATCGTTGCTCCGATTCGAGTTTCTTGAGGAGGCGGGAAACGACCTCCCGAGAGGAGTGGAGAGCTTGGGCAATGTCTGAGTGGCTCATTTCCACCGTTTGGCTATCCGAAAGCTTCACCTTTTCCGAGAGGAAGTTCCACAAACGTTCATCCAATTGACGGAAGGCCACCTCATCCAGTGCATGCAGGGCTTCTTCAAACCGCAATTGGTAACTGCGCAGGACAAATTCAAGCCATTCAGGATGTGTCTTGATCCACGCAGAGGCTGAGGCATTGGGAATACAGACCATTTCGGTTTCTTCTTCGACCACAACTTCCACGGTGACCTTCTTCCCCGTCATGCAGCAGTTGATGGTGCTTGAGCACGTAGATCCTGCTGTTAAGAAGTAGAGAAATAGCTCCCGGTCATGGTCTTCATCCCGACGCATGACGCGCAAATTTCCTTTGAGAATCAACGGCACAAAATCCACCGGCATTCCCGGTTCTGCTATCAGGTCACCACTGGAAAAACGGCAGAAACGCCCGTATTGGGCAATGTCTGCAAGCAATTCGGTGCTCTGAAAGCCGAATTGGGCCTGAATACTCTGGATATGTGCATCCATCATAGGGTTCGGGGTCAATATGCCCATTGAAGGCACGAGGTTATGCTACATGGCTTGTTCAAAACATCTCTGCGGTGCGCTTCGATGTGCCGAATTATACCCCTAATTTAACCCTAAACAGTCGAGACACCATGCCTAAAGCGAGCAAGCCCGTCAAGAAGATATTCGTTCTGGATACCTCCGTCATTTTGTACGATCACCACGCCATCATGAACTTCGAAGAACATGATGTGGCCATCCCCATTCCGGTTTTGGAGGAGTTGGATGAGTTCAAAAAGGGGAGCGATACCAAGAATTTTGAAGCGCGAGAGTTCATTCGCATGCTGGATAAAAAGGCTGCGGATAAACCTTTGACGGATTGGATTGACCTCAATGGTGGAAAACGAGGCAAGTTCCGGGTGATTATGGCCACCCCAAGACTGGATGTGGATGCGACCGAAATTTATGGCAAGGGTAAGAATGACCACAAAATCATCAATGCCGCCCTGTACTTGCAAAAGGAGGAGCCCCATCGTCCTGTCATTCTGGTGACCAAAGACATCAACCTTCGGCTCAAGGCCAAGGCGCTCAACGTGGCGGCCGAAGATTATTTGACGGGCAAAGTGAAGGAGACGGATACGCGCTTCACGGGCCGCGGCGAGATCGATGCCTTCCCCCCGAAAGCGCTGCAAACCCTCTATGAGTCCAAACGGGTGGAACTCGACCCGGCAGCGAAGGCCCATAGCAAACTGGGATTGCAGTCCAACCAATTCTATATTTTAAAATCCGCCCGGTCTTCGGCGTTGGGTTTTTTTCACGGCCAATCCAAGCACATGGAGTTGGTCGAAAAAAGCAGCTATTACGGGATTAAGCCCCGCAACAGTGAGCAGACGTTTGCACTCCACGCCATCATGCATCCGGACATCAAATTGGTGACCCTCACCGGGGTGGCGGGAACGGGAAAGACCCTGCTGGCTCTGGCGGGTTCTTTGGAGCAACGCCGCGACTTCAAGCAAATCTATTTGGCTCGGCCCATCGTCCCCCTGTCTAATCGGGACATCGGATTCTTGCCAGGTGATGCAGAGCAGAAGGTCAATCCCTATATGCAGCCCCTTTGGGACAATTTGAAATTCATCAAAAATCAGTTTGGGGAGCGGGACCGCAACTACAAGCAAATTGATGAGATGGTGGCCAACGAGAAAATTCTGGTAACGCCTTTAGCCTACATCCGAGGCCGATCCTTGTCCAACGTCATTTTTATTGTAGACGAGGCCCAAAACCTGACGCCCCACGAGGTGAAAACCATCATTACCCGGGCGGGGGAAAATTCCAAGTTCATATTCACGGGGGATGTACACCAAATCGACACGCCCTACCTCGATGAGCAGTCCAACGGATTGTCCTACCTGGTGGACCGCTTGAAGGGGCAGGATCTCTATGCCCATGTGACGCTCGAGAAAGGAGAGCGGAGCGAACTTGCCAACTTAGCTAACGACATGCTGTAAAAGAAAAGACCCCGCCAAAGCGGGGTCCTTCCTTTTTTTTTACGCCGAGTTTAAGCTTGGACCCCTGAGAGAGGGCCGCCGGCCAAAATTTCGGGCGTTGCCCCCGCCTCAAAGGTTTTGAAGTTGTCGACAAAACGTTGCGCCAGGTTGGCTGCGGCGAGGTCGTACGCTACTTCGTCGTTCCATTGTCCACGCGCGTTTAGGACCTCTGAGGGAACCCCAGGGCATGCCGTTACGCGTTCAAACCCGAAGACCTCATCTGGGGAGGTTTCCAAGGAGTGACCCTCCAGAGCGGCCGTAATCAT
>DFSS01000041.1:0-10172 GCA_002381225.1 Flavobacteriales bacterium UBA3431 | reverse complement strand
GCGCGAGTGTAGCGGAGTTTAATTCGGGAGCCGACACCATAGCCGCCGCCTACCCAGCCCGTGTTCACGAGCCAGACATGGAGGTCTCCCTGCTGCATGCGTTTCATCAGCATGGAGGCGTAGTCACTGGGATGCAAGGGCATGAACGGAGCCCCAAAACAAGCGGAAAACACTGCTTTGGGTTCAGTGACGCCGGCCTCCGTCCCGGCTACTTTGGCCGTGTATCCGGAAATAAAATGGTAGGCGGCTTGCTCGGGCCCCAACTTTGAGAGTGGAGGAAGGACCCCGTAGGCATCGCAGGTCAAAAAGAACACATTTTTCGGAGCTGGCCCACGCAGCCCGGGGGCGACATGGGTGATGTGCTCGATGGGGTAGGACACCCGAGTGTTCTCGGTAATGGTTTTGTCTGCGTAGTCGGGCACGCCGGCGTCGCTCATGACAATATTTTCCAAAATAGCCCCAGGCTTGATCGCGTTCCAAATGTCCGGTTCTTTCTCTTGAGAGAGGTCAATGACTTTGGCGTAGCAACCGCCTTCAAAGTTGAAGACGGTGCCGTCGGCCGTCCAGCCGTGCTCGTCGTCTCCAATGAGCAGGCGGTGGGGATCTGCCGATAAGGTGGTCTTTCCGGTGCCACTGAGTCCAAAGAATAGGGCCGTATCCCCGTTGTCGCCCAAATTGGCCGAACAGTGCATGGGGAAGGTGTCATGGAATTCTGGGTAGAGAAAGTTGAGTGCAGAGAAAATGCCTTTTTTAATCTCCCCTGTGTACCCCGTACCGCCAATAAGGATCGTCTTCTCGGCAAAACTTAGGATGGCGAAATTGGGCTGGCGCGTTCCGTCCACGGCGGGATCAGCATGAAAGTCTGGGGCGTGCAAAATGGTCCACTCAGGTTCAAAATTCGCCAGCTCTTCCGAGCTGGGCTCAATAAACATATTGAACGCAAACTGATTGTGCTCTGGATACTGATTGATAACCCGAATGGGCAGGCTCAATTGGGGATGGGCCCCGGCTTTTGCGTCGCGGACATAGAGCTTTCTGCCGTCCAAATAGGCGAGTACTTTCTTTTTAAGCGCCTTAAATGTGGCCTCGTCAAAGGGCTTATTCACTTTTCCCCACCAAACGCGGTCGGCGGTTAAGGCATCTTTGACAATGAAGCGATCTTCCGGAGAGCGGCCCGTAAAGGCGCCCGTAGCGATGCTTAACACGCCGTCGGCGGTCAATTGCGCGCGCTGGAGACGCAAGGCTTCTTGCGTTAGAAATTCAGGGGGGGCTTGGTAGACCACGGAGGCCTCCCGCAAGCCAAGGGCCGAAATCCACGAAACAGTGGATGGACTCCCAGAGGTTGGGGTATACATGCGAATTCAATCAAGGGTTAGAGCAAATGTAATTTACCTTCGTCCCCGAAAGTCTCTAAAACCAATCAGTTTTCAACACCCTTTCAGTGAAATCCATCGTTGTCCTAGGTGCTGGTCGCAGCACATCCGCCCTCATTGAATACCTCGCCACCCATTCCGATGCCGCGCAATGGCACCTCCATGTGGTGGACCAAGATGCCGAAACCTTGCAGGCCAAATGTGCGCCATACCCTGCCGTAGAGGCCCACACCGCGGATTTATCCCAAGAGTCTATTCGAAATTCGTGGATTGACCAGGCGGATGTTGTCGTCTCCATGCTCCCGGCGATGATGCATCCGGATGTGGCGCGTACATGCCTTCGGATGGGAAAACACCTCGTTACGGCATCCTACGCGAGCGAAGAAATGAAGGCACTCGATTCGCAGGCGCGCGAAAAAGGCTTGATTTTCCTCAATGAATGTGGGGTCGATCCAGGGATTGACCACATGTCGACGATGGAAATTTTGGAGAAGATTCGCCAAAAAGGAGGGGAAATCACTTCCTATGAGAGTTTTTGTGGTGGAATTCTAGCGCCTGAAAGTCCTAGCAATCCTTGGCAATACAAGTTCACCTGGAACCCGCGCAACGTGGTGATGGCGGGAGCAGGGGGAGCAGTCAAATTCATTCAAGAGGGCCTATACAAGTTCATTCCCTACCACAAGCTCTTCCGTCGCACCGAATTTCTCACTATTCCTGGCTACGGACGATTTGAAGGGTATGCCAACCGCGATTCCCTGAAGTACATCTCGGAGTACGGGTTAGACGGCATCCCCACGATGTATCGGGGAACCCTGCGTCGCCCTGGATTTTGCCGTGCCTGGGATGTTTTTGTCCAACTCGGAGCGACCGATGATAGCTACCGTATGGAAGGCGTGGCACGGATGACCCACCGCAGCTTTATCAACAGTTTCCTGGCCTACCATATATCGGATAGTGTCGAACTTAAGCTGATGCATTACCTACAGATTCCGCAAGATTCGGAGCTGATGGAGATGTTTGAATGGTTGGGGCTTTTCGCTGAGGAGCCCGTGGGTCTTTCGTCAGGTACCCCGGCCCAGGTACTCCAGCATATTTTGGAGAAAAAGTGGACCATGACTTCGGCGGATACCGACATGCTGGTCATGTGGCACCGCATTTATTATACCCTCCAAGGTCAAAAATTCCGTTTGGAGTCCTCCATGGTGTGCAAAGGAAAGTCAGCCCAAAATACGGCGATGGCCTTCACGGTTGGATTGCCAGTGGCCATGGCAACCCGCCTTGTGACCCTCGGCCTGATCCAAGAACGGGGCGTGCTCCTGCCTATGCGGAAAGAAGTGTATGCGCCGATTCTCGCTGAATTGGCGGAGTGGGGCATTCGCTTTGATGAGCGCCTCAGCGAGGTTTGAGCGCGATTAAAGCGTGTAAAGTTCGGGGGGAGCCTCGAGGCGAATATGCTTTTCGGCCTTGTTGACCTCCAAAACAAAGGCCTCAACCAAAGGGATTAAAATCAGATCCTCTTTACTTGGATGCCGGAGAACCAAGAGGGGTTGCCCCGGCCTATCCATCACTTCCTCCACCATTAGTTGGCCTTCAATGGCCGGATCGCTGGCCGTGTAGCCAATGATTTCGTGGTAGTAATATTGATCGTCATCGAGCTCGGGCAAGGCGTCGTCAGGCAAATAGACCGTGCGGCCGACGACGGCATCCACCTGTGCTTCCTCCACGACATCCTCAAGACGAACGATGAATTCGGCGGTGATGTGGCTTCGAATGCTTGAAATAAAGTAGGGGATAGGGGCTCCGGATTCTTCCAAAAAAAGAACATCCAGCGACGCATAGCGTGCTGGATGATCTGATTCGATATGGAGAATTACTTCTCCCTTGTATCCGTGTTTTTTCCGGAGGAATCCGAGTTGGAAATACCCCTCCATCAATCGATTATTCTGCCGTAGCTTCCTCAGAAGCCTCTTCGGTAGCCGGGGCTTCGTCCACTGCTACTTCTTCCGTAGCCGCTTCGGTAGCAGGAGCTTCTTCCGCTACAACTTCTTCAGTGGCCGTTTCGTCAGCAGGAGCTTCTTCCGCCACAACTTCTTCTACAACCTCCTCCGCGACGGGCTCAGGAGCATTCTTCGCAGCAATGGCGGCAGCACGTGCTTCCTTCACAGCGGCCTCTGCTTTGAGGCGCTCTTCTTTCGCGGTCTTCGCAGAAGTGTTCAAGTTTTCAATTTTCGCATCGATGCGGCCTGACTTGTCCGCAGACCATGCCTCAAAACGCGCCTCGGCTTGCTCAGCGGTCAAAGCGCCTTTCTGCACACCCAAAAGGAGGTGCTTCTTCATCATGACGCCCTTGTATTTAAGGATGGCGCGGGCCGTATTGGTGGGTTCGGCGCCTTTCATGATCCAATCCAATGCACGATCGAAATCGAGATCGATGGTGGCGGGGTTGGTATTGGGGTTGTACTGACCTATGTTCTCGATGTACTTACCATCGCGCTTGGCGCGTGCGTCGGCTGCGACGATCGTGAAGATGGGACGACCCTTGCGGCCGTGGCGTTGTAGGCGGATTTTTGTTGCCATGGGTTAATTGTTTTAAAAGAGTCCTAAACTCGGTTAATTAAGGAGGCGCAAAGATAAAACGAATTAGGCAATTCTCGTCAGCAAATCATGCCGACTTAAAATGTGGTGTTTTCCATCGTCGAGGGCAACCAAAAGGGCATTGTGCTCTTTACTCAAAGCTTCAATTCCTTCGAGTAAACTTGCCTTTCCCGGAAGGATGGGGAATGAGGCACCCATGACATGCTTCACGAGGGTTTCCATGCCCAATCCATCTGCAGAGAGGGCCTGAATGATGTGGCTTTCCGTTAAGCTACCCACAAATGTGGCGCCATCGTGTACCGGCAATTGGGAAATGCCATGCCGTTTTAAGGCTACGACCGCATTCATCAAAGGCTCCTCGGGTTGAATGGTAACCAAGGGTAGGTGGGAATGGGAAGAGACCGCCTGGGCCAAATTGCCATTTTCCTCTTTCAGAAACCCGCGTTCACGCATCCAGTCGTCGTTGTAAATCTTTCCGACATAGCGGCTACCGTGGTCATGAAAAAGGACCACACTCACGGCATCTTCAGGCAGGAGGTGCTTCAGCTGGCGCAAGCCTTGCAACGCTGAACCGCAGGAATATCCCAAGAGGAGTCCTTCCTTTTTGGCCAATTCACGCGCCACCAATGCCCCATCTCGGTCCGTCACTTTTTCAAAGCGGTCGATGAGATCAAAGTCTACGTTTTTGGGCAGGATATCTTCACCAATGCCTTCCGTGATGTATCCATAAATCTCCGAGGTGTCAAAGACCCCAGTTTCGTGGTATTTCTTAAATACGGAACCGTAGCTATCCACCCCCCAAATCTGAATGGCGGGATTCTTTTCTTTGAGGTACCTGGCGACCCCGGAAATGGTGCCACCGGTTCCCACACCGACGATGAAATGGGTAATTTTCCCCTCGGTTTGTTCCCAAATTTCTGGCCCCGTGCTTTCATAATGCGCCACCCGATTGCTAAGGTTGTCGTATTGATTGGGGAAGTAGGAATTGGGAATTTCCGAATTGAGGCGGCGCGCCACCGAATAGTAGGAGTCTGGGTGATCCGGCGATACATTGGTTGGGCAGACATAAATTTCTGCACCCAATGCCCGCAGCACATCCATTTTTTCTTTACTCTGCTTGTCGCTGAGCGTACAGATGAGCTTGTAGCCTTTGACGACGGCCGCGAGCGCGAGGCCCATGCCCGTGTTGCCTGAGGTACATTCGATAATCGTTCCGCCAGGTTTGAGTAAGCCGGCTTGCTCGGCGTCCTCCACCATTTTGAGCGCCATGCGGTCCTTGGTACTATGCCCGGGGTTGAAGTATTCCACTTTGGCGTACACGGTACCGGGGATACCTTCTACGGTCTTGTGCAATTTTACCATGGGCGTACGGCCGATGGTTTCTAAGATGTTCTCGAAGACGGACGGAGTTTGGCGGGTTGTGCTCATAGTCCGCAAAGGTAGGGCCTGCAGTTTATTGCCCTTCGTGGTAGGGGGTAGGGCGCAACAGGCTTTTTTGGCCCAACATCAAGGCTCCCTCCGTCTCCAAAACATGTGCCAGGGTAATTTGCTTTAGACTATGGACGGTCGCGTTGCGAACACTCACCAGCGCATCTTGAAGGGCGCAGGTTTCGGGGGATGCACATTCGGCGCAGGGCGCATAAAATCGGTGCGATGCGCAGGGGAGCAGGGCGATGGGACCCTCGAGCACGCGCACAACATCGGCCAGGCAAAGGTCCAAGCCCGCGGCCCCCAAACGGTAGCCCCCGTCACGACCTGATTGACTTTCCACCATGCCTTCTTGCCGGAGGTCGGCGAGGATGCGTTCGAGGAATTTTCGAGACACCTGAAGGGCCTCGGAAATGCGCACCACAGCCACCACACCCTCTCCTTGATGCCGCGCCAAATGCAGCAGCGCGTGAATGCCGTAGGTGGTTTTTCGATTCAGCACGAATTACTTCTTTTTCTTGGTGGGCTTAGCGTACAACTCATTGAGAATGCCTGCTAAACGCACGCCACCCTGAAGTAAACGTTTATTCAATGTGGCGATGTGGTCATAGTTGTAAGAATAGCCCAAAGAGGTCGCCTCCGCCGGCGGATAGATGCCCATTCGAATCGCCTGGGATTCCTGGGCCCAATCGACGACGCTGCTTCTTTGCCATTCACTCACTTCCTCGGCGGTCGCGTGGTCTACCCAGGCCACATACTCCGTGAAACTCAATTGCTGATGGTCAATGAGATCAGAATCCCAAACGCGGTGCAAATTGCTGCTCTCGCCAAACCATTTGATTTTGCGGTCGTTGCCGCCTTTGTCCGTGCCGTTGCCCACGTGCAGGGGTTGGTGTAAATCTCCCACTAAGTGCGCGAGCATTTTTACGGCCATCGCTTCGTCTTCCGCGATTAAAAACGTCTTGGTTTGGATTTCAACTATGAGCTGATTTATCGTCCCAATGACATCTCCTTCTTCGGGATGGTCACACGTTTCATAGGTCAAACCATCGGGGATGGTGCAGTAATGCCAAGGATTCATGTGATTGTACGCACGGTTGGACTTGATGTGGTCCATCCAGTTGGCGCACATAGCGAGTGACTCGTCGCCCAGAATGCCTTGAACGGCCGCCGCAGCTTCCGCGTGGAGGTGGTTTTCCGCAATTTGGCCCACCACACGGTGGCCTGTTTGGCCCCACCCAAAGGCGGAAAGGGGGAGGAGGAGCGTGCCGACGGCCACGCGAGCGAAATGCAACATTTTTAGACGCATTGGATCAGAATTCATTCGTAGCCCATAAAGATACATCGGACCTGCACTCCCTATCTTAGCCGTCAACATTCATTGCTATGGCATACCAAGCACATCCTACGGCCGTCATTGATGAGGGCGCCCAAATAGGCGAGGGGACCAAAATTTGGCATTTCTCGCATATCATGGGCCCTTGCCAGATAGGAAAACACTGCAACTTGGGCCAAAACGTGGTCATCTCACCCGATGTGGTGTTAGGGAACAACGTGAAGGTTCAAAACAATGTGAGCATCTATACGGGCGTCACCTGCGACGACGATGTATTCTTGGGCCCTTCCTGTGTCTTCACTAACGTCGTAAACCCGCGCTCTGGGGTGAATCGTCGAGGTCAATACAGCCGAACCCATGTCGGAGTGGGTGCCAGTATTGGGGCCAATGCCACCATCGTTTGCGGCCATGACATTGGACCCTACGCCTTCATTGGCGCAGGCGCTGTGGTGACTAAAAACATTCCCGCCTATGCCCTGGTGGTCGGGAATCCCTCGAAGCAGATTGGCTGGATGAGCGAGTTTGGCCACCGCTTAGATTTTGATGACCAGGGCCGCGCCCAATGTCCCGAGAGCGGGGAGAGCTATGAACTCATTGACGGCCACGTCCTAAAACGATAATTTTCTCACTGACTACCGATTTTCCCTTGAACCCTTAATTCCATTTACGTTTTGTACCCCATCCACGCCCAAAGCCAACCCGAACTCGATGCGATCCGCGAAGCGGCCCGTGATTTTGCCCTTCAGCACATTGCTCCCCATGTCATGGAGTGGGATGAAGCACAAACCTTTCCGCTTCATGTTTTTCAAGCCATGGGCGAAATGGGCTTCATGGGGATGCTCGTGGATCCCAAATATGGCGGATCCGGGTTGGGGTATGCGGAATACATCACGGTCATCGACGAAATTTCTCAAGTATGCGGGAGCATTGGGCTGTCTTTGGCGGCGCACAATAGCTTGTGCACTCAGCACATCAACCAGTTTGGAACGGAAGACCAAAAAGCCAAATGGCTGCCTCGTTTAGCTACCGGCCAAATAGTGGGCGCTTGGGGCTTGACCGAAACCGGCACGGGAAGTGATGCAGGGGGCATGCACACCACCGCCATCTTGGACGGGGACGAATGGGTCCTGAATGGTTCGAAAAACTTTATCACCCACGCCATCACGGGCGAAGTGGCAGTGGTCATTGCACGCACCGGCGAGAAGGGCGATTCTCACGGAATGTCTGCGTTTGTGGTAGAAAAGGGTACACCGGGCTTCAGCGGCGGAAAAAAGGAGAACAAATTGGGCATGCGCGCCAGCGAGACCGCCTGCTTGTTCTTTGATCAGTGCCGCATTCCCAAAGACAATTTGCTCGGCCAGGTTGGGGAAGGCTTTATTCAGAGCATGAAGATCCTGGATGGAGGACGCATCTCCATCGCTGCGCTGTCACTTGGAATCGCCAAGGGCGCGCGCCACGCGGCGCTTCGATATAGCAAGGAGCGTGAGCAATTTGGCAAGGCTATTAGCCAATTCCAAGCGATTGCCTTTAAGCTCGCGGACATGGACACGGAAATCTATGCATCGGAGTTGATGATACGCCACGCCGGAAGTCTCAAGGATCAAGGGCTCAAAGTCACCAAGGAGTCAGCGATGGCCAAGTATTACGCAAGTGAAGTCGCTGTCCGGGTGGCCAACGAAGGGGTTCAAATCCACGGCGGATATGGTTTCACCAAGGATTACCCGGCCGAAAAATTCTACCGCGACGTCAAGCTTTGCACCATTGGTGAAGGCACGTCGGAAATTCAAAAACTGGTGATTTCCCGCGATATGCTGCGCTCTTAAACGCGCAATCCTTCGCTGAAACCTGCGTTTACTCATTTGCCCTTGACTTTCCTCCAATGAAGGGGTGAGGCACGTAAGTCAAAGTGTTACATTTGACATTGGTATAAAAACACGTATTGTGAAGCACGTTTTTCGAATTTTCGCTTTTCTCCTTTTTGCTCAGTCCGCCTTGGCCTCCCACTACCTCGGTGGAGAAATTACCTGGCGCTGTTTTGACAGCGGTCCGAATGCGGGCAAGTACAAGTTTTACGTCATTCTTTACCGGGAATGTGGAACAGGTGCTTCCACCTTCTTGCCCAATCCCGTCGTCTTGTCGACCAACGCCCCAGGGGGGTCGATTTCCTGTGCGCAGGTGGGCTCCGCTACGGACGTGTCACCCAATTGTTGGGATGGAACCCAAGAAATCAACTGCAACGGCGTGACTTCTGGCCAAGGAGCCGTCGAGGAGCGCCGCTACGAGTCAGGCTATATCACACTCAGTGGTGTGCCGCCTGCTGGGGGCTGGTACTTCACCTTCACGGATTGTTGCCGTCCTTCGATTACAAACTTGACGTCCTCATCGAGTTCGTACACGCTCCGTGCGTACATGTTCCCCTATTCCATTAACGGGGTGCCCCAGAACGCGAACCCTTGCTATGACTCGTCTCCCCGCTTTTTGGAGCCACCCAGGTCCGTCATTTGTTCCGGCTACGAATACACCTATGCCCACAACGCCTTCGACGACGATTTGGATTCAGTCGTGTACAACTGGGCCTATCCTCAGACAACCAACAACGGCACCAATGCATCGTTTACCACGGGATATGCCTTCAACAATCCCTTTCCAAACGGTGGCAACACGGTGAGTTTTAACCAGCAAACTGGGGCGATGACATTCAACCCCTCAGCAGGAGGCTCTTTCGCTTCATGCGTGGAAGTCAGTGCCTACCGTTGCAACCAGAAAATTGCTTCCGTCTACCGCGATATTCCCGTCATCATTCGAACGGACTGTGGGTACAACACACCGCCAACAGTGCAAATCAACAACATTCCCAACTATCCCGCGCTGACCCCCGTGGTCGCTTCCGGCGATACGCTCTACTGGGAAACAACGGTTTATGCAGGTCAGCAGGTGAAGTTTGATCTGGTGTCACAGGATGCCCAATTGTTGCCAAACTTCTTGCCGCAAACGATTGAATTCTCGCCGTCAGGAGGACAATTGGGTGTGCCTTTAAACAACCCGAACTCAGGCTGTTTGAACCCTCCGTGCGCCACCGTCAACCCCAAATCTCCCCAAACATCCTTTACCTCGACGCTGAACAACGAGATTTCTTTTGACTGGATGACGAATTGCAACCACATATCTTACCAAAACAATTCTTGTGGGAATCCGACAAACCGGTATGTCTTTGCGCTTCGAATGCAAGACAACTTCTGCGTCGCTCCAGCGATCCGCGTGGCGTCCGTGGTTATTAATGTGGTCTCCACCATTCCCGTCCCACCTGACTTGAGCCAGGCTTGTGTGTCCCAAGAGCCGGGGGGAGGTTTGACCGTAGATTGGGGAACCCCGCTCGATACCGGTATGAACTTTGACGCCTACGTGATTTTCCGGGGATCGTCTCCCACTGTGCCTTTTGT
>DFSS01000022.1:2628-6235 GCA_002381225.1 Flavobacteriales bacterium UBA3431 | reverse complement strand
GCAGCCTTAGGCCTGCCCGCCTGAAGTTGCGCCGCCTGAACGGGGTCCTTTATTGTGGGACTTGCCTCCACGGAATCCCCCTGATTTGCCTCCACTTCGGCCGCTTGATGCGCCTCCACCAGGTCGATTCGGTCCTCCAGAACGTCCGCCACGGCCGGCACCGCGGCCATTTGGGTTCCATTCGGGGGCCTCTCCAAGGTGCTCGGGCGGGCTCAACTTCTCAAAGTCACGCTCAATCAAGCGTTCAATCTTGGTGAGCTTGTACATGTCTTCGGGACAGACGAACGTAATGGCCATTCCCTCCGTTTTTGCGCGGGCGGTGCGGCCAATGCGGTGGACATAGTCTTCCGCATCGTTGGGAACATCGTAGTTGATGACCAGGTCAATGCCTTTGATGTCAATGCCGCGGCTCATGACATCCGTAGCCACCATAATTCGGGTACGTCCCGCCTTGAAGGCACTTAGGGCCTTCTCCCGAGCATCTTGCTCGTAGTCCGACGACATGCCTTGCACCGAATAGTTGCGTTGGGCCAGCTTCCGTGTGAGTTGTTCCACCTTGCGCTTGGTGGAGCAGAAAATAATAATGCTCGTAAATCCGTCTTTGTCCTTCAACAAATGCTGGGTCAAGCCGATCTTTTGCTCTTCGTGGGCCAAATAAATTTGTTGGGTCACCCCTTCGGCGGGCTTGGAAATGGCGACAGAAATTTCTGCGGGGTCGCTGAGGATTTCTTTGGCCAAATTTCGAATCTTTGGCGCCATCGTGGCTGAAAACATCAGGCTCTGACGTTGTGCCGGCAATGTTTTGATGATGCGAATGATGTCATCGTAAAAGCCAATGTCTAGCATGCGGTCTGCTTCATCCAAAATCAAGTGCTTGACCTCAGAAAAGTCCACATTGCCTTGCTCCATGTGTGAAAGCAAACGGCCCGGCGTGGCAATAATGATGTCGGCGCCGCCTTTTAGGGCCACGGCTTCTTGATCCCAAGCTACCCCATCTCCTCCGCCATAGACCGCATGGCAGGTCGCCTGCGCAAAGTAGGCCAAGCCCTGAATCTGGTGGTCAATTTGAATGGCCAATTCCCGTGTTGGGCAAAGGATCAAGGTTTGCACCCCGCCTACCGCACTTTCTGAAATGTGATTCAATATAGGGAGGACAAAGGCCGCCGTTTTTCCGGTGCCCGTTTGTGCGCAGCCGATGACGTCGCGTCCTTCGAGGATAAGGGGGATGGCTTTGTCTTGAATTTCGGTCGCATCCTCAAAATTCATGTAGTAGAGGGCATCTAAGAGGGCGTCGTTGAGACCAAAATCTGTAAACTTCATCGCTGGTGTAGGAGCTATTGCGCGTCATGCCGCCCGGTGCGGCGTCGCAAAGGTAGCGCTTTGTCGCCCGCCTTGGGGGGCTGCACATGCGTAGCCAGCATACATTGGGCCTCTGCGCGGGCCTCCGGTGTTTTTTTACCCGGCATACGGCCTGTCAATCGGATAAAAAAAAGGGGCCACATCGCTGCGGCCCCTTCTGCTTTGCATCCGTGGGATTATTCACGAATCAATTTGAGCGTTTGGGTTCCATGGTCCGTTTCAACACGAACAATGTAGGAGCCACCAGGCCACAAGTGCGAAGGCAGTTCAACCTCACGGGCAGCTGCAACCGTTGACTCATAGATTGGGCGTCCCAAAATGTCCATAACGACCACTTGATTGATTTTTGCGCCCTCTACACGAATGTAGGCGGCCCCCGACGTAGGATTCGGGCTCATCGCGACAGACATAGTCATCGGTTCATCTTGGCCAACTGAATACCCAACGGCATTCATCGCGTTGGCGACACGAGGCATCGTAAAGGCCATTACCGTATCGATGTACACTAGGGACTGCGCCTTGATGTTCGGATTGGTTTCATTCGCCGTCAGCGGATCGTTTCCATCCCACCAATCCCATGGGTTGGCGTTGATGCGGAAAGGCATCGTAGCATTCGGGGGAAGCATATTGAAGGTGTAGATATTCTCTTGGTTCCCGATGTTATGGGGATTGGAGCGTGCCTTTGCGGAATACGGGTCCATTAAGGAGGAGGCATTCAAGACACTGTTGTTGCCAAACGTATTGGCGATTTTGACCGCAGTATGACTACCGGCGACTTCAACAACTGGAAAGAAGGTTCCCGCAATGGGAACGTTCACCATTCCTCGGTAATAGGGCGCAAAGAAGTCGTAGCGGCTATGAAAGGACACCATTGGGGCGTCACCCTGAGCGACCCACGCCGAGTCTCCCAATGCGCCACCCAAGTTGATGACCAAATTCACATTATGTGGAATCCCTGCATACAAGGGAATATTCCGTCCCGGCTGATTCTGGTCCACCAAGGGCAATCCGGTAACAGGGTGTGTGCCAATAATGGTTGCTTCCCCGCCATATCCGTCCCAGTCACCGACCACTGCGGTATCTATATAGGGGTCACCGGCACTGACAGCGTTTCCGAAGATGCCTGTTCCCGCCGCAGAATATTGGAATTTCGTGGGGCTGGCCACTTCAGAATAATTGTCTATCGAGGCATAGGCCAAGGAGATGTATCCACCTGATCCAACACCCATCAGAGAAATAAAGTTGGGGTCTACGCGGTATGGGTCACCAAAAACGATTTTCGATGCGCGAATGGAGCGCACGCCCACTTTGGCGTCTTGAACCGCGTTGTATACGGCTAAGAGGTTCGTGCCACGTCGTAAATCCAGGTTGGTCGAGTTCGCCAACCAACCCAGTCGGTAGGAGGCCGAAAAGACCACAAAACCGCGACGAGCAAAGCGGTTGGCGATTTCTGTAATGGCCGAGTCTTTGCGCGAGCCCATGGGTGAAGCCAAGCCTTGAGGCAAAAAGGAGCCCGTATGAAGAAGTACAATGACCGGGCGTGATGCGACCGCATCGACTGCCGTATCCGGCATATAAATGTCCGCATACATGGGGATAACCATTGGGCCACCCATGGCCGCAGGCACGTATTGGCTAAAATTGTAGCCGTAGGCCACATCTGGAATGTGGGTAATTTGGGAAGAAGTGAACACTTCATCCAGGTAGCGCTGTTGGGCTGAAGCACTTCCTACCACGAGGAAGCTCAAGGCCGTGGCGAGTAAAAAGGAGTAGGTTTTTCTCATAATATTAGTTGTGTTTGAGAAGGTAATTTACGATAACAAAATGAAAGTTAGAAACTTACTGTCGCACTTAGGTAAATTAAGCGCCCCACAGCGGGACCGCCATACACTTGAACCACCTTGCGATTGAGGACATTGCTTGCACCCAACTTGATGGTCCTGTCCCCTTCATTGTTCGTCCATGTCACCTGTGCATCGGTTAATCGGTAACTCGGAATGGCCCCAGTGAATTGGGGAGAGCCTTCAAAAACAAATCCCTCGACCCATTTGTGGCTAATCAAGTAACCAACACTCCCCTGCCGAATTTTCCAGTCCAAATCCCGTGCAGAAAAGGACAGGTTGTATTTGTGTTCTGGTGTATTGTAGGCCGGAATGATGGGGTCATCGGCCCCAGCATTTAATACGTTCCAGCTGTAATTTCCCGCCAAGGTGTAGCGCTTGAAGTAATAATTCGCCCCGACGCTAAA
>DFSS01000022.1:0-2313 GCA_002381225.1 Flavobacteriales bacterium UBA3431 | reverse complement strand
CGATCGGCCGCGCTACCGCCCGGATCATCTTCGATCTTCAGGGCGACATGGTATCCGATAAAATCATCGTACCAACTGTAGTAATAGGTGGCGTCGACATAGATTTTTTCCCACCATGTATCCCGGTATCCGACCTCCACGCTCTTCACTTTTTCGGGCCGAACCCCGGCGATCGAATAATAATCCCACACCCAACTTGCGCGCGCTTGCGGCGAGCCGGCAAGGAAATCAGACACATGGTCAATGGTCACCAAAGAATCATAGCCGTTCAAATTTCCCAAGAGCAGGGCGCGTCCAACATTGTAGTAGAGGTATTGATCCTGTAGGGTCGGATTTCGGATTGCCGATGTGAGCCCTACACGCCAAACGGCATGGTCGTTGGGTTTGTACACCATGGAAACAGCGGGGGAAATCAACCATCGGAAGTTTTGGTTCTTGTCCACGCGGATGGATGCATTCCACAAGAGTTTTTCCGTTTCTTTCTTGTGTCCCGCAAACAAGCCAACTTCTTGCACCCGAAGTTGCACATTCCCTGTGTCGCTAAAGATGGTACCACGTGAGTTCGGTGCAAAGCGGCGATAGTTTCCGCCCACATAGAGGTTCCCCCAGGTCCCCATATCGAGGTTACGCTGGCCTTGAATATGGGCTAGTGAAGACCGGTCAAAAAACTGGCTACCCCCTTCATGGAACGGGGTGGTGATGATTTTCTGTTTGAGTGCCTCAAAGGCTGCTGTTCCGGGAATCAACGTGCTATCGGGATCATAGGCCCCATTGATCCACCCTCGATTGCTCTCATGAAAAGAGGCAAATGCATCGGGATACATGGCCCACATTTGAGCCATTTGGTCACTAAATTCCTGATTGGGTAGAGACTCAGACGGGTAGCCCGCCAAGGCCTTGACTTTCGACTTTTGGAAAATGTTCCAAAAAGATCGGTATTGATTGGCCCAAAAGCCTTCATGGAGCACCGAATCCTGCATGCGCAGTGCGGTGAAGTACGCATCATAGGTATTCCCGGCATCCTCGTGTGTGGTGTAGGCTCGAATGAACCAGTCATCCTTTTGGCGAATCTCGATGCGGTTTTGAAGGAACAAAATGTCCTTGAGGCTAAAGCGGTTATCGCCTTGGTATACCGTCGTTCCGCTACCAAAATTGAGGCTATAAATCGTTTCTAAACCGGTTTTTGTACGGTAGTGAATGGCTGTGGCTACTTTGAGGTTCTTGGTGTTGTAATCTACCAGGGCCTCTTCCTCGATGCCCCGGCGATGGTACGTGCCAATCCCGGCATAGGTTTTCACATCTCCGCCGTCGTCGTGCGCTATTTCGTCTCCATAGCGGTTGACTGCATCGTAGCCTCCGGGGTTGGTGGCGGCACTTTTGGAACCATCGGTTGGATTCATGTTGGTCGCCTCCCAATCATTCACGCCCAATGCATAGACATTCAACTTCAGTGCCCAAGAGGGTGACCCATCGGGACGCTTGTAGGCCTCTGCCCAACGAAAGGCAACCTCACGCAGTGCTCTTTCTCCTACCTTGATTTGAAAAGTACTTCCTGGCGTGAGGTAGGGATCCCGGGTTTGGATGGCAATCACCCCATTGAATGCGGATGGACCATAGAGTGCCCCGGCAGCCCCTGAAATAATGTCCACATTTTGCACGTCTAGCTCGCTGGCGCCCAAGAAATTGCCCAAGGAAAAATTCAGGCCCGGCGCCTGGTTGTCCACGCCATCAATGACTTGAAGGCTTCGAACGGGACTGGTGCTATTAAATCCTCGGGTGTTGATGATTTTAAAGCCAATGCTCGCAGAGGTCAAATCCACCCCCTTCATATTCCCTAGCGCCTCATAAAAGCTGGGGGCGGCTGCCTCGCGAATACTAATGAGGTCGAGGGCTTCCACCGAAATGGGGGATTGCTTTTGTTTTTCGCTGATTTTTGACGCGACGATCAAGGCATCTTCCAAGACCACAGCACTTGGAGAGAGGGCGATTTCCAACTTCGCCGCGTTTTCTTTCACTTGAACACGGCGTGTTTCGTAGCCAAAGGCAGACACCACGATTTCCGTGGGCCATGAATTGACGGGAATTTGAAAACGGCCATTCGGATCCGACACCACTTTGGCCCCATTGGGGATTTCAACCAAAGCATTGGGCACGAGTTCACGGCTTCCTTTCTCCAGTATGATGCCCGCGAGATTCTGAGCTTTTACTTGGAGGGTAAGCCCAAAAAGGATGAGGAGTTTGATGGCAATGCGCTGATGCATAGGTCCCTATTTTCGTTTATACCAATCTAGGCAAAATTGTTGAAGCACTCCT
>DFSS01000003.1:3553-11422 GCA_002381225.1 Flavobacteriales bacterium UBA3431 | reverse complement strand
CCCCTCTCTCCGCAAGAACGACGCAAAACCCACGATGCAATCGTGGGTTTTTTGATTTCTGGGGTGCGGTAAGCTTGCCTAACTAATTGCAGTGCCCCAAAGGGCATGTACTATACCTTTTGCTTTAGCTAGTTATTGTTCTTGATCAAATTTGTACAGATCTCCATTACCATCTTTACATTCTAAAAAGAACGCATCTGGAATTCCACTTTCAAATGATAACCTAGTGACTTTCTTTTTGTCACAGTCATCAGAGTTAGAATGTAAAAACACCACCTGGTTATTCTCAATTTTTTCTGGCAAGTCATACGTCATGCTGACGTAGTAATTCCCTAAGAATTCATTCTGTTCATTAAATATTAAAATTCTGCTAGTAGCTCTCTTTGATGGTCCCCAGAACCAAGAGGAGGTAATAATCTTTAATATGCCTTTGGGAGAAGTAATAGTCCCAAGGTATCTAAGGTGCGTTTCGGTTCCTTCGGTTTCATTCCATTCGCCGAAGACATAAAGACTATCAGTAACATTATTCTCCAACACTATTTGTCGAATCGAATCATCATTGACTTGCCCGGACAGACATAGACTTGCGTATATCAAGATGACTGATATTGAAATTCTATTATTCATGCTAATTGGCTACAAAGTTGTGAATATTGAGAACAGCTTACAATCATGAAGACAAGAACTGTGTGAAAAATTTGTTTCATTTTTTAATTACAAACAATCTTGTATCTAACCCCGTATCAGCAGAGATCGTTTTGGGTTCCTTCAAGATAACAAATGGGATGATGTGCCCGGATATTAGTTATAAAGTTGTTAGCCCTCGTTTAGGGTCTATACTCTCGCCTTCTTTTAAGGGTCAATATTTCTGCCCAGTAGACAAGAGGCAACTGTTTATTCCCCGTTTGAGTGCAGCTATGGAATTTCACAAGACGCGCTACCTTTAGTCAAACACCACTTAAAGGTTAGTCCAGGCATCTCATGAAACACCCCCATCTCCTTGCGGTCGCTGTAGCGGCTTCCTCTTTTCTGAGCCTCCACGCACAAGTAGGGCCCATTTTTGAAAACGGCCAAGCGCAGAAAGTACCTCTTTTTGAGAACCCAAAGGAATGGATTCGGGAAGACCTCTGGGTAGAAACAGAATTTGACACCGATGGGGATGGGATTTTGGACCGAATGCACGTCGATGTCACCCGCCCTGCCCAAACCAATGAGGGCCTGAAGCTCCCGGTCATCTATGAAAGCAGCCCCTACTATGCGGGAACGGCGGGAAATGACCGCGATCTCTTTTGGAATGTATCGCATGAGTTAGGCGAGGTACCCGCACCTCCCAGGCACCCAGAGGTGGTTCGAAAAGGACAGCGCCCCATCATTTCCAATTCGCAAGTTTTCACCTGGGTTCCCCGAGGATACATTGTAGTTCATTCAAGCTCACCAGGCACCGGCTTGTCGGATGGTTCTCCCACAGTGGGCGGTGACAATGAATCCTTCGCACCCAAAGCCGTCATTGAATGGTTAGCGGGAAAAGACAACGGCTATGCAGAGCGAACGGGCGATCAAAAAGTCCAAGCCTTCTGGTCTACGGGGAAGGTGGGCATGACAGGCACCTCCTACAATGGTACCATTCCGTTGGCAGCAGCCACCACGGGCGTCGAAGCCCTCAAGGCCATTATCCCTGTGGCGCCCAATACCTCCTACTACCACTATTACCGTTCGAATGGCTTGGTGCGAAGTCCGGGGGGCTATTTGGGCGAGGATATCGACGTCTTGTACGAATTCATTCACAGTGGAGAGGAGTCTAAGCGTGCATTCGGCAATAAAACGGTCCGAGACGAACTCATGCGCGCCAACATGGATCGCGCAACAGGGGACTACAATGATTTTTGGGCCGGCAGAGATTACCTCCATGACATGGAGCCCATGAAGGCCGCCTTGCTCATGTCCCACGGATTTAATGACTGGAATGTCATGCCCGAACACAGCTACCGCATCTACAACCGTGCCCGCGAAATGGGGCTACCCGTTCAAATCTACTACCACCAAGCAGGTCATGGTGGTCCCCCTCCTATGGACCTGATGAACCGGTGGTTTACCCATTACCTGTTTGGCATAGACAACGGCGTAGAAAACGACCCTAGGGCATGGATTGTCCGTGAACGCGTGTCGCCCAAGGACCCAACGCCCTATGCCGATTATCCTCATCCAGGTGCACAACCCGTAACACTTAAACTCACTAAGGGAGGCAAAAAAAGCGGTGGTCTTTCCACGAGAAAGGCGAGTAAACGCAACGAAAAACTCGTGGACGATGTGACTTTTACAGGGACCGAATTAGCCAAAGCATCCACCTCTAAAAACCGCCTCCTCTATGTGAGCCCCATCTTAAAAGAAGACCTCCATATCTCCGGACTGGCTTCCTTGGAAATACGGGTGTCTTCCTCCAAACCTGCGGCTAATTTGTCCGTTTGGCTGGTGTCCTTGCCCTGGAATGAAGCAGAAGACGCCTTGATCTACGACAACATCATCACCCGGGGCTGGGCGGATCCTCAGAACCACGAGAGCATCTCCAGAAGTGAACCTTTGGTTCAAGGCGAATTCTACACGTTGAAATTTGACCTTCAGCCGGACGATCAAATTATCCCAGCTGGGCAGCAAATTGGCTTGGTGATTTTCTCCAGCGATCAGGAATTCACCCTCCATCCACAGCCCGGAACGGTGCTCAAGGTGGACCTGCGTGGAACGACACTCACCCTCCCCGTGGTTGGGGGTGAGGAAGCCTACCAAGTGGCCACCAACTAAAGGCCAAAGGGAGATGCCTCAGGGCTTCACCTGGGTATCGTAGACGACCACCCTGGACCAGAGGTGGCTGTAGTTTTTCACAAAGGCTTGGTGCAAGGGATGTACTTGGTAGGCGTCTTGATCCGCCGAAGAGGCAAAGTACATGGTTTCTGAAACGCTCCAGTCGCTTACGACGACATCTCGCGGAAGGGTTGAAGCGGGTTCCCCCGACACCATCCATTGGACTTCTTGGACTCCGCGCAACGTAGCCAAGCCCTCCTTTAAGCGTGCTTTGTCTTCTGCGGAATCTGGGTTTTTCAGCCAGAAATACACTTGGTGGAGTACGGCGCCTTTCTGAAAAGTGGGTACCGTGGAGGGCTTTTGCTCAGAGCTTGTAGGGGACTGAGCCCAAGCGAGTTGGGCTATAAAAAGCGCGGAAATGAGCCAGGGCAATTTCATGGGAATGCGTTTAAGAGCATAGAAATTACGCTAAAATCTCAGGAGAATACCTTTGTGGCATGCAGCAAAAATGGATTTCTGGGCTCTCAACGACCATCGTGGTATTAGCCGGCCTATCCCTCTTTGGATGGAGTGTCAAGCAAGTGAGCACGGGACAATCTACCTGGCCAAGCTGGGTTCAAAGCCCGCTCAAAGCCTTTGTGGGCTTCATAGATCTTTTTGAAAAAGCCAAAGAAGAAGTTTCGGCACTGCCAGAAACCTTTGTTCTGACTCCTGAGGATTTCTCCCCCATTAATACTCTGGAAGAGGATGTCATCATCCTCACCAGCTACCACAACCAAGAGAATACCCGAACCATAGCCCTCATCAATCTGCGCACGGGGGAGGAGTTAAAGACGTGGACGGTGGACCAATTGGCTGTGCCCCAGGACCGTATTATCCATAGCATTATGCTGCCGGACAGCTCCTTGATTTATGGACTGGATTGGTATTCGGGGCTCATTCGGATAGATAAAAACAGCCAACGCATTTGGCACCAGGATAGCATCATTCATCACCACGGAAAAAATTTGGCGGCGGACAGTACGATATGGGCCTGTACCTATGAGAAAGAGGAAGGCAAGCCGCTGTACTACCGCCCCATCTTTCGCACTGGAATGGGGACCTTTCCCTACCTAGACAATTGGATTACCCAAATTCATGCGTATTCGGGCGAGGTGCTGTACCACAAAAGTTTGACGGAAATCCTCGTGGAGAATGGGCTGACGCACCTGCTGGTGAAGAGCGAGACCCCCGGAGATCCAATTCACGTCAACGATGTCGAGCCAGCCCTAAAAGATGGCCCCTATTTTCAGAAAGGAGACCTGTTTATCAGCGCGCGGAATGGCTCGTGGATCATGCAGTTCCGCCCTGGTACGGGTAAAGTTATTCGCCTCCTTGAAGGCCCATTCTACAGCCAGCATGATGTGGACATTGAAAGCGACAGCACCCTCACCGTTTTCAACAACAACAGTCTACAAAATGAGCGGCCCCGGCCCTCAAAGTGGCCCATGAGCGCCTCCTCCTATGAGGTGGGGTCTTATAGTTCACAAGCAGTACGTATTTATCTAAATCGCCCTCACATGGAGGTGTTGGATCGGGAGGTCTGGGAAGAAAATGACCTCTACAGTTTCACGGAGGGCATCGTGGATGCCCTGCCGGGTGGCGGCTATTTTGTCGAGGAACAAAACAGCAGTGTGCTCTGGGTGATTCAAGATGGTGTGGTGCGCTATAAAAACGTCTTGCCCTCCCACCATCCAGGCTACCACCATTTGGCCAACTGGGCGCGTGTTATGCCCTAGGCTGATTCTAGCTGTTTGTGGGAGCCGTCGCAGTTCGGCATGCGTTTAGATAAGCCGCAAATGCAGTCATTCATGCCCTTCCCTTTGAGAATGCGGGGTCGGTATTTTAAAACGCGGTCCGTCTTGGTGGCCAATTGCTTGGCGCCGTCGATAAAGAGAATGTAAGCGCGCCGACGTCCTGGCGTGAGCGCGTCCCATGAACTTTGAAAGTCGGCGTCCTTGTCGAGCTCGGCTTGCAATTCTGCGGGAATCGCATAGTCATCCACCGTTTTCATTTCGACTTTTAGCCCGGCGCGTTCAATGTCCATGGCCTCCTGGATGTAGGCCTTGAGAATGGGGGCCAACTTGTGGACCTCTTCGGTATGCGTAAACTTGATCCAACGGCCCGCTTGGGTATTTTCACCGGGTTTGGTCAGAAGGCCCTGTGGATCCGCCATCAGTGCACCATTAAAAAAGGAAAGGGCGCAATGGTTTTTAAAGGCGCCTAAGCCAATGATGTTGGTGCCTCGGTACATGTAAATAGGAGTGGACCATTTGACGACTTCTTCCAAGTCTTCTTGGCGCAACACGTCTACCAAAGCGCCTAAAGTCTCCTGCCAAACGGCTTGGTCGTTCAAGTACTGGTCAACGTTGGGATAGTTTTTACGCATGAGATTGAAGGTACGAAAGGGTCCCAATCCGAAGAGCCTCCAACAAGCGCTTCTTCTGCAAGGTGTGCTTGAACACTATGACAATCTGCCGTTGCGCGAGGTCCGAAGCGATGGCACTTGTGTTGGCGGCTTGTTGGGCCTTGGAAAGTTGGTTGCGTGCCATGTCGGGAATGATGGTGATGCCTCCTTGATGATCCACAAGACGCATCAGGGTTTCCAAACTGCCCGATTGATAATGCAAGCCTTGACGTTGGGTCGATACAGTAGGGTCACAGAGGCCCATGACATGGTCGCGCAGGCAATGGCCTTTGGCGAGTAGATAGGTGGGCCACTTTTTCAAAGCATCCAAGGTAACGGCCGATTGGCAAGCGCCCTCCAAATGATACACCCATAAGCGTTCAGTCCACAGAGGAAGGATATCCAAATGCTGCAGTGAATGGGAAATGGGCAGCGCCATGATGCCCACATCCACGCGCTCCTGTAAAATGGCCTCCAAGAGTTGTTCGGTAGGCAGCTCCTCGATGTCCATCTGGATATCGGGGTGGGCATCTACCAGTTTTGGGAGAATAGTCGGCAGTAGGTAGGGCGCTATGGTCGGAATGGCGGCAATGTGTAGGTGGCCTTTCAAGTGTTCCTGCTGGTCTGCAATGGCATCTTCAAGGTCCTCGAAGCGTCGTAGCACTTCCAGGAGGTGGGGCAGGAGTTTTTGCGCCAAGGGGGTGGCTTGGATGGGACGGCTTGCACGATTTACGAGCGCTCCCCCGACAATGCGCTCCAGCCGTTGAATCTGCATCGTCAACGCGGGTTGCGAAATATGTAGTGTTTGCGCAGCGGCCGCAAAGGAACCCGCTTTGAGAAGGGCCTCTAAATATTGAGCCTGAACGCGAGTAATCGCACTATTCATCATAAGTAATTCTTATGTAAATATAATTATTATTGAATTTTCTTATGAAAAGAAACCGGTACTTTTAAAGATTGAAAACCATAGCGCCCAGTGTGCTGTTAACGAAACGAATTTCTTTAAAAAACCAACCCATGTCGGCAGATACTCCTCATAGCCACTCCTCCTATAATGTAAACTCCTCGGAGGCAAAATGCCCCTTCTCTGGCCACAACGCCCCCAAAGCGGCAGGCCGTGGAACGCGCAACCAAGACTGGTGGCCCAACCAACTCAACCTATCCATCTTGCGCCAGCACTCTGGCTTGAGCAATCCTTTGGAAGCAGATTTTGACTATGCGGCCGCGTTCGAATCACTAGATTATCCCGCTTTGAAGCAGGATATCATTCACTTGATGAAGACTTCTCAAGACTGGTGGCCTGCTGACTTTGGTCACTACGGTCCCTTCTTTATCCGCATGGCCTGGCATAGTGCGGGCACCTACCGTACCGGTGACGGTCGCGGTGGCGCAGGAGCGGGTACGCAGCGCTTCGCTCCCTTGAATAGCTGGCCGGATAACGGCAACTTGGACAAGGCTCGCTTGCTGCTTTGGCCGATCAAGCAGAAGTACGGTCAAAAGATTTCCTGGGCCGACTTGATGATTTTGGCGGGCAACGTGGCTCTGGAAGACATGGGCTTCAAGACATTTGGCTTTGGCGGTGGCCGCGCCGATGTGTGGGAGCCTGAAGAGGACATCTACTGGGGTTCAGAAGGCGAATGGCTCGCAGACAAGCGCTATAGCGGCGATCGCGACCTGGAAAACCCCCTAGCAGCCGTTCAAATGGGCTTGATCTACGTCAATCCAGAAGGCCCCAATGGCAACCCGGATCCTTTGGCAGCAGCGAAAGACATTCGTGAGACGTTTGCGCGCATGGCCATGAACGACGAAGAAACCGTAGCCTTGATTGCCGGTGGCCACACCTTCGGCAAGACCCATGGAGCGGGCGATCCCGAGAAATACGTGGGTCCCGAGCCTGCGGGTGCGTCGATTGAGGAGCAAGGCCTTGGTTGGAAAAACACCATGGGCAAGGGCCACTCTGAGGACACCATTACAAGTGGTTTGGAGGGTATTTGGACCACGACTCCTACTAAGTGGAGCAACAATTATTTCGAGAACCTCTTTGGCTACGAATGGGAGCTCTTCAAGAGCCCGGCAGGTGCCTACCAGTGGAAACCCAAAGGCGATGCCGGTGCGGGTACCGTGCCCGATGCACACGTTGCGGGCAAGACCCACCAACCCACCATGTTGACGACGGATCTGTCCTTGCGTTTCGATCCTGCCTATGCTAAGATCTCCAAGCGTTTTTACGAGAACCCTGAGGAGTTTGCCGATGCCTTTGCCCGTGCGTGGTTCAAGTTAACCCACCGCGATATGGGACCTCGCAGCCTGTACAAAGGACCTGAAGTCCCCGGAGAAGAGTTGATCTGGCAAGACCCTATTCCTGCAGTGACGCATGCCTTGGTAGACGTTTCCGATGTTGCTGCACTCAAAGCGAGTATTTTGGCAAGTGGCTTGAGCATCTCACAACTGGTGGGTGCGGCTTGGGCTTCGGCTTCTACCTTCCGCGGTTCTGACAAGCGTGGCGGCGCCAATGGCGGCCGCGTGCGTTTGGCACCTCAGCGCTACTGGGAGGCCAACAATCCTGCTGACCTAGGTAAGGTGTTCGACGCTTTGGAGGCCATTCAAAAGGACTTCAACAGCCAGGC
>DFSS01000003.1:0-3292 GCA_002381225.1 Flavobacteriales bacterium UBA3431 | reverse complement strand
ATCTCCATGGCGGACTTGATTGTGTTGGCAGGTTGTGCGGCTGTGGAAGCGGCTGCCCAAAAAGCAGGACACGCCATCACCGTGCCTTTCACTCCGGGTCGTTCGGATGCCTCCGAGGCCCAAACCGATGTGGAGTCCTTTGCATGGCTCGAGCCTCAGGCAGACGGCTTCCGCAACTACAGCAAGCGTGAATACTCCATTTCTGCGGAAGAAATGTTGGTAGACAAGGCGCAATTGCTCACGTTGACCGCCCCTGAAATGACTGTTTTGGTCGGTGGATTGCGCGTACTCAATGCGAATACCGCAGGCAGCCAGCACGGAGTCTTCACGACACGCCCCGAAGCATTAACCAATGACTTCTTTATGAACTTATTGGACGTGGGAACGACTTGGGCGTCTGCCAATGATCACAATACGGCCTTTGAAGGGCGCGACCGAAAGACCGGTGATGTCAAGTGGACCGGTACCCGGGTAGATTTGATCTTTGGTTCAAATTCTGAACTGCGTGCATTGGCCGAGGTCTATGCCTGCAGCGACAGCCAAGAGAAGTTCTTGAAGGACTTTGTGGCGGCTTGGACGAAGGTGATGAATCTGGATCGCTTTGATTTGAAGTAATCCGAAGGCGATTCCATCGCTTTGAGACGAATGCAAAAAGCCCGGAGCACGCTCCGGGCTTTTTTATGCCCAATGGGTAATTGGCGGGAGCCTAAAGGTTCAAAGCTTATAAAGGCTTTGGGATCGGACTGTGCCTAGATGCGAAGGCCTGGATGGAGTTTTCCGCCCATAAATCTTACATCCTCCTACCCGCATGGTACCCCAAATACGCCATGGGTAAATAGGCCAGGCCAAGATCCAGGACATTGAACCACATGGGGGAGGGTAGGATGCGAACCATGTACAGGCCGCCAGCTAGGAAGACAAAGCCCAGCAGCATGGCGCGCTGTAACGTTGCGGGCCGAACCCACCACGAAGCCAAAAAGGCACTCAATAAGGTTCCCAAGGCGTGGGCCAGAAAAGGCATCAGGTAGTGCTTGGGCTCCATGCGAGGCATGGCGGCGAGGAGGCCTTCTTCCGTCGTGAGATCGACACCGATGGGAGGGGCTACAAATAGGTGGCTATAGGTTATGAGATAGCCATTGAGAGCCATGCCCAAAATGGCGGCCAATAAAGTGAGAACGAGCGGTTTCATACGTTAAAGGTAGATGCTCAGACCTACCTTTAGATGAAATACACCTACCCATGGCACACCGCTTTCTCCTTGTATTCGTATTGGCTTCCGGTAGTCTTTTAGCCCAATGGACGCCGAACACAGCGCTGAATACCCTGGCAGCCAATGTCAATACGGATGACATGATGACGGCGGCGACTCAAGACGGCCGAACCTACATCGCTTTTTGGGCGCCGGTTTCAGGACCGACTTACTATGAAATGAGGCTCCAACTTTTGGACACAAGTGGCACTCCCCAATTTGGACCCAATGGCATGGTCGTCGACAACAACATTGGGATGAGTACTTCGACGGTGACCTGGGATTTAAAAGTGGATAATACCAACAATGCGTACATAGGCATTACAGGGACGGGTGGAAATGGTGATGCACGGGTTCACAAAGTCAGTCCATCCGGAACGAAACAATGGGGGGCCAATGGAATAACGATAGGCCAAGGTTACAACGTTCGGCTTTTGCCATTGAGCTCTGGCGAACTCATTGTGGCCTATCTCCCCGCCAGCCATGCGGTGATTAAGAAGTATTCAGCCACGGGGACCTCCCTGTGGACCACCCCCATCACGGTGACTCCCGTGGTGTCCAGCCACCAATCATGGCCAGGCGAGTTTATTGAAATGAGCAACAACAAGTTCATGTTCGTTTTTCATAATAAAGCGGGTTTCTCGCCCTCAGCATTGCCCTATGCCCACTGTTATAGCACGGCAGGAACGGCGGTGTGGACGGCCCCGGTCCCCCTCTCAAGTGGAACATATACCTATGCCTTCAATCGCTACGACTTCATCCAACGTGGAGACACCGCCTATTTTGGCTACGGGGGCGCGCAAGGCTCCAATTTGCAGTCCTTCATCCAGCGCATTAATCCGGATGGAACCCTGCCATGGGGATCCAATGGCGTGGATTTTGGAACCCAAAACACGCTCTATGAGCGCAATATGCGTTTGGCGCGCGGAGACGATTCGAAATACCTCTGGGCCATCGCAGAGATGACCACTACGAGTCAAGGAAATATGGGAGAATCGGTGCAAAAGCTCCATGCCTTCACAGGGGCTCGACTTTTAGGCACCAATGCACAAGTCGTCTACACCATAGGTACTTCAGACATATCCCACAGAGGGCATTTGCAGGTGTGGGATGATCATCCGGTTTTTTTGGTTTCCGACGGGAATAGCAATGGCGTTTTCCCCAAGGATTTGCTTTTAGTCGAGTTGGATACGTTGGGGAATTTCTTGAACACGCCCGCAGAAATAGACTTTGCGACGAATACAACCGGGACAAAAAGCCGAATTGATTTACTCCCGATTTACAACGGAAAAGTGATCGGTGCGTGGGTCGAAGACCGAACCGGTAACGGCCGTCCCTACGCCCAACGAGTAGACGTCAATCCTTGCTTGGCTCCCACGCTAGCGTTCCAGTGGCTGACCTCCAACACGACATTGACCCTGTCGAATTCGAGCCTAAATGCAGACTCCATCTATTGGGATTTTGGAGATGGTTCGGGCATCTCGGATACGTCTTCGACCGTCCAACACACCTTCAACGCTCCTGGAACCTTTACTATTTGCGGAGTCGCCTATAATGCGTGCAGCACAGATAGTCTCTGCGCGACCATCACGGTATGTGACGTCCTTTCCGCTGCTTTCGCCGCGGCGAGTTTCTTGGATTCTGCCTATTTCACGCTAAGCTCGGCGGTGGATTCGGTACATTGGGATTTCGGGGATGGACAATCCTTGAGTACCACGGACAGCACAGCTAGTCACGTGTACGCTTCGAATGGGTCCTATTCCGTGTCATGCGTTGCCTACAATGCATGTGCGGTAGATAGTGCTCAGAGTCAAGTGGTTATTTCGGGTATTGGAGTTCCAGAAACGGACTTGGGGACCATTCAGCTCCTTCAAGTTGGAGATAGGATTGAACTTACCTCTTTAAATGCCCCGCTCCTAAATGTTCAAATGTGGACGGCGGATGGCCGAATGATTTGGTCTAGTAAGCCGTCGTCATCGAATGTTTCCTGGAGTAGTCAAGGCATCCCCGCCGGTATCTATGTGATCCGCGCGGAGACGACTT
>DFSS01000050.1:5853-6431 GCA_002381225.1 Flavobacteriales bacterium UBA3431 | reverse complement strand
AGGGCCGAAATGGGGATAAATGCGACGTGCTGAAGGCCTGCAGCCGCTTGGACCGAGGCATAGGTTTCGACAATGGCTTGGTAGGCTTCCTCGGAAAAGTCCACCAAATCCATTTTGTTGATGCAAACCATGATATTGGGAATCCCCAATAGACCGGCCAAAAAGCTGTGTCGGCGGGTCTGCTCCACCACGCCATGGCGGGCGTCCACCAAAATCAGCGCCGCATCCGCCGTGGAGGCCCCCGTCACCATGTTGCGGGTGTACTGGATGTGGCCCGGGGTATCCGCGATGATAAACTTGCGGGCTGGCGTGGCAAAATACCGGTAGGCCACGTCAATGGTGATGCCCTGCTCGCGCTCGTCTTTCAAGCCGTCGGTCAAGAGGCTAAAATCGATGCGCTCCAAGCCCTTGCGCTGAGAGCTTTTTTCGACCGCTTCCATTTGGTCGATGAAGACGCTTTTGGAGTCAAAAAGCAAGCGGCCAATGAGGGTAGATTTTCCGTCATCGACGGATCCAGCCGTGGTAAATCGTAGTAGGTTCATAATTGTGTACTGGGCTTAGAAATAGCCTTCTTTTTT
>DFSS01000050.1:2044-5515 GCA_002381225.1 Flavobacteriales bacterium UBA3431 | reverse complement strand
ACATCGTCCAATTCGGAGGCGTGGGATTCAAGTCCCCCGGTAATTGTGATGTCCCCCAGGGTGCGGAAGCGCACCATTTTTTCTTGGGGCACTTCGGTGGGACGCAGGGTGATAAAATCGCTGACAGGAATCCAGGAATTGCTGCGCCAAATGACCTGCCGAGGGCGGGCAAAGTAGAGCTCGGGAAGCTCGATGTTTTCGCGTCGGATATAGTGCCAAACATCCATCTCCGTCCAGTTGGAAATAGGGAAAACGCGGAAGTGCTCGCCTGGGCGCTTTTTGCCGTTGAAGAGGTTCCAGAGTTCGGGGCGTTGGTTTTTGGGGTCCCACTGCCCAAAGTCGTCGCGGTGGCTGAAGAAACGCTCTTTGGCACGGGCCTTTTCCTCGTCGCGCCGGGCACCTCCCATAAGACAGTCAAACTTATGGGTCTCAATGGTTTCTAGGAGGGTAGTCGTTTGCAAACGGTTCCGGTTGGCAGCTAGGCCCGTTTCCTCTTGCACGCTGCCGCGGTCGATGGAGTCCTGCACCAGGCCCACGATCAAACGCGTCTTCATCTGCTCGACAAAGGCATCGCGAAAGGCGATGGCCTCCGGGAAGTTGTGGCCGGTGTCGACATGAACGAGCGGAAAAGGGAGGTTAGCGGGAGCAAAGGCTTTTCGGGCCAAATGGCTCACCACAATAGAGTCTTTGCCTCCCGAAAAGAGGATGCCCGGATTTTCGAATTGCGCATAGACCTCGCGAATGATGTACATCGCTTCGGCCTCCAATTCATCGAGATGGTCGTAAATCATGAGTGTAAAAATGCAAGGATGGTTTGACGGCATTCCGCCAAAGAGTGAAGGTCTGTGCGCACGTGCAGCTCAGGCTGAACAGGGGCTTCAAAAGGGGAGGAGATGCCGGTGAAATCCGGGATTAGACCTTGGCGCGCTTTTGCGTACAAGCCTTTGACGTCACGGGATTCGCAGACCTCTAGGGGGCAGTCTACGTAGATCTCGACAAAGCGATCGGGACCGACGATGCGGCGTGCTTTTTCGCGGTCAGCGGCGAAAGGGCTGACAAAGGCGGTCAAGACGATCAGTCCTGCGTCGGCCATGAGTTTGGCGACTTCCGCAACTCGTCGAATGTTTTCCGTTCGGTCCGCCTCGCTGAAGCCAAGGTCGCCATTTAGGCCGTGGCGCAAATTGTCGCCATCGAGCAAGAAGGTGTGTCGGCCCGCGGTGTGTAGGACTTGCTCCACTTCATTGGCCAAGGTGCTTTTGCCGCTGCCACTCAGCCCCGTGAACCAAAGGACCTGCCCGCGTTGCCCCAAGGCTTTTTCGCGGTCAGAAGGCCCAATTTGGTAGGCCTGGCGGACGACGTGTTCGGAGGATTTCATCGTTTAGAGGACGTACAAATAGGTGAGAATAACGAGCGAGTAGACCGCGGTCACCCAGGCGCCAAAGCGCAGATAGTCGCGGGATTGGTAGGCGCCAGGACCCATGACCATGAGGTTGGTTTGGTAGCCGAAGGGCGTTAAAAAGGCGTTGGAGGCGCCAAAAGCCAAAGCGAGAAAACCCTGTAGGGGGCTGAGTTCGGGCTGGCTAGAAATGCACACCGCCACGACCGGGAACATCAAGGCCACCGCGGCCACGTTGGTCATCAAATTGGTGAGCAAGGTGGTGGCGGCAAAAATCAACCCGATCCAGGTGAACGCGGACCAGCTGGACGCCATAGGAAGATGGGCAAAAGCTTCGAGTATGAGGCCCGAATCCATCAAGGCTTTGGAGAAGCCCAGGGCACACATCAAAACCACGATCAGCTCCCAATCCAAGGATTTTTTGAAATCGCCCCAGCCGAGCCAGCCCACGGCCGCCAATGTTGCCGCTAGGCCGAGTAGCATCGTTAAAAAATCCAAGGTCCCCATCGCATAGGCTGCCGCAAAGCTGATGGTACCCACCAGCAAAACGGCTTTTTTCAGGGCCGTCAGGGCTTGCACGGGAGCTTGGGTGGTCAAGCTGTAGAGGTGCTTGGAATCGGCCATGAGTTCGTCGTGGCGGGCTCCGGCTATCACCAGGAGCAAGTCGCCGGCCTGCAAGACCATGTCGCCAATGCGTCCTTGCATCCGCTCGCCGCGTCGATGCACAGCCACAATGGCCGCGTCGTAGCGCTGGCGGAACTGAGAGCTGCGTACTTGAGCGCCAACCAGGTCGCTACCTGGTGGAATCATGACTTCGATTAAGGCCGAGTTGGCGGCTCCCTGGGTCAATTCCTCTTGGGGCAGGGCGAGGCCCGAGTTGGAGCGTGTGAGTTCGCGCACTTCTTCTAAGGCGCCCGCAAAAAAGAGGCGGTCGCCGCCTTCCAAAATTTCGGTGGGGCTGACGGGAGCGATGAGACGTTGGCCGCGGACAATTTCCACCAAAAACAAACCATGCACTTGCCGCAGCCCAGCATCTTGGACGGACTTGCCTGTGAAGGGGCTTTCGGCGAGCACACGCGTTTCAACGGTGTATTCACGGGATTTTTCGGCGGTGTCGACAGGGTGTTTTGGGAGTGTTTTTCCCGCTAAAAGCACCATCGCCACGATGCCCACGCTCACGACCAAGAGTCCGGGCAGTAGGTAGTCGCTCGTATGCAGAATCTTTAGGCCATTTTCTTCGAGCAAGCCGTTGAGCACCAAGTTGGTCGAGGTACCGATGACGGTAAGCATGCCGCCCAACGTAGCGGCAAAGGCCAAAGGCATCAAATAAGTGGAAGGCGTCTGCCGGTTGCGCAAGGCCCACTGGCGAATGGGGCCCATCAGCAAGGCGACGACGGCCGTGTTGTTGAGGACAGCCGAAAGCAACGCCGTGGGCGTCAGTACGCGAAGTAAAAATCCGCGCGGGCTCGCGTTCTGGGTCCAGCGTTGCAAGGCCTGGGCAAGTCCCAATCGGGCTTGAACGGCGCCAGCGAGCACCATTAGCAAGAACAAGATGAGGAGCGAGGGCGTGGTCAGGGTTCCGAGGAGTTCGGCGGCGGATAGTTGACCGCTCAGCACGAGGAATAGACCACCCGCTCCAAAAGCCTGTACTGGCTTTATCCGCTTGGAAAAAAGTGCCAGCACGACCATCAAGTAGACGACGAGCAAGAGGAGTTGGGCGCTATTCATGGCCGACAAAGATAGAATATCCTACTAAAATGGTAGGAATTAAAATTCGACGCGTTTTTACCGAGTTTTCGATGCGTGTCCGGGGCCCATTCCTGAGTGATCTGGGGGGACTTGCTTGGCCTAACCAACCCCCGTACCTTCGGATCTATGAAGCGACTTCCCTTTACCAAATCGGACCTCTGGATTGCCTTGGGTTTTCTCCTGTGCTACCTGGCCATTTTTGATGCCAAATTGGACCTCGGCGGCGACAATGCGGGCTACTACATTTTGGGTCAGTCGCTGCACAGTGGCCAAGGCTACACGGACATTCACCTTCCGGGGGCGCCGTCCGCCAAGCATTTTCCTCC
>DFSS01000050.1:858-1709 GCA_002381225.1 Flavobacteriales bacterium UBA3431 | reverse complement strand
TTCCTAAAGTGGATGAATGGACTGCTCTTCTTGGGTGCCCTACTCATGCTGCAACGTCTCTTTGTCCGAATGACCCAAAATTCCCTTCTCGCTTGGACCGCCTTGGGCCTCACCCTTCTCAATGCACACCTCCTGCGATCCTCCACCATTTTGATGTCCGAAATCCCCTTTCTCTTCTTCTCCGTGGCCACGCTCTCTTGTCTCGTGAAATGGAAGGATTCTGAAACCCCATTCTGGAAGTCGCCGTGGTTCTGGGCCATGCTCGTGCTGAGTTCGGCCTCCTACCACATCCGGACTGCTGGCCTCGCCCTCATCGCAGGCATCGGCCTCTACCTCCTCTTCGAAAAGAAATGGACCGCCGCGGTCGGCTACGGGGTGGGCTTCATTGGCCTGGCGCTGCCCTGGTTTCTCCGCGGCAAAGCCTTAGGCGGAAACCCCTACCTCCAGCAACTCATCCAAGTCAACCCCTACCGACCCGAAGAAGGCGTCCTCACCGCTACGGGCTGGCTGGACCGTATCCAAACCAACGGCTGGCGCTACCTCACCCAAGAACTTCCCAACGGCCTTTTCCCGAAGTTGGATGTGGTGTATTCGCTGGACGAGCCCACGGGATTCTTCCTTTACGGCAGCCTATTGGTGATTTTGGTGGTCTTTGGCACCTTCAAGATGCCCAAACTCCGAATGATGTGGGCCGGCTATCTGGCCGCTTCTGCCGCCATCTTCCTGCTCTGGCCCGAAGTCTGGTTTGGTGTGCGCTTCATGCAGCCCCTCATTCCCTTCCTACTTCTAGCTGCCACTGTGGGGGCTTGGGAAGCCCTCAAATGGGCCCAAGCACGCTTCAAACTGCCCTC
>DFSS01000050.1:0-510 GCA_002381225.1 Flavobacteriales bacterium UBA3431 | reverse complement strand
CAATACGCGAACTACTTCAACATCGGTCGCTATGCAGGCCAAAATCTACCCGCCGACGCCATCATCGCCACGTATAAACCGGCCCTCTTCTACCTCTATGCGCAACGCCCATGTGTTCGATTCCCATCGATCGAAGACAACGACGCCTTCATCGCCAAACTCAAGGAACAGGGGGTGACCCACGTGGTGGTCGACCAGCTAGGTTATTCGGCCATTGGCCGCTACGTCGTGCCCGCTATTCAGAAATACCCCGAACGCTTCCCACTCATTTTACAGCTGCCGAATCCGGATACGTATTTGCTTCAATTGAAGTAGCGAGGGAGCTCAGGCGGCGCCTTCGCGCTAGAAAGCTAGAGGGCTGGAGAGCTGGAGGGCTAGAGGGCTGGAGAGCTAGAAAGCTAGATAGCTCGCGTTTCGCGCTGTGGCGGTTTCGCTTAAACGTTTAGTCTCTTTTCCCCTCAAATTGTGGTGTAGAACTTCGCTGCGCGCAGGGGCTTTCCGTTGATTCGC
>DFSS01000019.1:53494-54791 GCA_002381225.1 Flavobacteriales bacterium UBA3431 | reverse complement strand
GTGCCCGAGGCGGGAATCGAACCCGCACCTCCATCACTGAAGAAGGGATTTTAAGTCCCTCGTGTCTACCTATTTCACCACTCGGACGAGCAGGGTCCAAAAGTACAACGACCTTTGGCGAAATGCCTTAATCAAACGGGCTCTTTTTGCATTTTTTCCCTGTTGCACTCGATTAGAAATGCGGAACTTTAAACCATGGCCCGCGTACACTATGCCCAATCCTGGGAAGACCCCCTCCTCCTTTGGGAGATTTGGCAGCGCACATGCCCGGACCATGTACATATGGTGGCTTCGGGCGGAGACCACGCTCTGGAGCTGCTCCAAAAAGGCCTTCCCTCCGTGGCCCTTTGCGACCCAGAACCCCATCAATTGGGGCACATAGAGGCCAAACTCCGCGCCCTACATCACCGAGATCGCAACCGGCTATATGGCTACGGCCCTCAGGCTAAATCACAGGGACTTCTCCACGATGGTAAATTGGAAGGCTACTTGCGCCTCTTTAGCCAACGCATCCTCCCGCTCATGGTCTCACGCCAACACCGAGAGGATTTGGCCCAGCAAGTCGACGCCCAAGCTCAAGTCACCTTCCTCGAAACCCATTGGAACTCTTGGCTCTGGCGTCAGGCCATTGCTTACCTCTTCGACCCAGCCCAAGTCGATAAAAATGCCCGCCACCCTGGCCTCGTGAATACACAAGGGCGGACCAAGCTCTCCACCAACTATTACACCGCCTTCCTACGAATCTTAGGTCAAACACCCCTCCGGGAAAACCCCTACTTGGACTATGTCCTCTATGGCCGCCATGCACACAGCCATTTGCCCTATCTGGAAGATGCTCATTTTCAACCAGAAGGACGACTGAACCTACATCATGGGGCCCTACAACCCTGGCTTGAAACCCTCCCAGCAGCTAAGCGCTTTATCCATGCATCGGACATCTTAGAGAGTTATCCTGAGCCGGCCCTCCCGGAATTTTTCCACAGTGTGGATGCCGCGTGCCAAACGGGATCACTCCTCGTTTTTTGGGACCACCGCTATGCGACCCCCGTGCCTGAATTCTTCGAAAAAGGATGGGATCGCATCCCTATGATGACCATCGACCGTGTACCTTTTTACCACAGCTTCCACGCCTTTCAAAAACAATGAGCAACCTCGCAAAACGTCTCTGGATCTACCAAAAAGAGCGCTTCCCACTCGGCATTTTGACCGTCACCACCGCCGCGGTCCTCGCCTCCACCTTTGCGGTACTCGAATGGACCGGCTACTACGACATCCCCGTTTGGAAGTATCTCGCCTT
>DFSS01000019.1:47537-53178 GCA_002381225.1 Flavobacteriales bacterium UBA3431 | reverse complement strand
GACAAGGAGGTGGATGACGTACACCATCCCGATCGGCCGGTGCAGCGCGGGTTGGTCAGCATCCGTGAGCTCACCGTTTTGGGCTATGCCAATGGTGGGATCTTTATCTCCATTCACCTGCTGCTCGATCCCCTTTCCGGCCTGCTTTCAGCCGGCTTGCTACTCTATTCCATCGTGGCCCGCTACGAGGTGGGACCCTTGGCCTGGCTGAAGCCGCGTTTTTGGCTATACAACGTCGCCATGCTGGGCCAAATGCTCCTCCTGCAATGGATCGCCTATGCCGCCCTCACCCAATCGCTCAACTGGCCCTCGGCCATTTGGATGCATGGCTGGGGCATTTGGGCATTAACGGCCCAAATTGAAGTGGCCCGTAAATGCCTTGCGCCGGAGGAAGAAACCGCCTACCGAGACAGCTACTCCTCGCGGGTCGGACCCTGGGGTAGCGCGCTTATCGTCCTTGCCCTCACCCTATTGGCCGTATGGGCCTTTGGCGCCACGGGTATGCCGCTCAATCGGGGCTTCCTTGCGGCGGGCTTGGGCATCCTCCTTGCCGGCGCTTGGCTCTACGCACGAAAACCCACACGAAGCGCCAGCAAACTCCTACAACTTGCCGCCGTCATCGCCTACGTACTCAGCCAAACCGCGCTATGGTTCTAATGCACGGCAACAAAGCGCGGGGCCTGCAGCATTTGCGCGAAGCGGGCTTTTTGGGCCTCCCTTTTCTTTCCCTGTCCGCCGAAGAAATTCTGGCGGGCACCAATCTAGATCTGCCCGACTTGGCGCAGACCTTGGGGCATCCTGATCTCTACGCGGTTCGCTCCTCTTCTGCTACGGAAGACACGGAAGAGCATGCCGCGGCGGGCGCATTCAAAACCCTACTGGGACTCCGCCTCCAAGACCTTTCATCCGCCTGTTTGGAAGTCGCCAAGAGTCTTCCGTCAACAGGGTCGGATCACGGGGTCATTGTCCAAGCTTTTCTTGCACAGCCCGTGGCCTCTGGAGTGCTCTTCACCCACCCCGAGCGCTACCTCGTCAATCTCGCTCCCGGCTTGTGCACCTACGTTGTACAAGGGCATCCCGTCGAAGAAATTGGCTGCCATCCAAGTGGCCGAATCTATCGCCGTCAAACCCCGCAAAACCTATCCGGGTGGACCTGGAAGGACGATGGGCTGACGGAGCTCCAGGCCAGCCATTCGGCCTACACCCCAGCCCTCGCAAAGGCTCTTCAACGCCTCTATCGGCGCATCCAGAAATCCTACGGGCGCCCCATGGACATTGAATGGTCATATGCCGACGGAAAAATCTATGTCTTGCAAGCCCGGCCAGTCACCCGGGAGTGGCACCAAGAACCTTGGTTGCTCGACAACAGCAACCTGGCCGAGTCTTATGCCGGCACCGTCCAACCTATGACCTCCAGTGTGGCACAACGGCTCTACCGGCACGTCTACGAAGACCTCCTTGCTGCCTCGGGGGTACCTCGCCGGAAACTAGCCGAACATGCTGCCATTTTTAGCCAGCTCGTCACGGCCTACCACGGGCGGATGTACTATGTCATGAACCATTGGTATGCCATGATGGCCTTTCTCCCCGGGTATGGACGGAACAAGGAGAACTTGGAACGCATGATCTCCGCGCAAACCCATGCGCAGCCCTTTTTGCCCGAATCCCTTCAGCCTGACCTTGGCTTGCGCTGGAGCTACCTGCCGCGCGTAGTCTGGAAATTGGCCACTTTTTCGCGCATTCGCCGCCGTTTTACCGCGCGCGTTCAAGGGGATTTTGACGCCTTGGGTCAGCGCGATTGGGCGAAGGACGACCTCCAAAGCTTGCGCACGCTATGGAAAGACCTCGAAACACGCTGGCTTCGCCAGTGGTACATCACCGTCGAAAATGACACCGCCTTGATGACCTTGCTCGGCTGGGCACAGAAACGGTTTTCCGAAGACCAGCTTCGTTCCTTCCTCACCATGGATACGCCAAGCGGGCAGCAATTGCGCGATTTCCAAGACCATGCCCATGCTTTTTGGGCAGACCCCCACCTACGCGCTGCCTTGGAAGCAGAGGATCAAGAGGCTTTTAACGCCCGACTGGCCCAGTGGCCAGATCATGGAGCGGGTTGGCAGCAGTACTTTCATCGATTCGGCGGACGCTTCCCCAACGAATTGCGCTTGGAAGACGCCAGCCCCTTGGATGATTTTTCACTCCTCGCTCAGAGTATTCGCGCCCTGGCGGCGCAAACCCAACATCCTGCGCCCTCAGAGGTTCCGGAAATTGGTTTTCCGTGGGGGATTCGAAAACTCCGCCAATTTATTCAACAAAGGGAAAGCCTGCGGTTGCTTCGATCCTCGGCCTTTGGGTGGCTGCGAAAAATCCTCCTTGAATCGGGCCACCGCCATGCTGAACTCGGGCATCTTTTGGCCCCGGAAGATGTGTTTTGGCTCCAAATAGACGAATGGGAGAACGGCGAACCGTCGGATTGGAAGCCCCGCATTGCCGCGCGAAAAGTGGAAGCAGCCCGGCATGCCGAAGACGTGTATCCCCGCGCCTTTGCCGCCATGCCTGGAGAGCCCGCCCCCTTATACCGCCCAGAATTGGAAGCGGGGGACGCCTGGGAAGGCCACTGTGTGGTCCCAGGGCGGCTGGAAGGACGCGTTCTCGTCATGCCCACGTTTCAACCCGGGCCCTATCCCGCATTTGACATCCTAGTGGCCAAGCACACCGATCCCGGATGGAGCTTCCTGATTGGGCAAGCCCGAGGCCTCATCGTGGAACAAGGAGGCCTCCTCTCCCACGCCTCCATTGTGGCCCGAGAACTGGGCGTACCTACCTTGATTGGCGTTCCAAACATTACCCAACACCTCCGAACGGGCGAACGGGTGGTCCTCGACTCCACCCAACGTCGCCTGCACCGCCTTGATTCTTCTCACCCATGATCAGTCCACCCCCCAGCCCTCCCACGACCTACCTCGACCTCCGTCGAACCCTTTACAGTGGATTTTCTGACTTTGACGCAGACGAGCGCGTGCTCCGGCAAGCGTGGTCCTTCTTCATCCACCAACCCGACGCCGTTTGGCACGATGGCAAGACTTTTTGCTGCGGGATCTACCGCATGGCAGACCATCGATGGGCCTTTGGTTTTTTTGAGACCAAAGGAGTGGATCAAGCCGCCTTTCAATCGGAATGGCAAAGCCTACGCATGGCGTTTCCAGGCGCCTGGGCCGGCCCCTTGCAAGGCTCCACCTTTTTGCCTTACCGGTTTATCACCTCCGGCGAAAGCCATCCCCTCTTTCCGGGTGAATGGCGCAATCAAGCGCACTACGGCCCATGGATGGAACAGCTTGGCCCGAGCCGCGTCACCACCTACCGGTCCGCCTACCGTACGGAATACCGCGAAGTCATCGCCCTGTCCGATGCCTTTTTGGCGGATTGGGAGGAACGTGGATTTGCCCTTCGTCCATTTGACCTGACGGATGCGGAGGGATGGACGGCGTTGCACTACATGATCGAAGCGATTTTTCATGGCAATTGGGGCTACAAAGCGCTCACACAAGCCGAATTCACCTCCTGGGCGCAGTCCTTGGGGCAGAGCCATGGAGGACAGCCCTGGTTATACTGGGTCTACATCGGGGAGCGTCGCATCGGATTTGCCTACCTCTTCTTCTTGGAGGATGGCACATTGATTTTCAAAACGATTGGCCTACTGCCCGAATTCCAAGCCCAAAAAGTAGGCAATGCGGTGGCGGGAAAACTACACAAAATGGCACTCGAGGCTGGCGCCACCCGCTGTATCTATGCGCTCGTCCAAACGGAAAACCGCGTCAACCGCATGCCTGACCCGGACATCACGGTATTCCGAACCTATGCGTCCTATGAATTTGATCCCCTTCCTGCCCATGCCTAGTCTCGCATTTTGGACGCTATCGGGTCTCTACCTCGTCCTCTTCGGGGGAACCGAGGCGTTGAAACGCGGGGCGGGCATTTCCCCGGTCATCACCCGGAAAGTGCTGCATGTCGCCTCCGCCTTGGTGGCCTGCATTCTGCCTTTCTGGCTAACTCCTGCCGAAATCGTCGGCATGGCCGCCCTCTTTGCAGGGGTGCTGGCCCTGTCCAAAACCTTTAAGATTCTGTCGAGCATTCATGACGTTCCACGCAAAACCTGGGGCGAAGTGGTCTTCCCCTTGGGCATTGCCTTGGTAGCCTGCTACGTATACGGCCTCCAAGCCACCCCTGAGGGCCAGCATCTCTGGGGGCCATACAACTACACCGGGGATGACGGCTATTTCTTTGGCATGCTGGTCTTGGGCATCCTGGACGTCGGGGCCGAATGGGGCGGGCGCATTCCCTCCCCCAAATGGCCAGGAATGCAAGGAAAATCCTTAGCAGGCAGTGCTACATTCTTCCTCCTCGGAATGGGACTCGGGTGGATTTTTGGGCTCCCCCTATCCCTCCACTTCTTGGTTGGATTGGGACTACTGGCTATCCTAGAAGCCTACCTCGCCTATGGATTGGACAACTTGTTCCTCCCCTTGGGCGGCGCCCTCCTCTATTACGCAACGGCCGGAATTCCCTGGGGTTAAGTCTGATCTTTCTACATTTTTTGCATGAAAAAACCCGGCACCTCTTGCGAGGGCCGGGTTTCCTTCTTTGAAGTTCAATCGGGGCTATGAACACCCCGGGGGGATTACATCATACCGCCCATTCCGCCGTCCATGGGAGGCATGGGGGATTCCTTCTTGGGAAGTTCCACAATGGTGGCTTCGGTCGTAAGCAACAAGGAGGCTACAGACGCCGCGTTCTCCAGGGCTACCCGGGTCACCTTCGTGGGATCGATGATGCCTGCCTCATACATGCTGCAGTACTCGTCCGTCTTGGCATTGAAGCCGAAATCGTCCTTGCCTTCTTTGACTTTCGCCACGACGACAGAACCTTCCAGTCCGGCATTCGCCACGATTTGACGCAAAGGCTCTTCGATGGCACGTGCAATAATCTTGATGCCCGTGGTCTCATCGATGTTGGCACCCTGAAGGCCCTCCAACACGTGGCTTGCGCGCACCAAAGCCACGCCACCGCCAGGAACAATGCCCTCTTCAATCGCCGCACGGGTAGCGGCCAAAGCGTCGTCGACACGGTCTTTCTTCTCTTTCATTTCCACTTCAGAGGCTGCGCCGACGTAGAGAACGGCCACGCCGCCGGCCAACTTGGCCAAACGCTCTTGCAGCTTCTCACGGTCGTAGTCGCTGGTGGTTGTTTCAATCTGAGACTTGATCTGACCCACGCGCGCGGCGATGTCCTCTGCAGAACCTGCACCGTTCACGATGGTCGTATTGTCCTTGTCGATGGATACTTTCTCCGCCGTGCCAAGCATGTCCAACGTAGCGTTCTCCAACTTGAAGCCGCGCTCTTCGCTGATGACGGTTCCACCGGTCAAGATGGCAATGTCTTCCAACATGGCTTTGCGGCGATCACCAAAACCAGGTGCCTTCACAGCAGCCACTTTCAGCGCACCGCGAATCTTGTTTACCACCAGGGTGCCCAAGGCTTCTCCGTCTACATCTTCAGCAATGATGACCAAAGGCTTACCCGTTTGAGCAACAGGCTCTAAAATGGGCAGCAACTCCTTCATGGTGCTGATCTTCTTGTCGTA
>DFSS01000019.1:44947-47195 GCA_002381225.1 Flavobacteriales bacterium UBA3431 | reverse complement strand
CCTTCTACAACATCCACATAGGTTTCCGTACCCTTGGCTTCTTCTACCGTGATGACGCCTTCCTTTTTCACCTTAGCCATGGCCTCGGCGATGAGCGCTCCAATGGTGGGATCGTTGTTGGCAGAGATCGAAGCGACTTGCTCAATCTTCTGATTGTTGTCGCCAACTTCCTTGGCCATGTTTTTGAGTTCACTCACAATCGATGTCACCGCTTTATCGATGCCGCGCTTGAGGTCCATGGGGTTCGCGCCAGCAGCCACGTTGCGGTGGCCGTGGTTCACGATGGCTTGGGCCAAAACAGTCGCCGTGGTGGTACCGTCTCCGGCGATATCGGCGGTCTTCGAGGCAACCTCTTTCACCATCTGGGCACCCAGATTTTGGATTTTGTCTTCGAGTTGGATTTCCTTGGCGACCGTGACCCCGTCTTTTGTTACGGTGGGGGCACCGAAGGATTTTTCAATGATTACGTTGCGGCCTTTGGGACCCAAGGTCACTTTTACCGCATTGGCCAAAGCGTCCACCCCGGCACGAAGTCCGTCGCGCGCCGAAACGTCGTATTTGATGTCTTTTGCACTCATGATTCTTTGGGTTTAAAGTTTAAATAATGGCCAGAATGTCGGACTCACGCATGATGAGAAAGTCGGACCCTTCGTATTTGAATTCCGTGCCAGCGTATTTACCGTAAAGCACCGTATCGCCCACACTTACTGTCATGGGCTCGTCTTTTTTGCCGTTGCCGACGGCGACAACCGTACCCTTTTGGGGTTTCTCTTGGGCCGTATCGGGGATGATGATGCCCGATGCCGTCTTGGTTTCGGCCGCAGCGGGTTCCACGATAACCCGGTCAGCCAGAGGTTTGATGGTCAAGTTTGCCATGTTGAAATGGGATTAAAAAATTGAAAGTTCTGTTTGTGGCGTTTGCCGCCTGTGTATTGCACACGCTGTGCCAATCCTCGAAAGGCCAAAAAAAATGCCACCCTGATGACAAGGTGGCACAAAGTAGATGACAAATTTTCCGTTTACTCGGCGGCTTCCGGCAAATCTGTCGCAGGAGCGGATTGCTGGATGGGAGCCTGGAAGGTCGGCGCCGCATTGTCAATCTCGCTGTTCACTTGAGAATCGGGCAGGGCCTCAGCGCTTTGGCTGGGGTTGATGACGTTGACGGCGACCACCAATACCAAGAGGGCAATGGCGAGCGTCCACGTCGCTTTCTCCAAAAAGTCATTGGTGCGCTTGACGCCGCCCATCATGGACGCCGAAGAACCACCAAATGCGCCGCTCAAACCGCCTCCTTTGGGGTTTTGAACCAAGACTACAAGAATCAACAAGATGCTGACAATGGCAATCAGCGACATGAATAGATACGTCATTTCGTAGAAGATTGAATTTTACGCATTTCGGAAATACGGGCCGCAAAGATGGCACTTTTCTCGGGAACTTTCAATTTCAAAATCTCGTAGGCTTGAATGGCCTTTTCGTGCATTCCCTGGTCGTAATAATGGTTGGCCAAGGTCTCGGTGACAAGCCCGCTGACATTGGGGGTTCGCAGGGCCAAATTTTCACCCATGGGAGCATTCCGTACGGGCTTTATTTTGGGATTTACCTGAAGAAACTGCTCCAAAATCGCCCGTTCCATTTCGGGGTCTCGTTGGCTCACCGGCACCTCCACCATGCGCTCCGTGGGCACTTCGTGTTTCAACGTGAGCAAAAAGTTTGCAAAGGGGGATAAAGAGGCATCCGTAGGCGATTGAACCGCAGTAGGAGCCGGGGTCGGTTGGGGACGGACTTCTCTTAAGGGCGCCTGCGTCTTTTTCGACGTCGGTTTTGGTGCCGTTTTTTGGACCGGCACGTCGCGCTCCCCTGCGTCCGAAATGGGCGCGGATTTGGCTACAACTGGAGTGGGCAAAGTCCCCTTTGGGGCAGGCGGGGTGGCCGCCTCTGGGGTCGGCGCTGGCTCAGGCTCCACGGGTATGGAGACGGGGGGCTCGGGCGCGGGAAATTTTTTCGGCTCAGGAGCCGATTCCTGGGCCGAAACTTTTCCCCATTGTGCTTGAATGGCGCGACTTCGAAGCACCTGCGCACGCACCGCGGGGGGCAATGCATCCAAATTGATGTCCGCAAGCTTGGTGGTGGTCGCAGGCTTGGACGATGGTGCCGAAGGGGCAGGGACTGGCACGCTTGGCGAAGGAGTAGTCGACTCTCTGGGCCGATCGGGAGTCGAAGTAGGGACTGCCGGCGCCTCGGGGAC
>DFSS01000019.1:36498-44690 GCA_002381225.1 Flavobacteriales bacterium UBA3431 | reverse complement strand
GGCGCCTCGGGGACTGCGGGAACCTCTGGAGCCACCCCCACGGATTCCAGCGAAGGCACTTCACCCTCGGACGACAGGTCCGGCAAGATGGGCGCTGCGGAAGGAGGTTGGTCCATCGTCGGTGTGGATTCCGCAGGTTGTTTCTTCTGCCAAGCAGCAGCCTGCACTTCTACGGGAATCAAGGGGGCTTCCGCCCAATCCAGCAAAGCTTGGCGGTGCATGGTGGATACCGCCGTCCGGTGCAGTTGCGCGGGAAATTTGTAACTGTCCTCCTCCTGCAAGCTGCGCAAGTACAGAAAATGCAGCAAGGGGGCATAGGGATAGGTTTCAACCGCATCGGCCAGCACCGACGAAGCAGGCAAGGTCGCCCCCTCTTGAAGAAAATGCTGAATGTCTGATGCCTGTAAACCCATTACCAGTTGACCAAGGAACGGTTAAAAATCTTCTCGGCCAATTCTTGGACAATTTCGTCCACCAAAGCATCTTCTACAGACGTCAAGTCGGAGGTCGCAGGGAAATTTCGGTACACCGAAAAGGATTGCTCAAAGTTCTTGCTGTCGTCTAGATGGTTGACGTAGGTGACTCGAACGGTCACACTCAATCGGCTTTGTGCCACTTGATCGTTGGCTCCCGGCGCTTCTGAGCGCACCTCATAGCTGGTGATGGCTCCGCTAAAATCGAGATCTCCATCATTTCGGACCAGGGAAAGGGGGGTTTGGCGCACCATAACCTGCTGAAGCGTCTCCGTAAACTGCTGCGACAACTTGGGATTCACGAGAGGCGCATTGTTGTCAAAACGCTGAATGCTCAACGTTTTGGCGGCCCCGACGTCTCCCCCGGTAAAGGAATATCCTCCCGAGCAGGCCCAAAGGACACTCGCGGCACACGCCGCAGCCCACCAGGCCCTCATCCGAGGTTGAATTGTTTGATTTTTCGGTACAACGTGCGCTCCGAAATGCCCAACTCCTCGGCCGCTTCTTTGCGACGTCCCCGATGGCGCTCAATGGCTTTGCGGATCATGTCGATTTCGAGGTCTTGGAGGGACAGGCGATCAGCTCCCTCTTCGGCCGATTCGACGTCCAGGGTCTCCTCCTCAGACATGATTTCGGGCATGTACGATTCCTCACGTGGAGCGCTTGGCGCCGGAGGACTATAGGTATCATACCGGGCCAATCCGGTCTGCGGAGAGGGAGCCTGGGTGGTGTTCATCTCCGGCATGTGCCCAGAAGCAAGGGACTGAACCGCTTGCTTCAAGTTGGAAATGTCCGCACGCATGTCAAACAAAACCTTGTACAGAATCTCGCGCTCCGTGTTGAATTCCGCAGATGAAACCGCCTTTTCGCTTCGCGCGGGAAGGTTGCTTCGGTCAATTTCCGGGATGTAGCTTCGCAAAACCTCCGCCCCCAATTCCCGGTCGCTTTCCACGACACTGAGCTGCTCGACCAAGTTTCGAAGTTGGCGAATGTTGCCCGGCCATCGGTAGGATTCAAGGACGCGAACCGCTTCCTCATTCAATCGTACAGCAGGCACCCGGTATTTCTGGGAGAAGTCCTGAGCAAACTTCCGAAATAGCAAATGGATGTCGCCCTTGCGCTCCCTGAGAGGAGGTAGGTGAATTTCGACCGTGTTCAGTCGGTAATACAGGTCTTCGCGAAAATCATTTTTTTCCACGCTGCCAAGCATGTCCGCATTCGTGGCGCCGACGACGCGCACATTGACTTTTTGGGCCTTGGAGGAGCCGACGCGGATGAATTCTCCGCTTTCCAACACGCGGAGGAGGCGCACCTGTGTCCCCAGCGGTAGCTCGCCGACCTCATCCATGAAGATCGTGCCGTTATCGGCCTCTTCGAAATATCCTTTTCGAGCCCCTGCTGCGCCGGTAAAGGCCCCTTTTTCGTGGCCAAAAAGCTCGCTGTCGATGGTGCCCTCCGGGATGGCGCCGCAGTTGACGGCGACAAGGGGGGCGTGCTTCCGGTGCGAAAGGTGGTGGATGATCTTGGGAATCGCTTCCTTGCCCACGCCGCTTTCCCCCGTGACGAGTACCGAAATATCGGTGGGAGCCACTTGGATGGCCTTAAAAATCGCTCGATCTAGCGCGGCATTGCTTCCAATAATGCCAAAACGCTGCTTGACTTCTTGTATGCTACTCATGGCTTGGTCGTTTCATTCAACGAAACCGAAAGCGTCAAAGGCTCCCGGGTCGAAATGCGGTTTGCGGTCGTCCGATTGACGACAAAATTTCCGCTCGCTTCAATCTCTAAACGCGTCGCCTGGGGCAAGGGTTTAGAAAACTGGATGTCCATCGTTCGGCCCGTCCAGACCGAATTCCAAATTTCCTTGCCCGCCCGGTCAAAAACCCGGACCGTAAAGCCCACAGTCAAATTCTGAATGCACTGATCTTCCTTGGCAATACAAAGCGACAATGCGCCATCATTGCGAACGCTTTCATCCAAAAGCAAGAAGGCCAAACCCCGGTCTTCCCAGGTGCCATCCGGCAAACGGGTTTGGGCCGCGGAAGCCCATCCGCACAGGAGGCAGAATGTCAAGAATACCTGTTTCATCGCACAAGGTCTACAGCCTGCCCAATCAAGGTGGCCGGGGTGGAACGATCAATTTTGACGCGAACAAGGTCGCCAGGCTGGTACTCTTCCCGCGGGAACACCACCACCGTATTGTACGTGCTGCGTCCATAGAGGTCCGCATCCGAGCGCTTGGAGCGCCCTTCAACGAGAACTTCCAAAGTCTGACCCACATAGGCGGCGAGCCGCACAGCACTGTGCTCTTGCTGCTTGGCAATAATTTCGGCCAAGCGGCGCTTCTTCACCGCCAAGGGAATGTCGTCGTCCATTTTCCGCGCCGCGTAGGTGTTGGGGCGTTCTGAATAGAAGAACATGTAACCGAAATCATACTTGACATAATCCATCAAGCTGAGCGTTTCGGCATGGTCTTCCTCGGTCTCGGTTGGAAATCCCGCAATCATGTCGTGGGAAACCGAACAGCCGGGGATGATTCGCTGAATGCGGTCAATCAAGGCGATGTACTCCTCGCGGTTGTGTCCGCGGTTCATGGCCTTGAGAATGCGTGAGCTCCCACTCTGCACCGGGAGGTGGATGTACTTGCAAATATTCTCGTGCGCAGCAATCGCATGCAGCACGTCATCCTTCATGTCCTGGGGGTTGGATGTTGAGAATCGGATGCGCATGTTTGGCACCGCTTTGGCGACCAAATGCAGCAAGTCGGCAAAATGCACGGCCGTAGACTGCGCCATGGCGCTGGCCTTCTCAAAATCTTTTTTCAACCCACCTCCATACCAGAGGTAGCTGTCCACATTTTGGCCGAGTAAGGTGACTTCCTTGTAGCCCTGCTCCCAAAGCTGTGTGCATTCTTCGATGATGGTCTGCGGATTGCGGCTGCGCTCTCGGCCCCGGGTGAAAGGCACCACACAGAATGTGCACATGTTGTCGCAGCCCCGGGTGATGGAGACAAACGCCGTCACGCCGTTACCGCCGAGTCGAACGGGTTCAATATCGTGGTAGGTTTCTTCTTTGGAGAGGAGAACATTCACCGCTTTGCGGCCGCCATCCATCTCATCAAGGAGGTTGGGCAAGTCCCTGTAGGCATCGGGACCGACCACCAAATCCACCAACTTTTCTTCTTGGAAAAATTTTTCCTTTACGCGCTCCGCCATGCAGCCGAGCACCCCAATGCGCAGCTCAGGCTTTTCTTTTTTCAGCGTATTGAATTGGTCCAAACGCGTCCGAACTGTTTGCTCCGCTTTTTCACGGATAGAGCAAGTATTGAGCAGGACCAAATCCGCCTCTTCGATGGATGTCGTGGTCTCATAGCCCTCCTTTTGGAGAATGGAAGCGACGATTTCACTGTCCGAAAAATTCATCTGGCATCCATAGGATTCCATGTACAATTTCTTGCCTGTGCCCGTTCCTTCTAGCACCAAGGCTTCGCCTTGACGCGCTTCCTCCAACAATTCGCGCTCTGCGCCGTTCTTTTCCATGAAGGCAAAATTACGGACTACGTCCGAAGTTTATGACAAAATGTCAGTAAACGATTTCTGCCGATTGTATAAAAATGTGGCCTTTACTTTGTGCGCTCTAAACCAAACCTCATGGCAAAAAATCTGGTCATCGTCGAGTCCCCCGCAAAAGCCAAGACTATTGAAAAGTTTTTAGGGCCGGACTTTAAAGTAGAATCCAGCTTTGGCCATATCCGCGATTTGCCCAACCGCGACCTGGGCGTCGACCTCGAAAAAGACTTCGCTCCCCGGTATGCCGTGAGCGACGACAAGAAAGAGGTGGTCAAGAAACTCAAGAAGCTCGCGAAGGAATCCGAAACCGTATGGCTCGCATCCGATGAGGACCGCGAAGGAGAAGCCATTGCATGGCATCTAGCCGAAGCACTGGAACTCGATGCGCTGAAAACCAACCGCATCGTGTTTCACGAAATCACGAAGACAGCCATCCTCAAAGCCATCGACCAACCCCGCCGAATCGACATGGACTTGGTCAATGCCCAGCAAGCGCGCCGGGTGCTCGACCGCATCGTCGGCTTCGAGCTTTCGCCCGTTTTGTGGAAGAAAGTCAAGCGGGGACTGAGCGCCGGCCGAGTACAGTCGGTTGCCGTGCGCCTCATTGTGGAGCGCGAGCGCGAAATCCAAGCCTTTGAATCCCAAAGCGATTTCCGCATTCATGGCCAATTTGCCAACCCCGCCGGGGCCGCCTTCAGTGCCGAAATGCCTCAAGGGATTGCTGCGCGAAATGACGTCGAGCAGACGCTAGCGAGCCTCGGAAACGGCCCCTTTCACGTGGCCAGTCTGGAGAAAAAAGCCGCCAGCCGCCGTCCCGCTGCACCATTCACCACCTCCACCCTCCAGCAGGAGGCCTCTCGGAAGTTGGGCTATTCGGTCAACCGCACCATGTCCCTCGCTCAAGGATTGTATGAAAACGGTCTCATTACCTACATGCGTACCGATTCGGTCAACCTGAGTGAAGATGCCTTAGCGGCGGCCCAAGACAGCATTACGGCCCAATACGGAAGCCAATATGTGCAGATTCGCCGCTACAGCACGAAAGCCAAAGGCGCTCAAGAGGCGCACGAGGCCATCCGTCCGACCAATCTGAACGTAACCACGGCCGGACTCGATCCAGGCCAAAAGAAATTGTATGAGCTGATCTGGAAGCGTACCATGGCCTCCCAAATGGCCGATGCCAAACTAGAGCGCACGACAGCCCAAATCGACAACACCGCCGGTCTGCGCTTTGTCGCGAAAGGCGAAATGATTGCGTTTGATGGCTTCCTCAAGGTGTACCGAGAAGGCGTAGACGAGGAAGAAGAGGATGCGGGCCTGTTGCCAACCTTGGTAGAAGGGGACGCCATTCAGCTACTCCGCGCCACAGCGCAACAGCGTTTTACCCGCCCTCCCGGCCGATTCACCGAAGCCACGTTGGTCAAGGCATTGGAAGAACTGGGCATTGGCCGACCTTCCACCTATGCCCCGACGATTACCACCGTTCAAAAGCGGGGGTATGTCCAAAAAGGCGTCAATGAAGGCGTCGAGCGGGCCTATGCCGTCGGTACGTTTCAACAGGGCGCATGGACCTGGGAGGACAAGACCGAAAAGACGGGATCGGACAAGGGCCGCATGGTCCCTACCGACATGGGCAACATCGTCACGGACTTTTTGAATGAGCACTTCACCACCGTCATGGACTACCAGTTCACGGCCAAAATGGAGAATGATTTCGACCTAGTCGCCGATGGCAAAGTCTCCTGGACGGAAGTCTTGGCCGACTTTTACCAAGGATTCAATGGACTAATCGCCAAGTCGGCGGATGCGGACCGGGCCAGCGGTCAACGCCTCCTCGGCACAGAACCGAAAACGGGCAAACCCGTCTACGCCCGCATCGCCCGCTTTGGGGCCGTCGTGCAAGTGGGTGAAACCACGGACGAAGAGAAACCACGTTTTGCGGGCATTCCTGAGGGAATGTCGGTGGAAACCATCACGCTCGAAGAAGCCCTCCCCCTCTTGAGTTTGCCCCGAACTTTGGGCTCCTACGAAGGCCAACCTTTGAAGACGAGTGTTGGCCGCTTTGGGCCCTATGTCCAAGTTGGGAAAACCTTTGTTAGCCTCCCCGAGGAACTGAGCCCGTACACCATCACCGAAGCCGAAGCTATCGCCCTCATCCGAGCCAAAGCGGAAGCCACCGCCGCCGCCCAGTTGGCTAGCTTTGACGGACCAGAAGGTCAGATTGTGGTGACACAAGGACGATACGGGCCCTACATGAAATACAACGGCGCGAACTACCCGATCCCCAAGACGACGGAGGTCTCCACGTTGACTGCTGAATTGGCTCTGGAGCTCATCGCGGCTGCCGGCGACCGGAAGCCATCGGGCCGCGGACGTAAGCCAGCTGGCCGCAAACCCTCAGCTAGCAAGGGAAAAAAGAAGTAAGCCATGTGGGAAAACGCCCTCCAACCGATACCCCAGGAATGGCTTGAAGATGCCAAACCCGGAACGCTGGGCCGCACCCTCGTTATTCACACGGAAGAAGCGGGCCTACCCGACCTCCGAACGGTGCGCATCGCCTTTTTGGGAATCCCCGAAGACCGTGCCAGCACCGACCAACGGGGGACCCGCGACGCCTCTCGTGCAGTGCGCAAAGAACTCTATGCGCTCTTCCCTGGCTCCTGGGATTTTAGCGTGGCCGATCTCGGGGACATTCTCCCGGGGCGCGACACTGTAGACAGCATGGCAGCCTTGGAAGAACTCTGTGTGGAAATCCTTCGCTGCAATTGCATTCCCTTTGTTTTGGGAGGCAGCTCGGACCTTAGCCTCTCCCTTTACCGGGCATACAGCCACTTGGAGCAACTCGTCAACGTGGGGGTGGCCCACAGCCGGATTGCCCTTGGCCAAGACAGCGATCCCCTTTCCGATCAAAACGTGCTGAGCCATATGCTCACCGCCAAGCCCTATTCGCTGTACAATCTCGCCCACATTGGGCACCAAGCCTATTACGTGGCTCCGGAGGTTTTGGACCTCTTTGAGAAAATGCATTTCCACGCCCATCGATTGGGAGAAGTCCGAGGCCAAATCCAAGAAATTGAACCACTGGTGCGCGACGCCGACCTCATGATTTTCAACAATCACGTTGTGCGCATGGCCGATGCTCCGGGCCAGTCGAACCCCTCCCCCAATGGACTCACAGCAGAGGAACTCTGCGCGGCCATGCGGTATGCGGGCATGTCGGATAAGCTGACCTCCGTGGGCTATTTCGATTACAATCCCCAGTTGGATCCAACCGGCCAAAATGCCCAACTGATCGCCCAAGCTTTCTGGTACTTTTTGGAAGGCGTGCAATGGCGCAAAGGAGACTACCCCCTTCGTCCCAAAGCCGATTACACCCGCTTTACCGTGCTCTTGGAGTCCCAAAGCCAAGAATTGATTTTCTACAAATCTCCCTTCAGTGGGCGGTGGTGGATGGAGGTTCCCGCCCACCCAGGTCAGGATGCCCGCCAGCATTTAATGCCTTGCTCCTTAAAGGATTATGAATTGGCACAGCAAGGGGAAATCCCCGATCGCTGGTGGAAGGCCGTCCATAAAGCCCTGTAACACGGTTTAAATTACTGACCAGTTTTTTTCTTCTTTCGCCGAAGGGTGGCGGATTATTTCTATTTTTAGGCCTCAAACTGCCCTGCATGACTGTACGCATAATCCTTTCAACCGCCCTTCTTGCTGGATTTTCCGGTGTGGCCTTGGCACAGCAGGACGTTCAGTTCACGCAGTACTACCACAATACGATTGGCTTCAACCCTGGCGTGGCCGGGAGCAATGACGCCATTTGCTTGAATGTTGGCCACCGATCTCAGTGGGTGGGCTTTGACAATGCCCCGACCACCCAGAACATCAATGCCGACATCCCTTTGAGCATCTTACACGGAGGTCTCCTAGTCAACATTGTGAACGACCAAATCGGCTTCTTCCAAGATATTTCTGCTGCCCTGGGTTACGCATACCAGCTAGACCTCGGCCCCGGAACACTTGGTTTGGGCTTGTCGGTCGATTTCCGAAACAAAAACGTCAAAACCGCCCAGTGGATTTATCCCGATGGAACGGCAGGATCCAACGACCCCACGATTTTGCGTCCCAACACGTCCGCCATGACGCCCGAATTGAACTT
>DFSS01000019.1:23375-36212 GCA_002381225.1 Flavobacteriales bacterium UBA3431 | reverse complement strand
CAGAGTGAAGCCAATTTTGGGGGCTCCGCCCGCTACAAGAGCAAGCTGCACTATTACCTCACTGGAGGCTATCATTTGTCCCTGCCAGACTATCAATTGGTATTAACCCCAAGTTTTTTAATAAAATCTGACCTCAATTCGAATATCTCCATGGACCTGAATGTCAATGCTCTTTTGCAAGACAAAATCTATGGAGGATTGGGATACCGGAATCAAGACGCACTCAGTTTAATGGCTGGATATCAGATACTTCCGTCATTACGACTCGCCTATTCTTATGACATTACCACATCCGCGCTGAGCGGTTACAGCGGAGGAAGTCATGAGATTTTCCTCAACTATCGCTTCAACATTGAGATCCCTGAGAAGGTCCCAGGAAGCTATAGAAACGTAAGATTTTTGTAATATCGCACTCTTATATGCGTTAAGCAAGCACCTATGAAGAAATCAACCATCTTCTTCCGGTTAGCCTCTTTGGCTGCCGTCGCCCTTTTGGCGGCGTGTTCTGGTTCGGACCACGGCGAACTCGTCGGCGTCCAAAACCGCCCGGATTTTTACCCATCGGATCCCTACGGAATGGTCTACATTCCCCAAGGCTCCTTCAATATGGGTAACTCGGACATCGACGTTCCTTCGACGTTGACGGCCCCCACAAAAACGGTGAGTGTATCCTCTTTCTACATGGACGAGACCGAGATCACGAACAACGAATACCGTCAGTTCATCCAGTGGGTGCGCGACTCCATTCTTCGCTACCGTCTAGCCGAAGGCCTCGTAGAAGACTATGAGTACATCAGTTATGCGGACATGAATAACCCCACATACTTTGAAGAGTACGTCGGATTGGAATACCCCGACAGCATGCAAACGCACCTCGATTGGAGCCGCAAGCTCGTATGGGATACGCGCCGCTATCCTTCCATTGAATACACGGAAGTCATTGAATCCATGTATTTGGCTCCTGAAGAGCGCTACTTGGGAGGTCGTATGTTGGATGCGCGCCAGCTCAACTACCTCTACTTCTGGATTGACAAGCAAAAGGCAGCCAAAAAGAGCAACCGTGTGCAGTACGACTTCAACGACGCCGATGGCGACGGCCGTACCTTCTCCTACAAGGACTACATCAAGGATGGCAAGGCCATCTCTGATCGCTCCAGCTTCTTTGAGAGCGAGATCGTCAACATCTATCCCGACACGTTGGTTTGGTTGGCTGATTTCACCTATTCTTTCAACGAGCAGATGCACGACAATTACTTCTGGCACCCTGCTTACGACAACTATCCCGTGGTGGGGGTGAACTGGAAGCAAGCGATGGCTTTCTGCAACTGGCGCACGCGCTACCGCAACGAGTACTTGAAGGACAACAACGATTTCCAGGAGAATGAATTCCGTCTACCTACGGAATCAGAGTGGGAGTACGCTGCACGTGGTGGCTTTGAATTGACGACCTACCCATGGGGCGGTCCCTACACCACAAATAGCCAAGGCTGTTTCTTGGCCAACTTCAAGCCATCACGAGGCAACCTAACGGCTGACGGTGGTTTCCACCCTGTGAAGGTGACGTCCTATGAGCCAAACGGCTATGGTCTCTATTGTATGGCCGGCAACGTGGCTGAGTGGACCAGTACCGCATGGGACGAGGCGAGCTACTACTATGTGGCGGATTTCAACCCTGACTTCAAATACAACGCTACAGATAGCGACCCTGAGACCCTCAAGCGCAAAGTCATTCGCGGGGGATCTTGGAAAGACATTGCCTCCTACATGCAAGTAGGTGCCCGCGATTACGAGTACCAGGACACCAATAAGTCGTACATCGGATTCCGCACTGTACAAAGCTTCTTGGGCCGAGACGCTCGTGATTTCTAAACCCAAACCCTCTACAACACAACTCTAATTCTCTTTGACATGGCTTTAATTGACGTAAACGGTAAGCGCTTCAAGAACTTCATGACCAAACTCTATGGTTTGGGTGCAGCAGTCGTTATCATGGGTGCTCTGTTCAAAATCTTGCACTTGCCCTTCGCTGATTTGATGCTGATTCTCGGTTTGACCACCGAAGCCGTCATCTTCGCAATCTCTGCCTTCGAGGCGCCTGTTAAGGAGTACGATTGGTCTTTGGTCTATCCAGAATTCGAAGGCGGTGAGTCCTCGGGCAAAGGGGGTCGCAAAGGCACTTTGACCCAAGAGATGGACCGCATGATGGAGGAAGCCAAGATTGGCCCCGAATTGTTGACCAGCCTTGGTGAGGGAATGCGCCGCTTAAGTGATACGGCTGCTTCATTGAACTCTGCCGTGGACGCTGCGGGTGCGACGGCTGCCTACTCAGATCAACTCAACTCTGCAGCGAAGAACATGGAGGCATTGAATGCGCTCTACGCTGTGCAGCTTGAGAATACCACCAATCAAGTGGAAGTACAGAACAGCCTCATGGAGAAGCTTGGCTCTTCCATGGCGAGTTCTGAGAACTTGTCTGAAGAAGTAAGCAAATTGGCCAATAACCTGGGCCAGTTGAACGGAGTTTACGGAAACATGTTGGCTGCCATGGGCGGCAACCGTGCCTAAAACGACCACATCACTGATTCACACCCTTCCCAACGAATAACTCCCCACCATGGCTTCAGGTACTCTGTCTCCCCGTCAAAAAATGATCAACATGATGTATTTGGTGTTGACCGCTATGCTGGCGCTCAACGTCTCCAAAGACATCCTCTTGGTTCTGCACAAGCTCGACCAAGGCATGACGGCCACAGTCACCACCGTAGCCAAGGGCACGGAGAACATCTATCGTTCCTTTGAGGCGCAACTGCAAGACAATCCTCGTGCAGCAGCCCCTTGGGAAGTCGCTAAGGAGGTTCGATCCAAGACGGATGAGGTGTTTGGCCTCTTGAGCAAAACCCGTACGGACTTGATCGATTTGACCGGCGGGGTGGACGAAGAAGAAGATGGCCGTCTTAACGGTGCAGACAACCGCGATATCCCCGAAAACTACCTTTTGAACGACAAAAGCATTGGCGGCCAAGGTGCAGCGAAGGAAATCAAAGCACAACTCACCGCCTACCGCGACTATTTGTTGACCGTGGCTGGGAACGATGACAACTTGAAAAACGAACTGAATCAAGCGTTTGACTTTTCCGATGTGCAACAGGAAGGCAAGAAGATGACGTGGGAAATGGCCACCTTCTCCGAACTTCCCCTGGCCGGAATTATCCCTTTCATCACGGATCTTCAATCACGGGTGCGCCGCATGGAGGCAAAATCGGTGGAGCATTTATACTCCTCCATTGATGCCGCGACCATCAAGTTTGATGGCGTACGAGCTGTCGTTATGCCTACCAACGGAACTTTCGTTACCCAAGGGGGCACCTACGAGGCCGACGTATTCTTGGCCGCCTACAACAGCGGAAACAACCCCGAATTCGGTGGCATTACCCCTAGTGCCGTGGAAAATGGCGTAGGTAAACTCCGCCTACCTGCATCCGGCGTGGGTGAAAAGAAATTGTCCGGTACCATGCAGCTTCCTGGTAGCGAGACCGTATACACGTACGACGTGGTTTACACGGTTGCACCGCCTATGGTCGTCATCTCTCCTTCGAAGATGAACGTGCTCTACCGGAGCGTAGACAACCCTCTTGAAATCTCTGTTCCCGGCGTAGCCCCCAAAGACTTGGTGGTTTCCGGTCCAGGTGTCTCTGGAAGCAACGGCAACTACATGGCGGACGTCACGAAAATTTCAGGTAAAGAAGTAGTCATCAATGTTCGCGTCAAGATGCCCGACGGCAAGACACGCGATGCCGGTTCCAAGGAATTCCGCATCAAAGGTCTCCCCCAAGCTGTTGGAATGGTCTACAAGAAATCAGAAGGCATTATGTCTGCTTCTCTGTTGAGCAAAGCTGAAGTGGAAGCGGGCTATGAAGACTTCCCCTTCGATCTGCCTTTGAAAGTCGTTTCTTTCGAACTGAAAATGGATGGCCAACCTCCGATCCAAGTTCAAGGCAACTCCATTCCTAGCACTGCGCGTGAACTCATCACTCGTCTGCGCCCTGGTAGCACTGTAAGTATCCGTAAAATTGTGGCGACTACGCCCAAGGGTACGCGCGTCTCCAATGTGGGTATCATCTCTATTGACGTTCAGTAATTATGAAAAAGTTTCTAAGCCTTCTCGCCTTTGCGCTCTCTGTAGCCGCGTTTGGCCAGGTCATCACCCCCGAGGACGATGGCTTGATCCCGAAGAGTGACATTCACTATGCCAACACGCGTGTAGTGCCCTATCCTTTCTTGCGTCAGGACGACATGATGTGGTCTAGCCGCCATTGGGAGCGCATCCATGTTCAGGAGAAATTGAACCACCCCTTGTACTACCCCGTGGTGCCCTTGCCAGACCGCAAGTCCATGTTCGACGTCATCAAGGACGCCATCATGAGCGAAGGCAGTATCCGCGAGGTGTACCGCGACGACCTCTTTGAGATGTACTTAACGCCCCAAGAGGTGGCACAAATCCTCATTCGTGTCGACACACTGCGCGATCCTGATGATCCCAGCATTATCCTCGCCGTGGATTCCATCGAGTTGAAGTCCCCCAACGTCATTGCTTGGGAGATCAAATCCGATTGGTATTTCGACAAACAGCGTGGTGAAATGAAGAGCCGCATCATTGGTCTTTCTCCTGTCGTGAAGGACCCCCAGACCCAAGAGATTTATAACATCTTCTGGATTTGGTTCCCCGATGCCCGCCAAGCACTGTCTACCAACATTGCCTACAACCCAGATAACAATACGCGTCGTTTGACCTTCGATCAGATTCTCCAGATGCGGTACTTCAATTCTGTGGTGTACAAAGAAGACAATGTCTACGACCGTATGATTGAGGATTACAAGCAAAACCGCCCCATGGAGCAATTGCTGGAATCACGCCGCATCCGCGAGGAATTGCGCGACTACGAACACAATCTTTGGCAGTTCTAAACGGAACTTCCTGCTAGAAAAGGCCGCGTTTGCGGCCTTTTTTATTCCACCCCACTATGCGCATCGGTATACTCGGTCAAGGTTTAGCAGGTACTGCCCTCGCATGGCAAGCGCATTGGGCTGGGCACTCTGTTCACATTTTTGACCCCGGGAGTCAAGACGGAGCCTCCTGGGTCGCCGCCGGATTGATCAATCCCATTGTCCTCAAACGCAAACGCCTCGTCCAGGATGCCCATCACCACATGGCGACCATGGATCGTTTTTATGCCCGGGTCACGTCCGAGTTGAAGACGTCTCTTTTTTATCCCGGTCCAGTGTATGAAGTTTTGCCCGATGGGACATCGCTTCGTGCTTGGGAAGATTTGGCCTTAGACACGGCCTTTGCGCCCTTTATCGGGCCCTGTCACCCCCTCCCTCATGCTGACTTGAAGGGTGAAGCCTTGGGGGAAGTCCTACAAAGCCGTCGATTGCGTGTTCCCCATTACCTCGCTGCAAGCCGGAGCTTCTTTGCTCGTGAGCACCATGTTCATTCTGAATTGGTCACGACACTCACCTTGGGGGATGGCCGCGTGCAGCTCCAAGGGCAGGCCCTGGATGTTTGCTTGCTGGCTGAGGGCTATCCAGGCAAGTGGACCGAATCCTTCTTTGGGCCCTTACCCTTCGCGCCAACACGAGGCGAAGGGCTGCGCATTGCATGGGATGGAGAACCCATCACCCATGCGCTGCACAAAAACATCTTTCTCTTGCCCGATGGCGATGGGCGCTATCAGGCGGGGTCGACCTATGCCTGGGATCAGCTAGATGCGGGGGCGAGTGAAGCGGCCCGGGAAGAGATCTTGACCAAACTCCAAGGCTGGTTCACCCAGGCTGTCCGTGTGGAAAACCAATGGGTGGGGGTCCGACCGACCATGCAAGACCGCCAACCCCGATGGGGATGGCATCCTGCCCATCCACATTTGGGCTATTTGAACGGGTTGGGTTCCCGAGGAGCGTTGACCGCCCCGGCACTGAGTCAGCGCTTATTGGAAGCCTTGGAAACGGCTTCGGGGTCGTAGTGCACGAAGAAATTGAGGTAGGTGATTCGGCTCAGCCGGAATATATACGGGCCCAGAACCACCAGCAATCCAGCGAGGAGCCCGATGGTTGGCCACATTCCTAGCCCCAAAACGAGCGCCGCAACCAGGTAGGTTCCGACAAACAGGGCTACCGTGTAGGCATAGGATACATACATGGCCCCGTAGTAGAAATTTGGTTCTGGCTCCGATGGTTCACCGCAAACCGGGCAATTCCCATGCATCTTGTCCATGTTTTTCAAATGGTACGGGTTGGCATCCAAGAAGAGTTTCCCCTCATGGCATTTGGGACATTTGGAGGTGAAAATGGAGTATAATTTTTGGCCTTTTCCAAGCATGGGGAGTCGATTGAGATTCTTTCGGAAGAACTTAGTAAAGGTAGGTCGTTGCCTCACGGGGGAATGTTACTTTTGTCACCCAAATGCTGAGCGTACATCAAGTTGGTCTAGCCTTCGGCGGCACGGACCTTTTCAAAGACATTTCTTTTCTGGTCAATCCTGGAGAACGGATCGGCCTCGTGGGCCGAAATGGTGCCGGGAAATCGACCTTGTTGAAGCTGATTGCCGGGCATTATGCCCCGGACACGGGCAAAGTTTCTACCCCAAGTGGGTTCAAGATAGGCTTCCTCACCCAGGATATTCCGCCCAAACCCAGCACCACCGTCTGGGAAGAGGCCGCTTCCAGTTTTGTCGAGATTAAAAAGCTCGAAGCCCAAATCGAAGGGTGGAACGAAGCGCTGGCGACCCGCACCGATTACGAGTCCGATAGCTACATGAAGCTGATTGAGGACTTGACGCATGCCCAAGAGGAATATATGATGCAGGGCGGCTACACCTATCAAGCGGACATGGAGCGTGTCCTCATGGGATTGGGCTTTACGTCCGGGGATTTCCAAAAGCCCCTGAGTACCTTCAGTGGAGGCTGGCAAATGCGGGTGGAATTGGCCAAAATTCTGATGCAGAACAACGACTTGCTCCTGTTGGACGAGCCGACCAACCACTTGGATATCGAGAGTATTCTCTGGCTTGAGCAATTCCTTAGCGACAGTCCCCAGGCGGTCATTCTGGTCTCGCACGACCGGACCTTCCTGAACAACGCCACGACGCGGACCATTGAAATCGTTTTGGGAAAGAGCTACGACTTTCCCTGCCCCTACTACAAATATTTGAGCCTTCGGGCCGAAATCCGCGAAAAGCAGCGCCAAGCCAAGGTGAACCAGGAGAAGGAAATCAAGGCAACGGAGCAGTTAATCGAGCGCTTCCGCTACAAAGCGTCAAAGGCCTCCTTTGCCCAAAGCCTGATCAAGAAGTTGGACAAAGTGGACATCATTGAGGTCGACGACGAGGATACGCGGAGTATGCGCTTCAAGTTTCCGCCTGCCCCGCATTCAGGCAAGGTGATGGTTCGCATGGAGAAGATTCACAAGCACTACGGCGAAAAGCATGTGCTGCGCGGTTTGGAAATGGAACTCGTACGCGGCCAAAAAGTGGCATTTGTCGGGCAAAACGGCCAAGGCAAATCCACGCTGGTGAAAATTTTGGCGGAGAATTTGGCCCACGAAGGACGGCTTGAGTGGGGCCATCAAGTGCAAGTGGGGTACTACGCACAGAATCAGGCCGAAGCCTTGGATGGCAGCAAGACCGTGCTCGCCACGATCGAAGACGCAGCCCCGGAGGAGCTGCGCAAGTCGGCTCGCAAATTGCTCGGAAACTTCATGTTTGCCGGCGACGATGTGGAAAAAAAAGTCAGTGTCCTCTCCGGAGGTGAGCGAGGCCGCTTGGCCCTCTGTCAGCTGATGCTCCACCCGATCAACCTGTTGATTTTGGACGAGCCGACGAACCACTTGGACATGCAAGCCAAAGATGTACTTAAGCAGTCTCTGGAGTCCTACGAAGGCACATTGGTGGTGGTCTCCCACGACCGGGAGTTTCTCGATGGGCTCGCCAACATGACCTACGAGTTCAAGGAAGGCAAGATCAAGCAATACCTAGGAGGCATTGAGTACTTCCTCGAGCAACGCAAGATGCAATCGATGCGGGAGGTAGAACTCCAGCAAGACGCCAAAAAACAACAAAAGGCCGACGCCAAAGCGCTGGAGGAAGCGCGGCCGCCCAAAGCGAGCCGCGAGGAGCTCAAAGCGGCAGAAAGAGATCTCCGCCAAGCTGAGCGGGAAGAAAAAAAGGCCCAAGAGCTTTTTGAAAAGGCTCATGCGGCCTTGGATGCCGTGGACCAGGTTATGGCCAACCCGGTGGAATTCAAGAAGGTGTCAGCGGAACCCGATTTCTACAGCCGCTACGAAGACCTGCAAAAGGCGAGCGAAAAGGCTTTTGCCGCTTGGGAAAAAGCCACGGCTGCCCTGGAGAAATGCCAACAGGCATGGGAAGCGATTGCGCCCTAACTTTACACCTATGAAGCGGATTTTGAAGCATCTGGGCCTCGTGTTTGGTCTTGTTTTGGCTGTGGGTGCTCAGGCCCAAAAGCCCAAGTTGGTCGTGTCCATCGTCGTGGACCAAATGCGTGCTGATTACCTCACCCGATGGGCGGATCATTATGAGGGCGGCTTTGCCACGCTTTTAGGCAGTGGCGAAGTGTTCTACAACGCGCATTACACCTATGCGCCTACCTACACGGGTCCCGGTCACGCCTCCATCTATACCGGGACGGATCCGCGCTACCACGGCATCATAGCCAACGACTGGTACCAGCCTGAATCCCGCGACTTCATGTATTGTGTGGAAGATGCCGACGTTTCCGGCGTTGGAGTGGGCTTGGATCCAAATGCCTCACAAGGAAAGCGGAGCCCAAAGAATATCAAAAGCAGCACGTGGACCGATGAGTTGGAGCTGGCCACCGACGGTGCTTCGAAAGTATTCGGCTTCTCCCTCAAGGACCGAGGGGCCATAACGGCCGCCGGGCACTTTGGGGATGGCGCCTTTTGGTTGGATGCTAGTGGTTTCATCACCTCCACCGCGTACATGGAAGAACTACCCGTTTGGATGCAACGCTTTAACAAGAAATACAGCCCCGAATCCTATATGAAGGGGGTGTGGGATTATTCGCATGACCGCAGCATCTACCCTTCTACCTACACAAACGCATACGAACGCGCACCCAAGGGAGCCGCGTCGGCGGATTTTCCCTACGACCTAACTGCGCTGTATCGCGCTGGGGGCATTGAAGCCCTTAAAGCAACCCCCTGGGGCAATCAAATCCTTGTAGACATTGCGCTCACAGCAGTAAAAGCGGAGAAACTTGGACAAAACACCGCTGGCGTGACGGATGTGCTCGCGATTAGTTTTTCTGCCACGGATTACATCGGACATGCCACAGGGGTGCGTTCCCACGAAACCATGGACATGTACCTGCGTTTGGACGCTCAATTGGGTGAGCTCTTCAAAGGCTTAGATGCCTTGGTAGGTGCGGGCGAGTACCTCGTCGTTCTGACCGCAGACCATGGCGCGGCCCAAAATCCGCGCCTGCTTGAGCAAGCCATGCCCACCGCCAACTGGTATCCTGCTGACCTGGAAGCTGAGTTACGTAGCCTGATTGCCGCCGAAGGAGTCCCTTCTGAGGCCGTTTTGAATTTCAGCAACGAACAAGTGCATTTGGACCTCAGCCAGTTAGGCGATGACGAGGCAGACGATTGGATGGATGCCACGCGCGATGCCCTGTTGAAGCACCCAGCTATTGCGGAGGCCTGGACGCTGGAAGAGATTCGCATTTCGCCAGACCCATTTGCTGAAATGCGCCGAAACGGCACGGACAAGCGCGGCGGTCAAGTCTACTTTGCCCTACATCCTGGCCACCTCTCCTACAGCAACGAAGGAACCACCCATGGTTCAGGCTACGCCTATGACACGCATGTTCCCGTGGTCTTTATGGGCAACGGATTCAATCCGAGTTCGCGCCACAATGAACGCATCGGCGTGAAGGACATTGCGCCAACGCTCTGTAAAATCCTGGACATCGCCTTCCCAAGCGCCTGCACAGGCAACCCACTATGGGTGAACGCCGGTTGGGCGGATTAAAAGGCTTTACTTCAAGTTTTTAGGGACCACGCACACCGGTATCGGCAACATCTTATGTCGGTTGGCCCGGTGGTGCTGGGCATAAATCTTGAAGACTTCTCCTTGGCGCACCGTGAGTCCTCGCCCTGCTAGAAAGCGTCCGTCTGCTTCGTACGGGGTGCTGGGGTCCCAACCTATCGTTTCGGCAAACAGCATGGCCCATTCCAGCTCAGGATAGGTCGCGCCCAATTGGTCTTCATCACTGCGGTCATCGCTCCATAACCCATCCGTCGGACGCGCCTTGAGGATGGATTTGGAAACGCCAAGGTGCGTACCCAGGGCGTACACCTCCGTTTTTAAGAGGTCGGCAATCGGACTGAGGTCGACTCCCCCATCCCCGTATTTGGTGTAAAAGCCTACTCCAAAATCTTCCACTTTGTTACCGGTGCCCGCTACGAGCAATCCATGGTTTTGGGCCTCCGCGTAAAGGGTCGCCATGCGAAGTCGAGCCCGCGTGTTCGCGAGGGCCAAGAATTGACTGTCCGAATCGTCCAAATCCAAGGCTTTGACGTGTGCCTCGTAAACTGGACTGAGATCTACCCGGCGCTTGTAGACGTTTTGATGCTGCTCTGCCAGGTCATCCATGTGCTTCCAAGCGCGGTTCACATGGCTTTCGGGCTGGTAAATGGGCATTTCGAGGAGGTGGACGGTCAAGCCGGTTCGAGCCGCTAAGGCCGACGTCACGGCGGAATCGATCCCTCCGGAAACCCCCACGACGAAGCCTTTGGCACGCGCTTGAAGCGCATAGGCTTTCATCCAATCAACAATATGCGAAGTGACAGCAGATTCATTCATGCGATGCGGAGTACTTTTGAAACCGCAATGAAGCGATTCTGTTCAAAATTACTACTCCTTGGCGGGATGGTCGCGGCTTTTAGCGGCTGCCAAACTGATCCTTGGGACATCGCCCCTGTAGAATCGGAAGCGATTGAATTTGTGGCCTTTGCGGATTCCGTACTCCCACTGGATTCAGTGACTTTGCTCCCCATGCTGGAGCATTTAGCGCCGAAATACCCCGAACTCTTCCTCCCCAGCGTCCCCGAGGGCGACTGGCGCGATGATCTTTTGCCCTATTTGACGGACCCCGAGGTCAAAGCACTCTACCAGGATGTTCGGACCGTGCAAGCCGAGGTGCCCGCACTTCAAAATGAGGCACTCGTTGCAGCGATTCAAGGCGGTCTGGATCGCTACGCAGCGCATATCGGCGCCTCTTCAAGCGGGTACTCAGTCCAACGCGTGTACACGTATGTGAGCCGCAATGAAGCGCCTATGGTCCTCATCGCTCCGGGGGTGATCTTCCTACCGCTTGACCGCTACTTAGGGGCGAATCACCCCGCCTATGCCCAGGAAAGTGCCTATTTGGTCCAGCAGCACCAGCCCGAAAATGCCCCTGTCGAAATTTTCAAAGCCATCGCGTCCTGGCACGATTCCAAAGCTCTTCCAAGCGACTTTAGCCTTCTTTCTGGGATGATTTCCGAAGCCAAAACGGTCCTCTTTGTCCAAGCGACCTTGGGAGAGGATGCCGCCCTCCGCGCCTTGGGCTATACGCCGGGAGACCACGCTTTCATGGAGGAAAATGAAGCCGATTTATGGGGCCTCTTTGTGGGCCAGCGTTGGCTCTTCAATGATGAGGTAGACCTTAAACGCAAGCTCATTATGCCTGCGCCTTTCAGCAAATTGGGCACCCCAAAAGACCGCGAAATTCCGGGGAAAGCAGGGGTCTGGTTTGGCTGGCAAATTCTCCAATCGTATTGGCGGCAGCATCCAGAATCGACACTCCTCGAAATCATGGAATTTGCCGACGCTCAAAGTCTTTTTCAACAATCGGGGTACCGCCCCTAACACCTTTTTCATGGATTCTACCATTACGCTCCAAATTTCTCTCGATGATAACCGAGTGCCCGAAGCCATTTCGTGGGCTGCCCCCGAAGGTGGGGTGGATCAAGCGGCGGCCGATGCCTTCATGTTAACCGTATGGGATGGCAAGGGGAAAGAGGCGCTCCGAATTGATCTGTGGACCAAAGACATGTTGGTCGACGACATGAAGAAGTTCTACCACCAGACCCTCCTGGCCATGGCGGATGGCTTTCAGCGCGCCACGAACGAGGAGGCAATGGCGGAGGATATGCGCGATTTTGCCCGCTACTTTGCGGAGAAGCAGAAATTAATCGGGTAAACCGGAAGGGAGCGATGCTCGCCGGAAAAAGGTGGGCTTATTTTCCGAGTTGCTCCGCCATGATGGGACCCACTTCTTCGTTGAGTTCCTGGATGTAGCGGATGATTTCGGTGCGGCCCAGTCCGGAGGTGGCACTAGACAAAAACATGGGAGGTAAATTCTCCCATTCCTTTAACAACTTGCGCTTCATGGCCGCCTGATTCTTTCCGAAGGCAGAGGAGGACAGTTTGTCCAACTTGGTGAATACCAAGCTAAAAGGAATGCCCCATTGGCCAAGACTGCGCAAAAAATCCAGGTCAATTTCCTGGGGTTCATGGCGGCCATCGATCAATACAAAGACGTTGACCAGGTTGGCGCGGTTGCGCAGATAATGGCTGATCATTTTGGAAAAGGTCTCCCGCTGAACCTTGCTCACCCGGGCGTAGCCATAGCCAGGAAGATCCACCAAGCTCCAGGCTCCCTCGTCCATTTTGAACAAGTTGATAAGCTGGGTTTTACCTGGTTTTCCCGATGTTTTGGCCAGACCCTGATGGTTGGCCAGCATGTTGATCAAGGA
>DFSS01000019.1:12386-23054 GCA_002381225.1 Flavobacteriales bacterium UBA3431 | reverse complement strand
TCGGTCCGAGAAGCGGACTGAAGAAACTCCGCTTTGACGTGAATTAGGCTTTTGGGAGAATCCGATCCAGCCATCCGGTAACAAGGTGATTAAATTCTGTGGGGCGCTCCATCATGGCAGCGTGGCCACACTCATCCAACCAATGCAATTCGGATTGAGGAAGTAGCTCATTGAACTTGTCCGCGACTTCAGGCGGAGTGACGGCATCTTGACGGCCCCATATAATGCACACAGGCACCTCAAATCCGGGCAAGTCTTCCGCCATGTTGTGGCGAATGGCCGATTTGGAAATGGCTAAGGTTTTGATGGCCTTATTCCGGTCGCTCACGGTATCAAACACATTGTCAATCAGCTCGTCCGTCGCGACCTCCTTCACATAGAAGACATCGCGCACGCGCTCTGCAATGTAGTTTCGATCTCCCCGGCGCGGATACGAATTTCCCATGGCGGATTCGTACAAACCCGAAGATCCAGCAAGGACTAGACCTGCCACAGACTCCGGATACATTTTTTGGAACATCAAGGCAATATGCCCTCCGAGTGAATTGCCTACCAGAATGACTTTTTCATAGCCCTTGTGGTCCACGAATGACTTCAAAAACTTGGTCAAACTCTTGACGGAAGTCGTCGCAAGGGGCATGCTATAGAGGGGCAACTGAGGAACGGTTACCTGGTAGTTGAGAGCACTAAAGTGATCGACTTGTGCTTGAAAATTGCTCAAGGTTCCCATCAATCCGTGAAGAAAAATAATGGCTTGACCTTCCCCCGACTGGAGGTATTCAAACTTTTCTTCATGCACTAATTCGGCCATAGGGATGGAATTTAGGCTGCAAAGATACGCATTCCTCAAGGCTTGGTTGCGCAAACCACTACCGCACACATTTTCAGCTATTTAGATAGGAAAGTCAAAAGTTATCAACTATTGTGGGTATTTGTGGGAGAAAGTGGGAGAAATGGGTATTTTTGAAGGAATAAATCCCGCTATGGCCCCATTAATTGGTGTTTACGAATGCAAAATGGACGCGAAAGGCCGCGTCACCGTCCCTGCTGGCATTAAGAAGCAGCTGGCGGAGCTGGGCGCGGGCGGATTTATTCTCAAGCGCAGTGTATTCAGCCCTTGTTTGGAGCTGCATACGCAGGCCGAATGGGCGAAGGTGACCGCCTCCATCAGCAAGCTCAACCGTTTTGTGAAAAAAAATGCCGAGTTCATTCGCATTTTCCACGCCGGAGTCAAGCAGATTGAAATGGATGCCGCGGGCCGACTTTTGATTTCAAAAGATTTAATCGCTTTTGCGCACCTTGAGGGAACGGTGGTTTTTAGTGCTACCCCCTTTGGCTTGGAAATCTGGAACCAAGCCGCTTATGAGGATGCGGTTAATCCAGCGGGTTTAGACTTTGCCACATTGGCAGAAGAGGTGATGGGCGATCAATCTGAGCAGCATGACCTACCATAACCCGGTCCTCCTCCAAGAATCGCTCGATTTACTTAACCTCCGCCCCGAAGGCACCTACGTCGACGTCACATTTGGAGGCGGTGGACATAGCCGCGCTATTCTGGAGCGCCTAGGGCCTCAGGGCCGTTTGATCGCTTTTGACCAAGATCCCGATGCGGCCGCCAATGCACTTGACGATCCCCGCTTTACGCTAGTGCCCCACAATTTTGAACACCTACGCCGCTTTCTCAAGTTGCATCGTGCCCCATTGGTTGACGGTATTTTGGCCGACCTCGGAGTGAGCTCCCATCAGTTTGATGTGTTTGACCGCGGCTTCAGCATCCGAGGGGATGGCCCCCTCGATATGCGAATGAATCCCCGACTGGGCCAATCCGCGGCGGAATGGCTCAATGAAGTGGATGAGCTCACTCTGGTCCGAACCCTGGCCGTATATGGCGAGGTGGATCGACCCAAACGAGTTGCTCAAGGCATTCTGGCAGCCCATACCACCAGCCCCATTACCCGAACCCAGCAACTTCTCGACGTCATCGAACCGTTGGGCACCCGAGGAGAAAAACTTTTTGCCAAGGTCTTTCAGGCCCTACGCATCGCAGTTAACCGCGAAATGGAGGTCCTAGAGCAGCTCCTAGAGAGCGGTAAGGATGTTTTGGCCCCCGGAGGGCGCTTCGTGGTAATCTCCTACCACAGCCTGGAGGACCGCCGGGTCAAACTCTTTTTCCGAGAAGGGCAACTTGAAGGCGAAGCCCCCCGAGACTCATTTGGTAACCGGCTCGTGCCCTTCAATCTGATAACGCGCAAGGCCCAAGTGCCGAGCGTGGAGGAAATTCACCTGAACCCCCGCGCACGAAGCGCCAAGCTGCGCGCGGCCGAACGACGTTCCGAGCTATGAGCGTCCGCGTATCCAAGAAACGCCTCCAGCAATCGGGCCGTGCGGCCCGAGAAATCCTCCGGGGCAGCTTTATTGGCCACCCCGTCATCATTCGCAACCTTCCGTTTGCACTCTATGTGACGGGGTTGAGCCTCATCGCAATCTGGGGAGCGCACCGCGCCGAATCCCGGGTCAAGGAGATATCCAAGAAAGTGGTACACCTGAACGAACTGGAAAGCGAGTACCTCGAGGCGAAATCCAACCTCATGAAAATGGGAACGGAATCCTCGGTTCGTCAACGCAGCCAAGCATTGGGCTTGGTCCCGTCTCACCGTGCGCCTGAGCGCATAGAACTGCCCGGCGATGAGTGATTTTGATCCCCGAAGCACCCGTTGGCTCGCCGGCCTCGTCCTGTTCATCAGCCTGTTAACTTTTAGCATTCTGGGCCGACTGTACTATGTGAGCTTCAAACTTGGCCCAGATTTGGTGGCTGCTGCACGCGAAAAAGTCATCCAAGAGCGCCAGGTTCCCGCGAGCCGCGGCAACATTTATTCGTCCGACGGGCAATTGCTTGCGACCTCCATGCCTGTGTACGAGCTGCGCTGGGATGCCGCTGTGGTGGACGCCGAACGGATGAACGCCCATATTGCCGAAACCGCCAAGGCCCTCGCCCACTTGCTGCCCGAAAGGACTGCGAGCGAATGGGGCAGCTACCTGCGCCAACAATTCAATGGAAAACGTCGCTACGCATTGATTGCCAAAAACTTGAGTTATTCACATTACCGAAAGGTGGCTCAAACCCCTTTGTTCGCGGGGAGTAAATTCAAGACTGGCCTGATTGCCGAGGAGCGCTTTACCCGCTTGATGCCCCTTGGCGGCCTGGCAGAGCGCACCATAGGCTACCAACGACCCGATGCGACGGCCGGACTCGAAGCCTCTTTCCACGAGACCCTGCGCGGACACGACGGCCGACGCTGGATGCAAAACTTGGGCGGCAACCAATGGAAGCCCATGGAGAGTTCCTACACCCGCGACCCCCAGAACGGCCAAGACATCATCACGACCCTGGACGCCCGGATGCAAGATGCCGCCCACCGCGCTTTATTGTACACCCTCAAAAAATACGGAGCGGATCATGGCTGCGTCGTGCTCATGGAGGTGAAAACGGGGAAAATTCGGGCCATGGCCAATTTGGGCAAAGTGCCTGGGGATTCAGCCTACACGGAGCTGCGCAACTATGCGGTTTGGGAAAAAACAGAACCGGGATCAACATTTAAGGTGGCCAGCGTACTCATCGGCCTAGAAGATGGCACCGTGGACACCTCGGACATCATTGACACCTCGCCAGGCGTCTACACGATTTACGGGCGCAATGTGAACGATTCGCACCGGGGAGGATATGGCCGAATTTCCCTAGGTCGATCCTTGGAACTCTCTTCCAACACCGGCATTGTCAAAGCCCTCTATCCCAAATACGCCAAGAATCCGGAAGCCTTTATTGACCGCATGTACCAGCTTGGCTTGGCCGATCGTTCCGGGATTCAAATCAAAGGTGAGAGCATGCCCCACATTCCAAAGCCTGGGGACAAAGACTGGTATGGCACTACGCTTCCTTGGATGTTCTTCGGCTATGGAGTGCTTTCAACGCCCTTGCAAACATTGACGTTTTACAATGCCATTGCCAACGACGGAACCATGGTCGCCCCTTCTCTTTGGGAAGCCACCCGGGATCGCGGCATCGTCACCGACGCCTACGAAACCCGGGTCCTCCACCCCGCCATCGCTTCCAAGGAAAACATCGTGCAGATTCAAGACCTGCTTGAAAAAATCGTGATTCGGGGTACGGCGAAAAACATCTACACCGATTCGCTGAGCATGGCCGGGAAGACGGGCACATGCCAGCTCAATTATTGGGACCCTGAAAGCCGTGGATACCAAGCCTCCTTTGCCGGCTATTTTCCCGCAGACAACCCCATGTATTCCTGCATTGTGGTCATTAACCGTCCGGTCATTTCGGTTGGATACTACGCAAATATTGTGGCGGCCCCTGTTTTCCGCGATCTAGCGATGGCCGTCTACCGCATGACGCCTCAGACCTCCGCCCCCGCCACGGGATACTGGGCCGAGGGCATTCAGAAGTCGCACAGTCAGTCCCAAAAGACCATGACCCAGCGCCGCCAGACCGCCATTCAAGCACTGGAGGCAGGGCGTATGCCGGACCTCACAGGATGGGCCGCCGCGGACGCCATCGCTTTGCTCGAGGAGCACGGATTTCGCATTCGCCTGCATGGCCACGGTCGCGTACAGCGGGCTACGCGCCAGGACAAAACCATTGAATTGCACCTCGGATGAAACTGCTAAAAGACATCCTATTCGGATTGCGCCTTCAAGACGTCGTGGGACCAACCCAAGTGGCCATTGAGTCCGTGACGAGTGACTCACGCGCGGTGCGCAAGGCCAGCTTATTTGTCGCCATCCGCGGCACCCATCGAGATGGCCACCACTTTGTCGAAGCCGCCGCGAATGCTGGGGCCTGTGCCATTCTCTGCGAGGAACTCCCCGACAGCCTACATCCCCACGTGACCTATTTACAGGTTCCCAACACTCAGCACGCGTATGCCCTCTTGGCAGCCAATTGGTTTGGCCGGCCTGCCGAGCAGATGCAGTTGGTCGGTGTCACCGGGACCAATGGAAAGACGACCACGGCCACCCTCCTCTACCAGCTTTACACCCATCGGGGAGTCAAGGCTGGTTTGATTTCAACCGTGCGCATTGTGATTCACGGCAAGGAATTTCCTGCTACGCACACCACCCCCGATGCTTGGGTTCTGCAAAAATACTTGGCCGATATGGCCGCCGCAGGGTGCAAGGTGGTCTTCATGGAGGTGAGTTCCCACGGGCTCGTCCAGCAACGCGTGGCGGGCATCCCTTTTGCCGGGGCCATTTTTTCGAATATCAGCCGGGACCATTTGGACTACCACGAGACCATGGACGCCTACGTGGCCGCCAAGAAAATGCTCTTTGACGGACTCTCCTCCAAGGCCTTCGCTTTGGTCAACAGCGACGACAAGCACGGCGAAACCATGTTGCTCGATTGTGCCGCCAAACCCATCACCTACGCGCTTCGTCGGGCCGCAGACATCAAGGTGCGCGTCCTCGAAAGCCACCTCAATGGCACCCTGATCAGCATGAACCAACGCGAATGCTGGATGCATTTGATTGGTGAGTTCAACGCCTACAATGCGGCCGCCATTTTTGGGGCGGCAACGGCCTTAGGGATGCCCGCGGACGAAGCCTTGCAGGGTATTTCGGCCCTCCATTCGGTCGATGGCCGCTTTCAACGAGTCCAAGGCCCGCAGGAGATTGTCGGCATTGTCGACTATGCCCACACACCAGACGCCCTCCAAAATGTTCTGCAGACCCTACAAGCCTTCCGGCAAGGACCCCAGCACATCATTACCGTCGTGGGTTGTGGCGGGGACCGCGACACCGGGAAGCGTCCCCAAATGGCCCAAATTGCCGCCGACCTCAGCGATTACGTGGTCCTGACAAGCGACAACCCCCGCAGTGAAGCGCCAGCAGCCATTCTACGCGATATGGAAGCGGGATTGGACCCCGTTCAGAAGCGCCGCTGCATCACCGTGGAGGACCGCCATCAGGGCATCAAACTCGCCTGCCAGCACGCCAAGCCGGGGGACATCATCCTCGTCGCCGGCAAAGGCCATGAGAAATACCAAGAGATTCAGGGGGTCAAGCATCCCTTTGATGACGTTGCCGTACTGAAATCCACCCTTAAAGACGTCCACGCCTAAGCCATGCTCTACGAACTCTTCACCTACCTCGACCGCTTGGATGTTCCGGGCGCAGGACTCTTCCAATTTCTGACCTTCCGCGCGGCCATGGCCATCTTGGGCGCCTTAACCATCAGCTTGCTCTTCGGCCGCCAATTGATTGAACGCCTTCGTGCCCAGCAGATTGGAGAAACCATTCGCGACCTCGGACTCGAGGGCCAAATGGCCAAAAAAGGGACGCCCACCATGGGTGGTTTGATCATCTTGGCCGCCATCATCATCCCCGTCGTCTTCTTTGCCGACCTCGGGAACATCTACATCCAGCTGCTCCTGTTGACGACCATTTGGATGGGCGCCATCGGTTTCGCGGATGATTACATCAAAGTCTTCCAGAAAAATAAAGAGGGCCTCCGTGGCCTCTTCAAAGTCATCGGTCAAATCACCTTGGGGATCATTGTCGGGGCCATTCTGGCCTTTCACCCAGATGTCACCATGAAAGAAGAGGTGCCCATCGCCCGTCAGACGAACCTCTATGGGGAAAGCACACAGCAAGCTCCCGTTTTTGGGCAGGCGGAACAGAGCCTCAAAACCACCATTCCCTTTTTGAAGGACGCCACCTTTGACTACGTGCATCTCACCGATTGGCTCGGTGGTGCAGAATGGGCGTGGATCGGCTTCATATTGGTCGTCATCTTCATTATCACGGCAGTGAGCAATGGCGCCAACCTGACAGACGGCCTCGACGGCCTTGCAGGCGGCACTTCGGCCATCATTGCATTTACACTAGCGATCCTGGCCTATGTCAGCGGCTCGGTAGTCTTCGCGAGCTATTTGGACATTATGTACATCCCAAATTCCGGCGAATTGGTGGTCTTCGCTGCGGCTTTCTTAGGAGCCTGCATCGGCTTCCTGTGGTACAATACCTACCCCGCACAGGTCTTTATGGGCGACACCGGCAGCTTGTCGATTGGCGCCATCATTGCGGTCTTTGCCATTGTAGTACGCAAGGAGTTGCTCATTCCCATCTTGGCGGGCATTTTTCTCGTCGAAAACCTCAGCGTCATCCTCCAGGTGAGCTACTTCAAATACACCAAAAAGAAGTTCGGCGAAGGCCGACGCATCTTCCTGATGTCGCCCTTGCACCACCACTTCCAAAAGAAGGGCCTGCACGAATCCAAAATCGTCACTCGCTTCTGGATCACCGGCATCTTCCTCGCCATTTTCACCCTCATTACCCTCAAGCTTCGTTAATGGCGCATCCCCTTTCCATCGGCATCTTGGGCGGCGGCGAAAGCGGCGTGGGCGCAGCCTTGCTTGCCAAGCACCGCGGCATTCCCTGCTTCTTGTCGGAGGGCAAGCAGTTGGGCGAGGCGCACCGGGCCGAACTCCATGCCGCGGGCATCGACTTTGAGGAAGGTGGCCACGACCTCGAGCGCCTTTGTGCCTTTGAGGTGGTCGTGAAAAGCCCGGGCATCTCGCCCGCCTTGCCGGTCGTTCAGGCGCTCAAAGCTGCAGGCGTCGAAATTTGGTCCGACATCGAGTGGTTCTACCGCAACATCCCAAAGGGCGCAAGGGTAGCCGCCATCACGGGCTCCAACGGCAAGACAACCACCACCGCATGGCTGGGCCACATCCTGGAGCAGAGTGGCGCCCGAGTACGGGTCGGTGGCAACATCGGTACCGGGGCCGGCAAACTGCTCTTGGGCGATCCCGCGGACATATACGTGTTGGAGGTCAGCAGCTACCAACTCGAGGACTGCCCCACCTTCAAGCCCCACGTGGCCGTCTTGACAAACATCACGCCGGACCATTTGGACCGCTATGGCACCTTGGCCAACTACACGAACGCCAAGTTCCAAATCACCGCCCACCAATCGGAAGAGGATGCCTTCCTCTACTTCGCCGAAGACCCCATCACAGTGGCCGAACTCGGTCGCGTGAAGGCCCAGAAATACCCCATTTATATCACCGAACCCGCCGAAAAGCCCTTGATCGGGGCCTATCCGGAGGGTACTCATTTTACTCTTATCCCTCATCCTGAAGAAGCTATGACCATCGAGGAACTCGCCTTACAAGGCAAACACAACAGCTACAATGCCCTGGCCGCCGGCCTCAGCGCCCGACTGCTCCAGGTCCGTAGCGATATGGTGCGCGAATCGCTCGCCCATTTTGAAGGGTTGGAACACCGCATGGAAAGCGTGGGCCATGTCCACGGCATTCATTTCGTGAATGACTCCAAAGCGACCAATGTCAATTCCACCTACTATGCCTTGGAGAGCATGAAGACGCCTGTCGTTTGGATTCTCGGCGGGGTCGACAAAGGCAACGACTACTCTGAGCTATATGCCTTGGTCGAGAAAAAAGTCAAAGCCATCATCGCCCTCGGTTCCGACGTCGCCAAAATCCGCGAGGCCTTCCAAGGCCGGGTGGAGTTGTACGAAGAGGTTTCCAGCATGGATGCCGCCGTGCGCACCAGCTACCTCCACGCCACCAAAGGCGAAACGGTCTTGCTTTCCCCTTGCTGCGCCAGCTTTGACCTCTTCCAAAACTACCAGGACCGCGGCCTCCAATTCAAAGCCGCCGTCCGCAAACTCTAAGCCTCGCCTCCGCAATGAACCCCATGGAACGCTTTACCACCTATTTCCAAGGCAGCACGCAGATCTGGATGATCACGCTGCTCTTGGCGGTGTTCTCGTTCCTTCCGGTCTTCAGTGCGAGCACCAATGTGTACATGCACATGGCACATATCACCTTGGGGCTGCTCATTGCTCAAGGTGCACACCGGGTTCCCTACCGCTTCTTCGGGCCCCTCTCTGTCATGATGCTCTGGATTTCGTTGGGCCTCCTCGCGTTCACCATCGCCCAGGGCCAAACCATTGGAGGCGCCAACTCCTCCCGTTGGATTTACGTCTTTGGCCTTTCCTTTCAGCCCAGTGCTTTGGCGGCGGTCACACTCATGGTTTATTTGGCCCGAAAGCTGGCCAAACACGAAGGTCCATGGGAATTTAAGGCGTCCATCAAAAGCCTCCTGTGGCCCATTTTTGCCGTTTGCGCCCTGGTCCTCCCCGCCAACTTCTCCACCACGGCCCTCATTTTCGTCAACAGCATGATCCTGCTCTCGGTGGGAGGCTATCCTTTGAAGCATGTGAGCAAAATTTTGGGGACAGGCATCGTCTTTTTGGGCCTCTTCATTGCTCTCGCCAAAGCCTTTCCGGAGGCCATGCCCAACCGCGTGGACACTTGGATGGAGCGCATTGACACCTTTGTCGGAGGCGGGGACGAGGACGACACCTACCAAACGACTCTGGCTATGACGGCCATCGCGGAGGGCGGGGTCAAAGGCATGGGTCCTGGCCGGGGATTGCACAAGCATTTCTTGCCCCAAAACAACTCGGACTTTATCTACGCCACCATCGTCGAGGAATATGGCCTCGTAGGCGGCACCGCCGTGCTCCTGATGTACCTCTGGTTCATGTTGGCTTCGGTCCGCGTGGCTCGAAGGGCCCACGATTTGTTTGGTCGCCTGGTGGTCATTGGGCTCAGTTTTGCCATCTCCTTCCAAGCTTTGATCAACATGGCTGTGGCGGTCAACCTGTTCCCGGTCACGGGCCAAACCCTCCCACTCGTCAGTGCCGGCGGTTCCTCCATCTGGATGACCTGCCTGGCCATCGGCATCATCCTCTCCGTCAGCCGCGGGCGAGGGGACGGCGAAACGATGGATGCCGACATGGATCAAGCCAATGCCGAGGAGATTCAATCCCTAAACGCCTTGGAAGATGCCTAATCCCGTGCGCATCGTTCTCAGCGGAGGTGGAACCGGGGGGCATATCTTCCCCGCGGTCAGCATTGCACACGAAATTCGAGCGCGCTACCCCCATGCTGAAATCCACTTCGTCGGCGCCCAAGGCCGAATGGAGATGGAACGCATCCCGGCCGCAGGCTATCCCATCACCGGCATTCCTATTGCGGGCTTTCAACGGAAAAACCTCGCCAAAAACCTCGGTCTTCCCGCCAAGATCATCCGCAGCCTTGCCCAAGTACGCGCCCTCCTTCGTACCCAAAAACCCCACGCCGTCCTGGGTACAGGGGGCTATGTCAGCGGTCCCACCCTCTTTATGGCACAGCGCCTGGGCATCCCCACGCTCATCCAAGAGCAGAATGGGTTTGCCGGCTGGACCAACCGCCTCGTCAGCCGCCGCGCCCGCGCGATTTGCACCGCGTATCCGGGAATGGAGCGCGTCTTCCCTGCCGACCGGACCTTCCAAACAGGGAATCCCGTACGCCCCGAAATAGCCGCCATGGCAAGCCATCCGCCGACGGAATCCGAGCGCTCCGCCGCAAAAAAGGCCTTGGGCTTTGATCCGAACCGCCCCCTCATTCTCATCCTTGGCGGAAGCCAAGGTGCCCGCGCCATCAACCATGCTGTGCGGGAGGCCGAAGCCACTTGGATGGCCGCGGGCCACCAAATTTTGTGGCAATGTGGCCGTTTTTACATCGACGAATTGAACGCGCAGTTCACTCCCCATCCAGATCGCCGCATCACCGCCTTCCTTGA
>DFSS01000019.1:1520-12069 GCA_002381225.1 Flavobacteriales bacterium UBA3431 | reverse complement strand
GGCACGCTTTCGGAGGTGTGCTGCGCGAGTGCAGCCGCCCTATTGATTCCTTCGCCCAATGTGGCAGAAGACCATCAAACCCACAACGCACTTAGTCTGCACCAACGCGGCGCAGCCCTCCATGTACCCGAACGAGACGCCCACCAGGTGACCGCTCTGGTGATGGACTATTTGAACGATCCTGCTAAGCTGGAGGGCCTCCGGGCTGGAGCCCGGGCGCTGGCGCAGCCGCGCGCCGCGCAAGAGATTGTGGATCATGTCGAACGCCTTTGGACTTGGAAGCCATGACTATGCCGCGCGCCATCGATTTCTTGGGCATTGGAGGCATTGGGATGTCCGCTTTAGCCCGATGGGCTCTGGCCCAGGGCATGACGGTTTCGGGCTACGACAAAACGCCCAGTCCTTTGACCGATGCGCTGAGTGCGGAAGGTGCGCGCGTCCGGTTTGACGATCGCGCGGAGGCTGCGCCGTCGGATCCTGCGACCTGGGTCATTTATACCCCGGCCATTCCCGCACAGCACCCGCAATTAAGGCAGGCCTTGGAACGCGGGCAGACGGTCATGAAGCGGGCGGCCTTCTTGGGACTGTTGGCGAATGAAGGCACCTGCTTGGCGGTAGCTGGAACCCATGGCAAGACCACGACTTCCTGTTTGCTCACCTGGATAGTGTACCAATCAGGTCGGCCTGTTCAGGCCTTCTTAGGGGGCATTTCGAGCAACCTTCAAAGCAACTTTTTAGCGGGCCCCGCGGAGATTACCGTTGTGGAAGCGGATGAATTTGACCGGTCCTTTTTGCACTTGCATCCGGCGGCGGCGGTGATTACCTCGACGGATGCTGACCACTTGGACATTTACGGCGACGCCGGCCATGTCGCTGAAGCCTTTGGGCTCTTCGCCGGGCAATGCGATCGGGTGTACCGCAGTGCCTCCGCCTCTGGGGTGCCTGGCGTCGAATATGGCCTGGAGCAGCAAGCCTACCGGGCTGAAAATGTGCGCGTCGAAAACGGAAAACAGCACTTCACCTTGGTGCTCGGCGAGGAGCGGGTGGACCATGTTCAAGCCGGGCTGCCAGGGATGCACAACATCGAAAATGCGGTTGCGGCCGCCTGCCTTGCACACCACGTCGGGCTTTCGGCTGAGGAGATTGCCCAAGGCATTTCAAGCTTCACAGGGGTACGTCGCCGTTTTGACGTGCGCTGGACCGCACCAGGACAGGCCTACATCGACGACTATGCCCATCACCCCACGGAGATCACGCGTCTGTTGGATGCCGTGCACAGCCTGTATCCCGGTCAATCGGTGGCACTCTTGTTTCAACCCCACCTTTTCAGCCGCACCCGGGACTTTATGCCCGAATTCGCCCAAGCCCTGGGACAGGCTGATCGTGTGGGTATCCTACCCATTTATCCCGCACGGGAAGCCAGTATCCCGGGCATCACCTCGGAAGTCTTGGTCTCCCAAATTCTAGGCGCTGTGTTGGTTCCCGCTTCGGAAGGCGTGAATTGGCTCGCCGCGCAGCCCGAAGCTATCAAGCTCACCGTGGGTGCCGGGGACATCGACCGCTTGGTCGAACCCTTTGTTGAACACCTCCAACACCGTGCCGTATGACGTGGTTTAAACGCATCGTCGTGCTCTTCACCTGGGCTTTGGTCCTACTCGGGGGAGCCTTTGCACTGTTGAGTAGCCAATCCCTCCGGGAAAGCCGCCCCATTGTCGGCTACACCCTTACTATTCAAAGTCCTGAAAATCAGAACTTTTTGATCAAAGAAGACCTGATTGATGTGCTCCGCGAGGCCGGAGCCCCCTGGGATAGCGTTTCTCGGAAAGAAATCAACATTCCAATGTTAGAAGAAAATCTCCGCAAACACCCGCTAGTGCTGGGCGCAGAGGTATTTTCAACCTGGGAAGGAGTACTCCATGTGGAGATCGTCCAAAAAGAAGCTAAAGCACGCATGGTCAACGGATTAGACATGATGTACGTCGATGATATGGGAGGGACATTCCCCCTGTCGGCGCATGCGACCGCCCGATTGCCGCTCTTAACAGGCCTCGAAGACTCCCTCCAGCGCGTGGAAGCCATGCAATTATTGCACCGCGCAGCGGAGCATGCCGCCTTCCCTGGAGGTTGGTCTGCCTTAGACCGCGATGACCGCGGCCGCTACACCGCCTACCCCGATTGGCATCCCCACGCCATCCGCTGGGGCGCCGCCTCCCGTTTTGATGAAAAAGCCCACAAGGCTCACGCTCTCTATGCCCAATTGCTCCAGGCCAAATCCCTGGATAGCTTGCGCTGGATGGACGTGCGTTTTGCCGGCCAAGTCGTGTATGAATTTATCGATTGACCCTATGAAAACCCACCGTATTGCTGTCGGCCTCGACATCGGAACCACCAAAATTGTCGCCCTCATCGGACGCCACAATGAATTTGGTAAAATTGAAATCATTGGGCACGGTACGGCACCGAGTTTGGGTGTCCAGCGCGGTGTGGTGGTCAACATCACCCAAACGATTGAGTCCATCGAAAAAGCGGTGGAGCTCGCAGAGCAAAGTGCCGGTTTGAACATCAAATCCGTCGCCGTGGGTATTGCTGGGCAGCATATTCGCAGCTTGCAGCATTCGGATTACATCACCCGCGAAGATGCGGAGGAGGTGATTGAGGATGCCGATTTGGACCGCCTGACCGAAAACGTCCACAAGCTTGCCATGATGCCCGGTGAAGAAATCATCCACGTCCTGCCGCAGGAGTACAAAGTGGATGGCCAAGGTGACATCAAGGAGCCCCGGGGCATGTACGGCGGACGTCTGGAGGCCTCCTTCCACATCGTGGTGGGTCAGCTGACCAGCATCAAGAACATCGCGCGGTGTGTGAAGAGTGCGAATTTGGACCTGCACACCGTCAACTTGGAGCCCCTTGCCAGCGCGGATGCCGTGTTGAGCCAAGAAGAGAAGGAAGCCGGTGTGGTCCTGGTGGATATCGGAGGTGGCACGACCGATGTGGCCATTTTCAAGGATGGCATCATTCGCCATACGGCCGTCATTCCTCATGGGGGCAACATCATCACCAGCGACATCAAAGAAGGCTGTGCCATCATCGAAAAGCAAGCGGAAACCCTCAAGGTTCGCTTTGGAAGTGCGTGGCCTGGAGAGAACAAGGAGAATGAAATCGTTGCCATTCCAGGTCTGCGTGGACGCGATCCGAAGGAGATTAGTCTCAAGAACTTGAGCCGCATCATCCACGCGCGCTGCACGGAGATCATTAACGCGGTCTTTACCGAAATCAAAAATTACGGCTACGATCAACCCTCCAAGAAGCTGATCGCTGGCGTCGTGATCACCGGGGGTGGCAGCCAGTTGAAGCACATCAAGCAGTTGGTAGAGTACTTGACGGGTTTGGACACTCGGGTCGGCTACCCCAATGAGCACCTCGCATCGCTTGACGCGACCAACCCCTTGAATTCCCCTATCTATGCCACGGCTGTCGGGCTATTGATGCAAGGTCTAAACAGCCGAAAGGAAGTTGATTTTGTGGAAGCCCTGGAAGAAACCGCTGAGCCCGTCGTTACAGAACTGGAGGCCGACGTCGCTTCGGACACCGAGGTCCCCGTCTTCGATCACGAAACGGCCGACGAGTCAGAATTTGACCACATTTTGGATGAGGCCGACCAGCCAGAAGAAGCGGAGGCCCAGTGGGCGAGCGCAGCCGAAGGTCGTCCCTCCAACGCGCCAGTCACCAGCACGAGCCAAGGGAATTGGTTCAAACGCTGGGCAGACAAGTTCATTGACATGATTGACGAATGATCCCTACCCTATACTATGTCTGATACGCTCGATTTCGACCTACCCAAGCACCGCTCCTCCGTCATCAAAGTGATCGGTGTTGGAGGTGGAGGCTCCAATGCAGTCAACTACATGAAGTTGCAAGGCATCCGCGGGGTGGACTTTATCGTCTGCAATACGGATGCCCAAGCCCTGGCGCACAGCCCGGTGGAGACGAAGATTCAGCTCGGTGCCGACTTAACAGAGGGCCTCGGGGCGGGAGCCAATCCCCAAATCGGCGAGAAAGCGGCCTTGGAAAGCTATGAAGTCATCCAAGCTGCCCTCCAGAGCCAAACCAAAATGGTTTTTATTACCGCTGGTATGGGTGGCGGCACGGGGACGGGCGCTGCTCCGGTCATTGCGAAAGCTGCGCGCGAGCTCGGTATCCTAACCGTGGGCATCGTGACGGCGCCCTTCGCATTTGAGGGAGGCTTGCGCCAACGTCAAGCCGAAGCGGGAGTTGACAAGCTCAAGGAAAATGTCGACTCGCTCATTGTCATCAACAACAACAAACTCCGAGAGGTATACGGCAATCTGGGCTTTAAAGCGGGGTTCAATAAAGCGGATGAGGTCCTAGCCACGGCGGCCAAAGGCATTGCCGAGGTCATTACCCACCACTACAATGTGAACATCGACCTGCGCGATGCGCGCACCGTCTTGCACAATTCCGGAACGGCCATCATGGGATCGGCGAAAGCAAGCGGCCCCGATCGCGCCATGAGCGCTGTCCAAGAGGCCTTGGATTCGCCTCTGCTCAACGACAACCACATTCATGGGGCGCGGCATGTACTACTCTTGATTGTGTCGGGCAGTGGCCAGCACGAAATCACCTTCGACGAAATCGGCGAAATCAACGACTACATCCAGGATCAGGCGGGCCGCCAAGTAGACATCATCATGGGTATCGGCGAGGATGAACACCTCGGGGATGCGGTACAAGTCACCGTCATCGCAACCGGTTTCAGTGCGAGCAACCCCGTCGGCGCTATCGCCCCCGCGGTGCCCGAAACCATCGTATACGACCTCGATGAAGACAAGCCTTTAAACGCTGTTCCCAAAGCGCCCGCGCCCAAAGTGGCTTCGGGTCCCAATGCGCAAATAGACTTGTTTGACGCGATTGAAGACCAGCCTCTTCCCGAAGATCCCAAATCTGCCAACCGCCCCAATATGATGGGCCTTCCGATGGCGGAGCAGCCGTTAGAGCGCACCCCGCTCCCTGAAGATGCGGAGCCCGTGGTGCACCACTTGGATGAGGTGGACGCCGACACTTCGGTGGCCGACGCTCTCCATGCCGAGGGGGCTCAAGAAGGCGATGACGCTGAAGCGTCGGAGGCACACTTCCCCCTGCCCACATTGGAGGAGGATCTAGACGCTCCTTGGGAGACGCCGCTGGCCGAGCCCTCTGCGGACGTCTTTGATTCAGAGGAAGTCGCTCCGATAGACCACCCCGCCCCGATGCCCACCACGGAAGTCGAATCCTTCGAATCCATGACAGACCCCATCGAGGTCCACGAGGCGGAAATGGAGGAGGTGCCTACGATGTCCATGGAGCCCCTGGCCCTCGACACGTTGGATAACGAAGAAGATTCCCCCGCCTACGAGACCCCCGCTTTTGATATGAGCCACACGGTTGAGTGGGACTTTGAAAAACCGCTTTCTGGGGAGCCAGCCAACGAATCCGAGGAAGTGAGCATTTTTGCCCTGGATGACGAGGACGCCGAAGAGGGTCCCAGCTTCCTTTGGGATGCCCATGAGCGCTTTGATGCATTCAGCTTGGATGCTCCGGAGGACGAATTCATCCCTGAATTTTCTGCTCCTGTGGTTCCTGAAATCCACCCAGAAGTCGATGGCCTAGTGGATGATCTCGCATTGGGAGAGGTCGGGCACGACGTATCGGAAGAGGTGGACATCTTGGAGGACTTGCATGCCGAAGCAGACATGTCGCACGATTTTCGCCCCGCAGAGGCGACCCTTCCTGAGCGGGAAGACCTAACCATGGATGCCGAGAAGACAGCCGCAGCCTCCGATTTTGACCAGCCCGAAATTCAGGCGGAAGAACGTAGCGAAGTGGCCAACGAAGCCCAAGAAGAAGAACGCCCCGTGCGCCGCGAGGTTTCCAGCTTTAATCTGGAAGACCTGCGTGCCCTGGAGGCCTCCTTGGCTGGCCATGCCGCCCCGGTCGCCGAGAACATCCACGCCGACAGCCCGACCAACGAAGCCGAGGCGGCCGAGGACATCTCAGACATTGTTGAGGCGCCCAAGGCTATAACCACACAGGTGGAGTCCTCCTTCAGTGCAACCGAGGCTCCTGTGCTGGATCCCGAAGCGGCCTTGCCTTCATCCCGCCCGGAGATTTCCGTTGAAGTGCCCCGCACAACCGGACGCGATGAGTCGGGGTTTGAACTTAAAGTGGTCCAACCAGCGCCGCGCGGTCCCGTATCCCTCGATCCCGAGAATGACCCCATCAGCCGGGAGCAACTTCAGCGCCTGTCCGCCGAACGTCGCGCTTATTTGCAGAATTACAACCACAGCTTCCAAAACACGGTGCAAGCCCTCGTTTCGGAGCAAGAGTGGGATACCCCGAGCTTTGAGCGCAAGGGCATGGACGTCGCCCCCAAAGCCTACTCCAAGGAATCCAACCTAGGCCAAACAGGTATTTCAGGCGATAAGAAAGACATCGAATTCCGCGCACATAACTCATTCCTCCACGATAATGTCGACTGAAGCTTTGGATAGCCAATTAACGCAGGACCTCAAGGACGCCATGCGGGCGAAAGCCACCGTGCGCCTTGAAGCGATTCGCTCCATTCGGACCGCCCTAACCATGGAAAAGTCCAATGCGGGCAATCATGGTGCGTTAACGGAAGCCCAAGAGGTCGCTGTGTTGCAGCGATTGAAAAAACAGCGTCAGGAATCTGCCGACATTTATCACCAGCAGAATCGCCCAGACTTGGCGTCCATCGAGGAGGAGCAGCTCGCAGTCATCGCCGCCTACCTCCCCGAAATGCTCGAAGGTGCCGCCTTGGAGGAAGCGCTTAAACCCCTTTTGACCTCCGTGGGTGCCGCGGGAATGGGCGATTTTGGTAAAGCTATGGGGGTGTGCAGCAAAGCCATGGCAGGAAAAGCCGAGGGCAAAGCCGTGGCGGATGCTGTGAAGAAACTTCTATCGGGAGGCTAATTCCGCCACTTAGAAAAACTCGTAAATCAGTTTCAAGGCAAAGACCTGAGATCGGCCATTCTTCGCATTCATGCCGCGCCAATTGGAGAGCACCACGGTAACGTCCTGCCCATAATAGGGAATACGCACCCCGGTTTGAACATAAGGCCCGTAATGGGCGTCCCGCGTTGTTCCAAAGACGTCGAAATAATAGACGTCATAGCTTCCAAATCCGAGTCCAAAGAAGGCGCCAAGGAGCCGGCTGCTACTCTGGGTTGATCCCATGCCCGCTGCAAATTCCGCACATACCGCATAATTCGCTCCGAAGGCCCCCGCCCCGGTCACCATGGACTGGACAAAGGCCCCCCCAAAGGGGGCACTCAGCCCTAGACTGAGGTCGTCATTGATGGGCTTTACATAGCGCGGCACATAGGACAAGCCATTGCCGATAAATAATTGGCCGGCATTATTGCGGGGAACACCAATAGAATAATCGTACCCAAAGCCGTGCAAAAAGTGCGGGTCATTCTGCGCCCAAGCGAGGTGCACACTGCTGAGGAGTAGAATCGATAGGAAGCGCTTCATTGGGGTGAAGATAGCAAAAGAGACGGGGCTTTTGGGCGGTACCTTTGCCCCAACATGCCCATCCAGAATCCCATCCACGCCGCGCTTCGAAGCTACAAAGCCGCTTTCAGTGGGCTCTCAACAGAGGCCTGGGTTTTGGCCACAGTCATGTTTGTCAACCGAGCAGGCACCATGGTTCTCCCCTTTTTGAGCCTATATCTCACAGAGGGTCTGGGATTTAGCCTCGAGGATACGGGCTATGTGATGGCCTGCTTTGGCGCCGGGTCTATGTTGGGCGCATTCAATGGAGGTTATTGGACGGACCGCATAGGGAGCTACAAAGTCCAAAGTTTTGCGCTATTTGGCGGGAGTATTTTATTCTTAGGACTCTCCTTTGTTTCGTCTTTTTGGCTACTATGCTTGGGTATTTTCTTGCTCACGGCCGTGGCCGACATGGTACGTCCCGCGAATTCGGCGGCCGTTTTTGAATATGCCAAGCCCGAAAACGTCACCAAGGCCTTTAGCCTAAACCGCATGGCCATCAATTTGGGCTTTTCCCTCGGCCCCGCTGCAGCGGGGCTCATTGCCGCTTTAAACTACCAGGGCTTGTTTTGGGCGGATGCCTTAACCTGCTTTGGTGCAGGGATCCTCTTTACTGCCTACTTCCGCAAACGCCAACCCCGGCAGGCCCGAGAAGCCAAGCCAACTGGGAAATCGCCTTTCCGAGATCGCAGCGCGTTGGCTTTTTCCGCCTTGGTCTTGCTCTTTGCGATCGTCTTCTTTCAGTTGGTGGCCTCCTTGCCTTTGTATTACCGTGGGGAGTTTGGATTGTCCGAGGAAATGATTGGCTTGCTGCTCGGTGCGAATGGAGTCCTTGTGGTCGGCTGTGAAATGGTTTTTGTCAATTGGGCGCAAAATCGAATCAAGCCCCGATTTGCCATCGCGCTAGGCTGCGTGGTTTTGGCGCTCTCCTTTGCCACCTTGAATCTCTTGGACGGCGTACCCAACTTATTCGTCTCCATGGGCATCCTGAGCATCGCCGAAATTCTCGCTATGCCCTTTATGATTTCCTGGGTCACATTGCGCGCCGGAGACGCCTCTCGAGGTCGGTACCTAGGCATGTATGCCGCTACCTACGCTCTCGGGCATATCCTAGCCCCCATCATTGGGACGCGCATGATTGCCGGAGCCGGGTTCACCTCCCTCTGGTGGCTCTGTACGGGTCTTGCTCTCGCAGCGGCCCTAGGCTTCAGTCAGCTACCTCCCGCGACTGGGCGTCAATCACCGCCATCGCCGCGGCATTGACAATCTCGCGCACGCTGGAACCGAGCTGTAAGACGTGGGCTGGATAATTCAATCCGATTAACAACGGACCAACGGCTTCCATGCTGCCCATGGATTGTAAGAGTTTGTACGAAATGTTGGCGGAGCTCAATCCGGGGAACACAAAAATATTGGGCTCTTTTCCCACCAAATCACTGAATGGGAATTGTTCCTGCAGCAAGGTGTTGTCCACCGCGAAGTTGGCCTGCATTTCGCCATCAACGATTAATCCAGGCTCCCGCTCGCGAATTATTCTCAAAGCCTCACGCATTTTTCGGGGCGTCTTACCCTCAGCGGATGACCCAAAGTTGGAGTAGCTCAGCAGAGCGATCCGGGGTTCAATATTCATTTTGCGCACCATGGCTGCCGCCTCGCAAGCGATCTGAGCCAAGCGTTCCGCGGAGGGATCCTGGTTCATCGTAGTGTCTGCAAAGAAGCGGGGACCGCGCTTGGTCAGCATCACATAGACGCCTGCCACCGTGCGGCTATGGTCCTTGGGGCCCAGGATTTCCAAGACGGGTTTGACAGCCCGTGGATACTTCACCATGGATCCTGTAATGTAGGCATCGGCATCGCCCATGCGGACCATCATGGGCCCGTAGTAATCGCGGTTGCGCATATTCCGACGCGCCTCATCCACGCCGACACCCTTGCGCTGGCGCCATTTGTAGTAGACGTCGGCATACTCGCTAATGCGCGGAACATGGAAGGACTTCACATCAATGATTTGGACCTCTTCGAGACCCAAGGAATATTCTTCATTGAGTGCTTGAATGCGGTTGACATCGCCCAAGAGAATGGGCTCCGCAATGCCCTCCTCAAGAACAATTTGCGCCGCTTTCAGCACTCTGTAGTTGTCTGCCTCGTTGAAGACAACTTTCTTCGGGTTGGTTTTGGCCTTTTCCATGACCAATCGAATGAACTTGTCGTCTCGGCCCAAACGGCTGCGCAGTTCCTCCTCATAGGCATCCCAATTGGCAATGGAGGTTTTGGCGACCCCCGATTCCATCGCTGCACGCGCCACCGCCGAGGAGACAGTGTAGATCAAGCGCGGATCAAAGGGCTTGGGAATGATGTAATCCGGGCCGAAGGTCAAATTGCGGCTTCCGTAGGCCAGATTCACGATTTCAGGGACAGGCTCCTTGGCCAATTCGGCAATGGCGCGAACAGCCGCCAGCTTCATCGGTTCGTTGATTTGGGTCGCATGAACATCCAGGGCACCGCGGAAAATGTAGGGGAAGCCCAGAACATTGTTCACTTGGTTCGGATTGTCACTGCGGCCCGTGGCCATGATCAAATCATCCCGTGTGGCTTTGGCTAATTCGTACTGAATTTCGGGGTCTGGATTGGCCAAGGCAAACACGATGGGGTCCGCGGCCATGGTCAAGATCATATCGGGAGTCAAAATGTTCCCTTTTGACAGCCCAACGAAAACATCCGCCCCGGCTATGGCTTCGGATAATTCGCGCAAAGGCGTTTCCCGGGCAAAGCCAAGCTTTTCATGTGTCAGTCCCGTGCGCTCGGAGTGAATGACCCCTTTGGAATCGCACATCAGCAAGTTTTCGGGTCGAACGCCCAACGACAAATACAACGTCGCACAGGAAATCGCACTCGCTCCCGCTCCGTTAAAGACCACTTTCACGGTCGAGATATCCTTACCGACAATTTCCAACGCATTGAGCAGGGCAGC
>DFSS01000019.1:0-1199 GCA_002381225.1 Flavobacteriales bacterium UBA3431 | reverse complement strand
CCGGCGCCGAAATGTCTTCTAGGTTGATTCCCCCGAAGGTGGGGGCGAGAATTTTAACTGTTTCAATGAATTTTTCTGGGTCCTTCGTATCCAATTCCAGGTCAAAAACGTCGATGTCGGCAAAGATTTTGAATAGGACCCCCTTGCCTTCCATGACGGGTTTGGAGGCCAGCGGACCAATGTCCCCAAGGCCCAATACGGCCGTTCCATTCGTGATGACCGCCACCAAATTGCCCTTGGCTGTATAGCGGTAGGCATCCGAGGGATTTGCAGCAATTTCCAAGCAGGGCTCCGCGACGCCGGGAGAATACGCGATGCTTAAGTCGCGTTGTGAGTTCGATGGTTTGGTTGGAATGACCTCGATCTTTCCAGGACGGGTTCCTTCGTGGTACTCTAAGATGTCGCGCTTGCGTATGGGGGCATTTTTCTTGGCCATGAGGGGGTGCTTTATCAAATACAAAGGTGGGGACGATTTTTTATTGAACTACCTTTGGAAAAGACTAAACGCATTTAATCGTGTACACAGGATTACTTCACACGCACCGGTCGGTGGCTTACCTCTTTTTGCTGGCTACCACGGCTTTGGTTCTTTTGGCCATTTACCGCCGTATTTCAGGGGCCTCCGGAACCGATTCAAAAATGACCTTATTGGCCAAACTTTCCCTTATCAGCGGACACACCCAGCTCCTCCTTGGTTTGGGTCTCTACTTTGTGGGCCCTTGGTTTGAACTGCTGACCACCAATACCGCTGAGGTGATGAAAAATGCGGACGTGCGTTGGTTCGCCGTAGAACACATCGCTGCCAATATCGCGGGCATTGTGCTTTTAACGATTGGAAACAGTAAACTGAAAAAAGCCAGCACCCACGAAGCAAAAGACAAGACCGTCCTCATTTTCTTTGGACTGGGACTCTTGCTCATCCTTTCCCGCATCCCCTGGGAGCGCTTGTTTTAAGGTGCCCAGATGTTAGAACGCGACTCCGGCAGGCCCAATCAGGCCGAGCGCTGCATCCTCATTGGGGCAGTGACCCGCGATCAAAATGAGGCCAAAAGCGAGGAATACCTTGAAGAGCTTCGGTTTTTGGCCTACACCGCCGGAGCCGAAACCTTAGAGGTTTTTACCCAGAAACTTGATCGCCCCGATTCCAGCACCTTCCTAGGGAGTGGCAAAATGGAGGAGATCAAAGAATACGTCCAAGA
>DFSS01000057.1:28873-29233 GCA_002381225.1 Flavobacteriales bacterium UBA3431 | reverse complement strand
GAAATTGGGGCCCATTGCGTCCTGCATGCCAGTGTGGTCATCGGTTCGGATGGATTTGGCTTTGCTCCCCCGCGCAAAAAGGGAGCTGGCCTCGAAAAAATCATGCACATCGGCCAGGTGATTTTGGCAGACCATGTCGAAATTGGGGCAAACAGCTGCATTGACCGCGCGGTTGTCGGCGCCACCTACATCGGCGAAGGCACCAAGCTGGATAACTTATGCCAAATCGGACACAACGTCCGGATCGGCCAAAGTTGCGTGCTGGCGGGACAAGTCGGCATCGCGGGGAGTGCAAGCATTGGCCACGGGGTGCAAATTGGCGGGCAAGTTGGTATCGCGGGGCACATTTCCATTGGGGAC
>DFSS01000057.1:20240-28552 GCA_002381225.1 Flavobacteriales bacterium UBA3431 | reverse complement strand
GAAGCGTCGGTTTTTCGTCGGAAATTTGCGGCCTCCAACATGAAGCCCCGTTCGTGACGTCCTACACTCTCCTCCACCCTTTCCAATTAACGGGCCAAGGCATCCACACCGGTGACTCGTGCACCGTGACGGTTCATCCAGCTCCGACTGGCCATGGCTATGTTTTCCATCGAATGGATTGCCCCGAGGCGACTCCATTGCGCGTCTCGCCCAGCTGTGTGACCGATACAGACCGTCGCACCACTCTATCCAACGGAGAAACGACCGTGCATACGGCCGAACATCTGCTTTCTGCCTTGTATGCGGCAGGCATTTACCACGCACGCATCGAACTCACCGCCAGCGAAATACCCATTTTGGATGGGTCAGCACTTCCCTGGTGGGAAGCTATTCACCAAGCTGGATGCAGCCCTAGCCCCCAGCTAGAGCATGGAATTACCCTTCAAGCCCCCATTCGCGTCGAAGATCCCGAAACAGGCGCTTGGGCGGAAGCCTACCCCGCTGATTTGCCTTCGTTTGAGGTCACCCTGAGCCACGAAGCCGAGGCTGTGGGCCCCGTTAACGCCCACTTTCGAAGCGGCCAAGATTATGGAGCCAACATTGCCCCCGCTCGCACGTTTACCATCGCCACCCACATCACCCCCCTCATTCATCGCGGTCTGCTCAAAGGCGCACGTCCAGGATCCGGGGTTCTCGTTGTGGATGCACCGTTGACAGAATCGGATTGGCTCGCCCTCAACGATTTTGTGGGCGAGACCCTCGTCCGCCGCGACGACGTGGGCCCCATACCCTTGACTCCATTCCGCCTACCCAATGAACCTGCCAGCCATAAGTTGCTGGATCTCATAGGGGATATCGCACTTTTGGGGCAGCCCATCCGAGCACATATTCGTACTTTTAAACCTGGACACAAAACCAATACCCTACTCGCACAAAAAATCATGGAAGACGCAAGTACCAAGGGAATCCCCACCTACCATCCCGATCAGACGCCCTTGATGGACGTGACAAAAATCATGTCCATCCTTCCCCACCGCCCACCATTTTTATTGGTGGACAAGATTTTGGAAATGTCCGAGAATGAAATTGTCGGCATGAAGGCCGTGACCATGAACGAGCCCTTCTTTACAGGGCACTTCCCTGGCGCTCCGGTCATGCCTGGCGTGCTCCAACTGGAAGCGATGGCCCAGGTCGGAGGCATATTGGCCTTGAGTACGGTGCCCGATCCGGAAAACTACTTGACCTACTTTTTGAAAATGGATCAAGTCAAATTCAAAAACAAAGTAGGCCCCGGCGACACCTTGGTCTTTCATCTACAGTTCACGGAACCCATCCGCCGCGGCATCGTGCAAATGCGTGGGCAAGCTTGGGTTGGATCTAAATTGGCCTCCGAAGGACACTTCACGGCGCTCATCACCAAAGACAAGTAAACGTGATTTCTCCCCTCGCCTCCGTCCATCCCGAAGCTAAGTTGGCTGGCAACATTACCGTAGAGGCCTTTGCTGTCATTGAAGCCGATGTCGAAATCGGGGAAGGCTCTTGGATTGCCAGCGGTGCCGCGATCCTTTCAGGCACCCGAATGGGCAAAAATTGCCGCGTTTTCCATGGTGCCGTCGTGGGTGGTATCCCGCAAGATCTCAAATTTGAAGGCGAGTACTCCCAAGTAATTCTCGGAGACGGATGCACCATTCGAGAGTGCGCCACCATCAACCGCGGCACCAAAGCCTTAGGAAAAACGGTCTTGGGCCGAGAGTGCTTGGTTATGGCCTATGCGCATGTAGCGCATGATTGTCAAATCGGAGATCATGTCATTCTCGTCAACAATGTCGCCCTCGCTGGCCATGTTGAAATCGGAGATTGGTCCATTATCGGTGGCCTCTCAGCCGTTCACCAATTTGTTAAAATCGGGGCCCATGTCATGGTTGGCGGAGGTTCTCTCGTCCGAAAAGACGTGCCTCCATTTATTACCGTTGCTCGGGAGCCGCTATCTTATGAAGGAGTCAATGCCTTGGGCTTGCGACGTAGAGGGTTCAAGAACGCTCGAATTGAAGAAGTACACCACGCCTACCGACTGGTGTATCAATCTGGCTTCAATACCTCCCAAGCGATTAGTCAAATTGAACTCGAAGTACCGGAAAGTCCCGAGCGTAGCGAAATCCTTCGTTTCCTGCTTGCCTCAGATCGGGGCATCGTGAAAAATGCCTAATTATGGCGCTTGAACTGCTTCAACTTTCTAAAACATACCAGGGGCAGGTGGTCATTCCTGAATGGACGCAACAATTTGAACCTTGTGAAACCGTAGCTATTTATGGGGGGAATGGTTCGGGGAAAAGTACCCTACTCAAGTTGCTAAGCGGACAGATTTCCCCTACCCGAGGACACCTTCGATGCGAAGACATCCCCTCCGAAACATGGAGCCTGCACACCTCATACACCGGACCCCATGTCGATCTTATTGATGGGTATACCCCAAAAGAACTCTTCGCCCAACATGCCCAATTAAGGGCCTTCCGCCCCGAGGCAGGCCTTGAGCATCTACCTATTCCCCCATATGCCTTTGACCGCCCGCTCGCCCAACTATCGAGTGGGATGAAACAACGTATAAAACTAGCCTTAGCTATCTGGACGGATGCCCCTCTCCTACTGCTCGACGAACCATGCTCCCATTTGGATCAAGTGGGCATTGAATGGTATAGCTCTTTGTTGGGCGCATCCCTTTCTCCGACGCTTCGGTATTCACATCGAATCGTTTTTGTGGCCTCTAACCACAAGAAAGAAGAAACCAAGCATTGCCGTCGAGCCTTTCTCCCCACAGGGGAAGCGGTCGTACCTTTGTAATCGAATTAACGCAATCTAACGATATGGCTTCGACCTCCGACATTAAAAACGGGCTCTGTATCACGCACAACCACGCACCGTACCAGATCATTGAATTTCTTCACGTCAAACCCGGAAAAGGGGCGGCTTTTGTGCGGACCAAAATGCGCAACCTCAATGACGGCCGTGTTTTGGAACACACCTTCCCAAGCGGAGCCAAACTTGATGACATTCGTATTGAATACCGTACCTATCAGTTCTTGTACAATGATGCCGATGGCTACCACTTCATGAATATGGAGTCGTATGAACAGCTTCCCATGGCCAAAGAATTAATCAACGCGCCCGGCTTTTTGAAAGATGGCATGGAGTGTATGGTTTTATTCCACGCGGACGAAGATCGACCCTTGAGTGTTGAGGTCCCTCAAACTGTCGTGATGGAAGTCACGTACACCGAGCCTGGAATGAAAGGCAATACGGCCACAAACACCTTAAAGCCTGCCACGGTAGAGAGCGGAGCTGAAATCCGTGTTCCCCTATTTATTGAAATTGGAGAGAAGATTGTGATCAATACCGCAGACGGCACATATAAAGAGCGAGCCAAGTAAGTATTGGCCCTCCCTTCCTTTGCCTAACCCGCTTGCGCTGCAAGCGGGTTATTTTTTTTGTGATGCCTTATAAAAAAAGCCGCCCCGTTTCCGGGGCGGCTCGCGTTTAACATGCAAACTAACACCAATTAGTTTGCGTCCCACCAGAGGCGGTAGGTTGAGCTTGCTCCAAATTTTTCATCTGGTGTCGCGCTCAATGGCATTGGCACATTGGCCGAATTATACAGGTATTCGCCTTCTGGGTAAGGCATACGACGAGGGATCGCAGACAAATTGGCATCTGCAGGAGCAGAAATTGCTGGGAAACCCGTACGGCGCCAGTCCGTCCAAGCTTCCACGTGCGTGTACATAGCTACGTACTTCTCGTTCATGATGAGCTCCAAGTCCGTCGTGGCAGACAACGCTGCGATGTACGCGGCACTTGCCGCCGCATCCACGCCCAAGTAATCCATATTGCTTTGAATAGCGGCCTCGAGACTCGCACGCGCGCCAGAAGCATCTCCCGAAGCCAATTGGGCTTCAGCCAAAATGAATAGTACTTCGTGCTCGGTGATGAAGGGCAGCTCCGCCGTCGCAGCTCCGTAGAAAGGCAAATAGAGGTATCCACTTGCACTGTCACCACGATAGATAGACTCACGGGGATCATTGGCCGCTACCATCATGTCAAACATCGTACCTGTCTGAACGATGTAACCGTCGCGGTCAATGACCGTGAACTGGTGCCAGGGGTTCTGGTTCGTACTGGATTCATGTGCAAGACCTGCTCCAACATTGCCTTGTAACGCAGCCTGGCAGGCAGCAATAACATCGGCTGGATTGTAGAGAGATGTCTTGGACAAGTGATTCAAATAGCGAGCACCTAACGCCGTGGCGGTCGTGGCCCAAGCAGAAAGATCCCCACCGTGAATCAAATCGTCTGATCCAGGACTCAAGGCTGAAGGTGTCGCCAAATCAGCAACACCACCCTGCAACAACGTTGCAATGGCCGCATAGATATCTGCTTGCGAATCATAGGCGGGCTTCAACTGTCCAGCACCTTGAAGTGCCTCAGAATAGGGAATGTCGCCAAAGTGATCCGTCAGAACGCCCAAGTACATGGCCGTCATGATCTTGGCAATACCACGGTAGGCATAGGCCTCCTTTTCTGTGGCTTTATCCATGATCAATTGGAGATCATACATTCCACCAGAATATGCCAATCCCCATGGGCTGTCGAAGTCACCTTCACCAATTTGGGCATAACGGTTGTGCGCCAGAGACTGGCGGTCATTCCCCGTCATCTGCTGAACAAAGATGCTTGTCAGACGGGGTAACACATCCCCCTGCATCAAACCATAGGATGCTTGCGCCGCTGGCAATAATACGTTCATTGGCACATCCGAGGGACGGTTTTGGTCGATTTTTACTTCTTCCAACCATGCATCGCTACAGGAGGTCAAAAGAAGTGCACTGCTCAATACAGAAGCAAATAGAACTTTTAATTTCATGGTTCCTGTGGATTAAAGATTAGCTTTCAAACTGAAGATGACACCACGCGTGTTCGGCATGTTGAAGTAATCCGCACCTTGGCTATTCGTGGCTCCAGACAAGTTTGTCTCGGGATCCACACCGCGATACGGAGTGCTCAACCAGAGGTTACGGCCCGTTACAGACAATGTCAATCCCTTCAGGAAGGAACCTTCCAAGACACTGTCATCAAAACGATAGCTCATTCCTACCTGGCGCAGTCGCACCCAACTTCCATCTTCAATGAAAGGACGGGAAGCTCCGGTAAACCCGGACAAGGGTCCAAGTGCATACGAATCGATGTCGTTTAAAATAGGCGTATTGTTCGCTTGACCGCTTACATCAACACCGTTGATCGTGGTTCCAGGCGCATACACACCACTGTTACCCGCGACCACATCATTCCAAACGAAGGTCTCCCCACGTCCAACACCGTCCGGAGACATCTCCGTATCGTAGTGGGTACCGAAGTAGTACAGCGCACCGCGTGTACCATTCCAAATGTCCCCACCCTCGCGAATGTCCCACAACATGTTAAAGCTGAAATTCTTGTATTCAACGTTGGTCGTGATACCCATCAAATAATCTGGGTTGGGATCACCCACGACCACCTCCGTTGAGCTGTAAAGAGGGTATCCATATTCGTCCACTAAGGCGTTGCCAGCATCGTCACGAAGCCAATCATCACCATAAAGCGTTCCGTAGGCCTCTCCCGCTACCAAACGTTGGTTGGCGCCAAAGAATCCCCAAGGAAGTCCGATGACATCCACACCTTCAGCCAATTGAATGACTTTGTTGCGGTTGCGTGTGAAGGTCATTCCAGCATTGATTTTCAAGTCATCCGAATTGACAAGGTCCGCGTTCATAGCGATTTCCACTCCTTTATTGCTCATAGAGCCAGCATTAATGTAAGAAGAGGTAAAACCTGACGAAGCGGCTACAGGAACTGGAATAATCAAATCCTCAGAACGCTGGTCATAGAGGGTAATATCTGCATACACACGATCTTTGAAAAAGCGCATTTCCGCACCCACCTCATTGGTGACGGCATATTCCGGACGCAAGTCAGGATTGCCCAATGTATTGCTTTGAGAGAAACCAGTTTGACCTAGGAAGGGGAAACTGACACCAGCAATCCAGCCAGATGCTCCGCTCGCTTGATTGAAGTAGGTGGCATTGGAGCCAAAAGCCGGCTCAGAGCCCACACTCGCGGTGCTCGCACGAAGCTTTAAGTAAGAAAGCACATTACTTTCCATGTCCAACATATCCGTGACTACCCAACCTAACGAGAGGGAAGGATAAATAATCGGGGTGGATACATTTCCAAATGTCGATGCCTGATCACGACGGAAGGTACCGGTCAAGAACAAGTAATCGTCGTAACCCACTTGTGCTTCCCCGTAAACACCCCAAAGACGACGTCCTTGGAAGTTTTCGTATGCAAACTGGTTCGTCGCATTGTTGATATTGTAAAAATCAGGAATCACCAATCCAACACCATAACCCGTCACCGATTTACGACTACGGTTGTTGGCATTGAAGCCTACCAAGAAATTTGTAGAAATCTTGCCAAAATCCTGAGAGTAACGCGCGGTCACATCATGGTTTGCTTCCTGAACAGAATACATTTCATCGGTAATAGAACCTTGAGGCAAGGTGCGAGAATATTTGGCGATGATTTGCTTGCGAACATCAGTGTATGAATCCAATCCATAACGATAGTTGATGAAAAGGTTATCCATAGGAGCCCACTCCAACTGGGTATATCCAAATACACGATTGACTTTATCCGTGAATGCGTTCTTATTAAGCGTCCAATAAGGGTTGTCATAACCACCACCTGCGCGGTAGGTACGCTGCGTTCCATCTGGGTTCTCATACCCTGCACTATTATCAAAAGAGGGGGGTGTGCGCAACAATCCGAGCATCAAACCTGAGGTATTAGAACCCTGTTGAACACGGTAACCTCCAGAATTTGAATAGGAAAGAGAAGCAGAAGCTTTAAGATTTGTGGCGATTTGGCCTGAACCCGTCAATCGAATGGTGGTGCGATCAAATCGGTTCTCAGGTATCACCCCATCATCCGCAAGATTCGAGACCGATAGATAGTAGCTAGAGCGTTGTCCGCCACCTGAAACTGTCACGCTATTGTTGCGACGGAGGCCTCGGCGGAAGAATGAACCAGCGTTGTCGTAAGAAGGTGCACCCCAGCGCACCGCAGCACTCGAATCCTGCGTAATGTCGCCATTGGCGTCAACACCCAAAGATGACAAGGCAGGACCCCAAGAAAATGGATTGCTTGTTCCGCCAGCGTAACTACCGAAATAGCCTTGCGAGTATGTCTTTTGCGTAGCAGGTAGCTTATTTACTTCTGAAACTTCATAGCTGCTATTTACACTCACTTGGAAATCCTGACCGTATCCACCTTTCTTGGTTGTGATCAAAATAACGCCGTTTGCACCTCGAGTTCCGTAGAGAGCCGCAGCAGCGCCACCTTTCAATACAGAGATGCTCTCAATGTCATCAGGGTTAAGGTCAATGGCTCGGTTTGAATATGCTACACCGGCGCGGAGGTCTTCTGTACCAATCTGCGAATTGTCGATGGGCACACCATCCACGACCATGAGTGGCTGGTTATCGTTCGAGGTAAAAGTCGCATTACCACGAATCTTAATGTAGGAAGCCGCACCTGCAGCACCGGAAGAGTTGGTGACTTGCACCCCGCTCACCTTGGCTGAGATACCTGAAACCACATTGGATTCGCCGGAATTAGCGATTTTATCCCCCCCAACATTTTCAATGGCAAAACCCACGGACTTTTTGTCGCGAGAAATACCCAATGCGGTGACGACAACCTCGTCCAGCTTGGATGACGAAGGGGCCAGTGACACATTCAATGTGCCGCCCGATGCCTTAAGTTCTTGGGTCGAATAACCCAATGCCGAGAATACTAGAACATCCCCATTGTTCGCTCGGATCGTGTAGACCCCATCGAAATTGGTGATAGCACCAGCTCCCGAACTCGCCACCTTCACGGATACGGAAGGCAACGCTTCTCCAGAACTTGCATCAGACACTTTACCTGTAACGTTCTGAGCCCAGACTGATACAGAAAAGCACATCGCAACTCCCAGAGAAAGAAGTTTTAAACTGCGTTTCATACTTATGTGATTTTGTTAGATTTTTCTAAAATACATAAAATTTACATCAGTCTAACAAATGTTAAATGAATCAAACTCAGAGAAGTTGCTCTTAAAACTATTTGTTCTTTCCAAAGGGCGAAAAAAAAGCCGCCCCGTTTCCGGGGCGGCTTCACGCAAGAGCGTTTTAATTGAACGCTTAGTTAGCGTCCCAGAATACTTTGGAGAAAGTGTCGTCGTT
>DFSS01000057.1:1195-19914 GCA_002381225.1 Flavobacteriales bacterium UBA3431 | reverse complement strand
TAAGACATACGGTAAGGAGTCACAGTCTGAGCTTCCTCCGCTACATTCATAGCAGGGTAGTCATACTGGCGTTGAGTAGCCCAGGCTTCGTTACCACGTGTGTACATGGCAATCCACTTTTGAACACCGATACGCTCTTTCCACATGGTAGCATCCCAAGCAACGCTGGTTTGTGCCAAGTAGTCGGCTGCATCGGTGGACGATCCACCCCAACCTTCAATCGAAGCTGTGACAGCCGCGTTGTAGTGATCCGCAGCGCTGCCGCCAACAGACCAGCCACGAGCAGCGGCGTCCGCCAACAAGAACTCCACTTCTGCGTAGTCCATCAAGGCAGAGCCCAAAGTGGGATCTTCCAAGGCGTCACCAGGCTGAGAATTCAAGGCGTATGAAGAGGCCAACCCGTAGGGAGCGCCAATTACATCGCCATCGGCATCCAGGTTGCGGAAGTAGGTTCCACGACGTGGGTCGTTCAAGTCATTCAAGATGTCAGCAAACGTATTGGCAGCACAGAAATCCGCACGTCCAGACTGCACCAAATCGTCCCACAAGGGGTTGGTGTTAGGAGGGGAGGCGGTGTAGTGCAATACCGCTGCATCGGCAGAAGAAGTGAATACACCGGCAGCCACAGCAGCTTGAGCTACAGCAGCAGCTTGTGTATTGACATCCGCAGCACGTACAGCCAATTTCAAGGCCATAGAAGCAGCGAACTTCTTCCACATGTCGGCATCACCACCGTACAACAAGTCGTAAGAACCCAAACCGTTGTCACCGCCGAGGTTGCCATGGGCAGCCAACAAGCGAGCAACAAGATCGTTGTAGATCTCACCATCATTGTCATACTTAGGGGTAACGTCGTCACCGATAGCCTCAGAATAAGGCACATCGCCGAAAATGTCCACCAACACACTGTAGGTGTACACGTTCATGACTTCAATCAACGCCAATTGGTTGCGCTTGTGCTCAGCCAACATCTTGTCATCTGCTTCGATAAACTTGGCTGCATCGCTCAAATCGCGCAATACAGTAGCATACAAAACATCAAAAGTGTTGCCGTTCACGTCGCGACCATCAAAGTTGAAGTTGGACTCATCCGTGTATGTCGTCTGCGTCCAATGCTGAGACCATAGGATAAAGTTGTTCAAGTTGACGTTCACGCTAGTCATGTAGTCCGTCAAGGACACCGTAGCGTTGGCGATCAAGGCACCTGCGGGTACTTGCTCGGGCGCCTTTGAATTCACATTCAAAGAGCTCAAGTCCGAAGTACAAGAGGCGATAACGAGGGCAGCAGCTGCTGCAGTAAAAATCTTTTTCATCGCTTCTTAGGTATTAGAATTTCAATTTCACGTTCACACCTACTTCGCGTACCGCAGGGTATGCACCAGACTGGTAACCTTGAACGTTACCTGCAGACAAACCAGCCTCAGGATCTGAGTAAGGATTGTTCTTCCACAGGATGGCCAAGTTGCGACCGGTCAAAGCAACATCCAAGCCTTTGATGCCCGTAGAGCCCAAGTAGCTAGAAGGTACAGAGTAGTTCAATGCCACTTCGCGAAGCTTGATGAAAGAAGCGTCCCAAACGTGGTATTCACGTGCGTTACGGGCGTAACCCAAGGCATTGCCGTAGTAGTGCATATCTGCGTAGTAATCACCCACAACGAACCCAGAAGGATTTCCGTCACCGTCTACGGTGCTGCCGTCCCAGTACGCTACGTTGTTGATTTTATAACCTCCACCATCGTTGGCCAAGTCACGAACAGGGTTGCCCAAGTCGTTATCGCCCGCAGAGAAGTCATAGATACCCGTGGCATAGCCATAGTAGGTATCCAAGGAGAAGAAGTTACCACCCATTTGCATGTCAAGAAGAACAGAAGCCGTCCAGTTCTTGAAGCGGAATGAGTTATTCCATCCTGCATACCAATCAGGGTTGATGTTGCCAATGACGTCCTTGTCACCCACGAGGTAGCGAACGCCACCGTATTGGGCAGGCATATCATACACTACAGGGCGTCCCTCCGCGTCACGAACGTGCGTCGTGCCGTAAATCACACCATAGGATTGACCGGGACGAGCCTCGATCGTAACACCCCCTTGAACGCTAGCCAACTGCAAGTTTTCAGCGCCTTCAAACAGAGATACTACCATGTTTGTGTTCTTGGTCCAGTTCAAGTTCGTGTTCCACTCGAAATCACCAGCCTGAATAGGCGTGGCGCTCAAGCTCAACTCAATACCCTTGTTATTGATCTCACCCGCATTGACATACTTGTAGATCGTACCAGAGGTTGAAGAAACCTTGGCAGGCATGATTTGATTGAATGACGTCTGGTCATACACCGACACGTCGAAGCCCACGCGGTTGTTAAAGAACATCATTTCCAAACCAGCTTCCGTAGATACGGTGCTTTCAGGAAGAAGTCCAGCGTTGTTCGATGTAGAAGGAGCAGAAGCCAAAGACGTGCTGCCAAAAGCAGTACCCATATTGTAGGCATCTGCCAAAGCTTGAGCAGGAGCGTCAGAACCCACCTCAGCATAGTTCAAGCGAACCTTACCAAAGCTAATCGCATCCACATCAATCAACTCGGAAAATACCAAGCTCATCGTAGCCGATGGATAGAAGAACGTATTGTTGGCAGCAGGCAACGTAGACGAAACGTCTTGACGACCCGTCAAATCGACATACAAGAAGTTCTTATAGCCCAATGAAGCAGCAGCGAACAAACCGTTTACACCAATCTGGTATGCCGTTTCGCCTGGAGCGTTGGGCGTATTCACAGAATTGCTCAAAGCATAAACACCAGGAACAACCAAACCACCGTTCGTTGAAGCAGAAATGGCTTCGACGGAGTTGCGGCGGATGTTAGAACCCAAGCGGCCGTTGAAAGAGAACTCATCGTTTGAACCGAAAACCTTATTGGCAGACAAGATCATGTCGATGTTCGTCTCGGTCACGTTGCGGTTGCGGCGGATATAGCCAGGAATCTCTACAGATCCTACCGCTGCGCGCTCCTCTTGAAGTTCAGAGTACGTATCTATGGAGGCACGGCCCATGAAATCCAACCAATCGTTGATCTTGTAGGTAGCCATCATGTTGCCGATCAAACGATTACGTTGGTCGGTTTGGTAGTTCTCCAATACAGAGAAGTAAGGGTTGTCAAAGTAGATAGGCTTGGTAGCATCATCACCATAACCATAGCCGAATGGGTTCCAAGTAATGTTCTTACCTGTCAACTCATAGGCCTCCTTTTGCTTCGCCATGTCAACACCCACATTGAACCACTGACGGAACGACTGGTTGGGGTTGCGAGAATCGTAACCGGTACCGTAACGGCCGCGGCCCGCTTGCTGAATGAACTGAGCGGTCGTAGAAACAGTCAATTTATCGCTTGCCTTCAATGAACCTGTAAAGCTGAAGTTGTTACGCTTCAAGCTAGAACCAGGAACAATGCCTTTGGTAGAAAACTGGGTGGCGCTCAATCGGAATGATCCGTTGTCGTTGCCGCCGTCAATGGCTACCGAGTTGTTAATGTTGGCAGATTGCTCAAAAAAGTAGAGAGGATTGTTTGCCCCCGCAACGTGAGCGCTCTTCTGACCATACGTAGACAATTCGGGGTAAAGTGACTCCCAAGTGTAAACCATGAAGTTTGGATCAAAGGCCAAACCGAAAGAAGCGTCTTCAGTAGTCGGGGTACAAGGATCGTCGATGCCATCGCCGTCCACGTCATAGGCCACCATGTAGCCATTCGTAGGATATCCAGCAATCGTATCGGGACCGTAGTATTGACCGTAGCCCTCACCATAGCGGTTCTGATAGCGGACGTAGGTATCAGGGTTCACAGAACCAACGGTGTAACCGCTCGTAACTGAAACACCCAAGCCATTGCGCTTCGTTCCTTTTTTGGTGGTGATCAAGATGACACCGTTAGCAGCACGTGCACCATACAGTGCCGTTGCGGCTGCACCCTTCAAAACAGACACTTTATCGATGTCTTCAGGGTTGATGTCCATAGCTGCGTTACCGTAGTCATAGCCACCGCGACCTGTTTGCTGGTTGCCTGAGTTGGTGATTTGGTTTGAGATGGGAATACCATCGACAACGAACAAAGCTTGGTTGTTACCGGTCAAAGACTTGTAACCACGAATAACCACGTTCGCAGATCCCCCCATCGTGCCAGATTGACGGATGTTTACACCCGCAACCTTACCTGAAAGGGAGCTCATGAAGTTGGCATCCTTCACTTTGTTCACTTCAGCCCCGCCTACCTCTTGGATGGCGTAACCAACTGATTTCTTTTCACGAGAAATACCCAATGCGGTAACAACTACCTCGTCCAATTTACTGGCGGAGATAGCAAGCGCTACGTTCATTGTGGTTCCTGTGACAGAAACTTCCTGGGATGCGTAACCCATAGAAGAGAATACTAATACCGCGCCTTTACCAGCCTTGATGGTGTAATTCCCATCAAAATTGGTGATCGCGGCATTACTGGTGCCTTTTTCCTTCACGGATACGGAAGGGAGAGGCTCACCCGTTGCTGCATCGGTTACCGATCCCGTCACATTCTGCGCATAGGCAGACAGCGACAAAAACGTAGCCACAGCAAGGGCAAAGAGATTTGCTCTGCGTTTCATTTAGGTGTTATTTGAATGTTAAACAGGTGCAATGTAATGTAAAATCTACATTAATTCACAACATTTTTTCAAGGTTAAACCGCATGAACTCTGGGTTATCAAAAGAATTGAATGGAAATACCCCTTTGCTTAGACCTACCCAACTACGAAGCGTAAATTTTACACTTTTTAAAAAAAAGTAGTCTCAAATGGAACTCGCGGAACCAGGCCTTTTTCCCCGCAGGTCGAGATAGACTAATAGCGCCGCAGAACCCCAGACCAAAACCGCCGCCTTATCCGAATCCAGGAAGTTATTCAGTACCCCATGGGTAAAGTAGGTGACGAGTCCTAAGAGCGCCATTAAAGCTAGGTGCCGATCCTGAGCAACAGACTCCGTTCGAATGACCCGAAATCCGGTTGTGAAAACGGCCCAAAGGAAAAAGATTACACCCAGCAGTCCTGGCCAACCTTGTTCCGCCAGCGGTCCGATGTACTCACTATGCGCATTTCCCATCGTGCCCTCATTGGTGGATATGATCGTCATTTCGGAAGAGTGCTGAAAGGGCGCATACTGAAATTGGTATGTCCCCGCACCCCAGCCTGTATGGGGTCTCGCTTCAAACATCCGCAAGGCAGACATCCAACGATTGATGCGTTCCAGATTGGATGCATCCGTCGAAACATTGGATACTGACTGAACGTGCTCCGAAAAATTATCCGAGGATACGGTATCGTTTTTTGTGAAGATTCGAATCCACTGGTCTTGCGTGGCCCATAGTCCCACCCCCAAAAACAGGATGCCAGCAAGAAAAATGCGCCATGAAATTCGGAACCTAATGAGCACGTATACCCCGGCCGCTGCGATCACACTCAACCATGCGGCACGGGTATAGGAGAGAATAATCGCCGCGGAGAGGATGGCCAATAGCGCACCAAATACAATATGAGAAAGGAGTGATTGGGACCGAAAGGCTCGATACACGGCAAAGGGATATAGGAAGGCTAGGGCCATGCCATATACCGTGTGCTCTTTGTAGAACGGAAACATGACCCATGTAGAGGTCTCTTTGGAGAAGCCATATTGACTGTGAACATACATGGTGTAAACCGATGCGATCGCTAAGGAAAAAGCATAAAGAGGAAAAAACCAATCCCGTGATTTCTCGGAGCGAAAAACTTCCACCATGGCAAAAAATAGCGGTACAACAAACCAAATTCTCGAAATCCACGCCTTGAAAGAAACCAGAGGCATTTCTGATGTGAGGATGGTCAACCCCATCCAGCCTAACTGAATCAGGATAGCCATGCCGACTGGGTGCCGCAATACGCGCCAGGGCAACTGTCCATTTTGTAAGAATCGAAGCAGAAGGAAAAGCGTGATTCCCGCTAAGATGAGCTCGGAGGGAAGGCTCACCCCTACATTAAAGCCTTGGTCCTTCAGGGTAATAGAAAGGGGCGTAATGGCAACAAGACAAAGCAGGAGACTTTCTAGCGAATAAAATGCCCAAATGACCATCAGCAATCCAAAGGGGATCGCGGCCATCAGATAGGTTTCTGTCGCGACCGAGCATGCCGTGACGATGGCCAGGCCAATCGCCCAGAGTAGCCCGGATCTCCCGCTTAGGAAGGAAGCTGACTGCGCAGGTCCTTCCATGTGTTGGCAAGCAAAATGGCGATCAGGGTGGAGACAAATGCAGCGATTCCACTCACGGCACAAATCAACCAGCGAATGGGGTACTTCTTTTTATCCGCAGGTCGTGCAGCATTCACGCGTTGGGTTGCAGGCAGTACAACTTGGGCATCGACTCGGACTTGGTCCAACTTCGTACGCAATTTCACCTCTTCCTCTTTACGCAATCGCAGCTCATCTCGAAGGGATACGTAGCGGCCTCCGTATTTCGCCAAGGTGTCCAGGGTATTTTTAAGCTCTTGAATCGCGGACTTAGCGCGACCCTCTGCAATGGCTGTAGCGAGCTGGTCACTCACGACCATCGATTGGCCTTCGTATTCGTGAACCCCTTTTTTCCGGAGCGTTTTTATCTCATCCTCCATGTTCCGCATGTCCTCGCGGATCTTGTCGTATTCCCGTTGGACGATTTTGAGGCCCACTTGCGCTCGGCTACGTTGAATTCTGCTTTTGGCGCGGTCCAACAAATCCGTAATGGCATTGGCTATATCGGCCGCGAGTTGGGGATCTGTATCCAGAACCCGAATTTCGACGGACATGAATTGGGTTCGCTGAAAGCTAATTTTATCCGAGTATTCCTCCCATAAATCCGTGCGCAAGGTTTTGGATGTCGTATCGAGATCGTAGTGACGGATGAGGTCAAACCGCTCCACAATGGTGTCAAAAATAGCATCGGAGTTCAGGATTTGAATCAATTGCTCCGCCTGTTCTTCCGCACCAAACTCCAAGAAATCTTCATCTTGGTAGGAGTTCTGAGGCAACAAGGCCTTCGAAGGTGAGTTCGTCGTAGCCGGGAAAACCGTCACGATGGATTCATACAAAGGTTGGATAAATATGGGTGTGGAGGCGATGGCCGCCACAATTCCGGCTATGACCGGAGCCAGCAACAAAGGCTTGCGCCATTCGTACAGAAATCGAAGTAAGGTTTGGGATTGAGCATCCATGGGGATCGGTCTTAAGTCCACAAAGATAGCGGACGGTTTAACAGGGTCTCACATTCTGCGCGGTCTGTCTCAAAATAGGTCCAAGCGGCCTGACGCTCCGCCGCGGTAAGGCTCAGGGCTGATTTCGCCGTAAGGGCTTTTTTGGCACCCCCTCGAAGTGTACTCGGAATCAGGCTTTTCAACCATCTCCCGACTGGGTGCTGGGTTAAAAAGGTTTGCAGCGCCGGATAGGCGGGGTCTTGACCTTCGAAAACCTTGGTCCGTTCAGGCAGTGGGTGTGGGCTCAAGCCCAAATCCAAACAGAGTTGTGACCAAGAGGCCACCTCGTCCTGGAAGAAATCCTCGTACCGGTAGATGTGAAGCTGCTGCGCCGGCCAGCGGGATTGCCAGCGGCGGAGAGATTCTGCGTAGCGGCTGAGGTGAACGAAATTTTCAGACTGGCCCCAGGCGGCTGGCTGCGCAGCGTCTTCCGCAAGTGCCGTCAAGAAGTCGCTTTGGACCATGCCGTATTTGCGGGCCATTCGGTAATGCGAAAAGGCGCGTTCGACCGGATTCCGCAGAATTAGGACAATATGAGCCGAGGGGTTGGCTTCAAACAGGGCATCTGGGGCCGTCTTGGAGAAAAAGTAGCTCGTGGAGGCTTCCAAGGTTTTTTGGGCGGTTTGGGCATGTTCGAAGAGGCGCGCATAGCGGCCAGCATCTTGCACGAAGTCCTGGTGCTCTGGGGGCAAGGGGGAATGGGCCCAATAGGAGTCCGAGAGTTGGGGGCTCATTCGGAGGTAGGCGCGGGAAAATGTTTCGGGCCGAATGTCCGTGCTGAAAAAGTTAGGCTCCTTGATGCGGGAAACCGCGACCTCGGGATGGGATTCGAACCATGTGGCTAGCGCGGTGGTGCCTCCTTTCGCCACCCCAATTAATGCGATATCTGGGTACACACTCATTTCAACGCCAGAAAATAAGGGTTCGTATTCCCGTTTTCCGGTATACGGCCACGAGGGCCCACACATTCCAAAGTGACATGGTGATGGACGTGGCCCAGGCGGCCCCTTCCAAGCCAAGAATTGGGATGAGACCAGCGTTTGCTCCCACATTTACCAGAACAGCAAGGGTCATCGTGTTGCGGGCGGCCGATTCGTGTCCTGTCATGTTGAGGAGGTACATCACTGGGCCACAGAGGGCATTGACGATTTGGCCCAGGCATAGAATGCGAAGCAAGTCAGTTTGAGCGAGAATATCGGAGGAATTTTCGGAGAAGAATCCCAAAAAGAAGTCGCCCCACCCGGCGAGGACCACAAAGGCCGGCAAGCCCAATGCCGCGTTCAAGAGGGCCACCCGGTGGACGGAGGCCTGAAGCCCTGCCCGGTCGTTGGCCTTCCATGCAGCCGAAATTTGGGGGGCGATTTGGGCGTTCACGGCAAACTGCGCAAATGTGATAAGCGTAGCAATTTTAAAGGCGACCCGGTAGATCCCCACACTTTCGGTGTCTAAGAAATAGCCCACCATCAGGGTGTCCGACCAAGTCATCACCATGAAGAGGGTGCCCGTCAAGAACATGGAGGTTGCGGTAGCGCGAAGCGGAAGCAGGGCGTGAAGACTGCTGCGTAGGGAAACGAACGAACGCGTGCGGCGGTCGTTTCGCAAAAAATCCCAACCCCATAGAAGGGTGGAGGCGGCAACGATGGCGAACACGAAAAAGGAAGGACTTTCGGCCTGACCCAAAGGAGCGAGTACCATGAAAATCGCGGTAGCCCCCAGCATGACACTGGATTGCAAAAGGCCATAGCCCACCCAAAGTTGGCGGGCGCGGAGGTGTTCGGCCCAAACTTGAAAAAGCGTCCAGGGCACGAGGGTCAGCGCTATCCACGTAAGGTCCTCCGATAATCGAGGTTCGTGAAAGATTTCTGCTATCCCATTGCGCATAGAAAACAGGACCAGCATGAGCAGGGCAGCAAAGCTGCCAGAAAAGAGCAGAATGCCCCGCGTGAGGACTTTGTTGGCCTCGGGTGCGTGCCTCGGGAGTTCCCTAAGCAGAACGCCATCGAAGCCCCATTTGGCGACCACCGAAAGCAAACTCAAGAAGGTGAAGGCGAGTTCGAAGCGGCCATAGCCCTCCGCCCCAAATTGACGAACAGCCACCCACACAAAAGCATACCCGCCCAGTGCTCCTGCCACCTTGAGGGCAAGAACTAGGGCAGAACTCCGGAGCAAACTGGACCAAGGATGGGCTGAAGGAGTCGTAGCCATGGCACAAAGGTCATACTTTTGAGGGCATGCCCCTTCATCCGCACACTTCTCCCCCTTCCCCCCTGCGCATTGGCGTTAACGTGCGCTGGCTGATTGCGGGGAAATTGGAAGGCACCGGATGGTATACGTACCGCATCCTCGAGCAACTTTTTCAGAGCCATCCCGAGGTGGAGTGGCATTTGTTCTATGACCGAACGCCCGGAGAAGAGGTGGCATTCTCAGGAGCTAGCCCGTCCCTGCATAGGCATATCTTGGGCCCTGCCGCCCGCCACCCCTGGCTCTGGGAATACTGGAATACGGTTCAAATCCCGCGAGCACTGAAAAAGCACCAAGTTGATGTCTACTGGTCCCCAGATGGCTTACTCCCCAAGCGGGTTCGGGGATGGAATGGCCGAATGGTCACCACCATACACGATTTAAATTTTGTGCATCAGCCCGAGGGTATCCCTGCCCGAGTGGGGGCGTATTATCGCCGCGTGGTCGCGCAATCGGCCAGGCGTGCAGACGCATTGCTCACCGTGTCTCAAAAAACCAAAGACGACGTCCTTCAAACCTACAGGGTCCCCGCGGACAAAGTCGCGGTTTCTTACAATGCCCCGGCGCAGACCTTCCGGCCGCTGAATGCGCAGGAAAAAGTGGAGGCCCAAAAGCGTTTTGCAATGGGCTTTCCTTATTTCTGCTTTGTGGGGGCCTTTACCCCTCGTAAGAATGTTCGCACCCTCGTCGAAGCTTTTGTGGACTTCCGAAATCGACTTCCAGAAGCTCCTCATCGCCTCGTTTTGGCTGGAAGCACGCTGCACCGAGACCAGGCATTACGCCGAGCCTTGGAGGCTGCGGGCGACTATGTAGTCACGCTCGGCCATGTTCCCGGGGAAGATCTTCAGGCACTTTATGGTGGAGCCGAAGCCTTTTGCTTTCCAAGTCTTTTTGAAGGTTTCGGCATTCCCTTAGTCGAGGCCATGGCTTCCGGTTGCCCCGTGCTCTCCAGCTCCACTTCATGCATGCCCGAAATTGTGGCTGACGCTGGCCTGCTGCTCGACCCCATGGATGTAAACGCCTGGAGCCATGCCTTGATCCAAATGGCCCAGAACCCAGAGATGTTGGCGAATTACCGTGAAAACGGCCTGGCTCGGGCCCGGGATTTCGGTTGGGAACCATCCGCTGAGATCGTTTGGAAATCCCTTCAACCATGCTAGCCGGGGTGGACGAAGCAGGCAGGGGTTGTCTTGCAGGCCCCGTAGTCGCTGCCGCTGTGCTTTGGCCAGTGGGCCAGGAGGTGCCTGGTCTAACGGATTCCAAAAAGCTAAGTGAAGCACAGCGAGAAAAGCTGCGCACCACCCTAGAGAAACTCCTTCCAGACGGACAATGGGCGGTGGGCATGGCGAGTGCCGAAGAAATTGATGCCATGAATATTCTTCAGGCCACCTATCTGGCCATGCATCGGGCGATCGCGGCCCTACAACCTGCTCCAGATCATCTGCTGATAGATGGCAATCGATTTAAGGCCTTTCCAGGAATTTCGCACCAATGTGAGGTAAAGGGAGATGCACGATTCCAAGCCATTTCCGCGGCCAGCATTTTTGCGAAAACAGAGCGCGATCGCCTCATGCTTGAGGGTCATAGCGCCTATCCCCACTACGGATGGGACCGAAACAAAGGGTATCCATCGGTCGGACATCGGCAGGCACTGGAAAACCATGGCCCATGTCCCTGGCATCGTCGTAGTTTTACCTGGAAACCTGCTCAACTACGATTGGACCTGTGAAAAGATTCCGCCTTCTCTCCCTTGCCGCATGGATGGGGTATTCGCTCGTTGGGTGCCAGGAGGACATTGCCAATTTGGACCTTATTCAGGCCACTCCTGTCAACGCTGCCATTTTAATTCCGGTTCGCCACGCGCCTACCCTGCTTTCTGCCTGGACAGATGGTCAAGCTCTACCTGACGCGGATAAATTGGAATTTTTCATGAAGCAACTCCCTTTGGACGCGAATCGAGAAGGGCTGTTGAGTCTGCACTCGGTGGGAGCAGACCGGTTGCATTGGGCCTTTACCGTACGACGCGGATTCACTTCCTTTCATCCCTCGAAGCTGTCTCATTTATCCCCGACTCGGCGCAATTATGCTTCCGGGACGATTTGGGAATGGCGAGATGAACAAGGTAAATGGGCCTTGGCCGAAACGACCGATTGGCTCATTTTGAGTACCACCGACATTCTTGCCGAAGAAGCAATCCGGCAAATTGACGCCCAATCCGGGGGGAGTTCCTATCAAGGATATCCTGACTTAGCCCACCAACTTGCTACCTACGACCTCATCACTCTGGCTTTAGAAGATCGAAATCCCCTCTCCAATGCCTGGATGGCCATTCCAGGGGGAAAACAAGCCCCATCGGATGATTTGCGTTCGTGGCGCTTTGCCCATCCAGCGAGCCGGGGGTGGACTGCCCGCTATACGTCAGACAGCACGGCCAAAGTAGCGATTAGTGATGCAGGTTTGAGATCTGAATTGCTGGGCTTTGCCGACTCTGTCGAAGCGAGGGCCTTTCCGGGATGGAGATGGCTCACCCCACGTCTTCAGTGGGCCCAATGGACCGCCCTAGACAGCCGGGTGAGCTACCGAGGACATCCCTTTGCCATTCAAGCCCAAGGTGAATGCTTGGTGGAAGGACGACGAAACCAACTCCATCGCATCACCCTGCGTTTTCAGGAAACGGCCAATTTGCGCATCCCCCATTGGGTCCCATCCAACGATTTTGTTGCCCCGAATGATCTGAAGCTCAAAAAACCCTTAGCGGTCTTACCCTATATAAAAACGATGGGGGAATTCATTTTAACCTGCGAGGACACCCTAGCCGCCAACCGCTATTTGGCCTATATCCCGGACGTCCGAGACAGTGCACAGGAGGCCCACTACCAGGCCGCCATCCGATATCTTCGCAGTCAGCCTAGTGAGGGGCAACTCTGGTGGGTGAGTCGACAGCCCAATCCTCAAGCCCCCTGGGCAGGATTGACCTACCGAGCCCAAGGAGAGGAAGGATACTGGTCAGCCAGTATGTTAGTTCCTTAATTACAACGTGCCCGCAGGGTTTTTTGTCAACCCCAACATGGGGCCTTGCAGGCGAATCAGCTCGCCATCCCCGGGCTGATAGCCTACCGGCCAAGCATTCATTCGATACAACGCTTCGAGCTGAATCCCATAGCGCTGTGCCACATCCCACGTACTTTCGCCTGCCACCATTCGGCAGGTACTGATTTCCCGGAGTTTTCGGTCCCAGTTTTTCTTCTTGGGGGTGACGTAGATTCTGTCTCCAGGGCGGGGAATCCAAGCGTACGAAGCATCATTGAAATCCAAAATCTTATCCAGCTTCAAATTCAAGTCAAAAGCCACTTGTTCAATGGTTTCGCCTTCCTCCAGGAGTACATAGCCCGCCCCATTGGGAGTCATTTTATACCTGGAGTGCGCCTTTAAGCCTTTGGTTGCGGGTTTTATCACCTGCTGATCAAAACGGTACAACTCTTCTTCCTCGATGATTTTGATCAGCTTTTCCGCATAAGTAGGGCTCGTTGCGTAGCCTGCTGCTTTCAAACCCTTGGCCCAGCTTTGGTAATCGCGAGGATCGAGAATGAACAGCCCATCATATCGGCTACGACTCAGTAAAAATTCCGAATGATCAACAAAACTCTGTTTGGGGTTTCGATATACTCTGAAACACTCATCGGGCTTATCGTCATCAACGAACATCGTTTTGCCTTTCCATCCTTCGTGGCATTTAATGCCGAAGTGATTATTGCCTTCGGTCGCGAGCCGACTTTGCCCATTTCCACTTTCCAAAATGCCTTGAGCCAGCGTGATCGAAGCGGGCACGCCCGTGCGCTTCATTTCTTTTCTCGCCATTTTTTCATAGGTCGCTATGTAGACCTTTCGAGGCGACAATTCGGACCCTTGGGCAGGAGATGTATTTTGCGCGCCGAGCGAATTTGGAACAAAAATCAGAAGCGAACTTAGAAGGATGGCATATGTTCTCATGGGATAAAGGTCGTTTCTTTTTGACTTTTATGGCCGACTTTTGTCCCTGCACTCAACCTGCTATGAAACCTTTAGACCCGGAAGATTTTTACTACAGCCCCGAGGGATTCATCGTCTTCACGGAGGCCTATCACCGAAAAAGGGGCCATTGCTGTCAGAGTGGTTGCAAGCACTGCCCTTATGGCTTTGACAAGCGCACGGGAGCATTCAAAAAACCGACCTCATGACCGAATTTCAACGTGCCATTTTAGAAGGCATTCCTTCTTCTCTTCCCGAACATCCAGGGTTCGACTCGACCGTTTCCCACGCCCCGATTCGCAAAGACATCTTGACCCGGGCCGAGAAAGGGCTTGCACTCGAGAACGCTCTGCGGTATTTCCCACCGGCCCTGCACGCCGAGCTCGCCCCCGAATTTGCCCAAGAACTCAAGGACTACGGCCGCATCTACATGTACCGATACCGCCCTACCTATGCGATGCATGCCCGGCCCATCGGCGACTACCCGGCGCAATGCGAGCAAGCGGCCGCTATCATGCTGATGATCCAAAACAATTTGGATCCCGCCGTCGCGCAACACCCCCATGAATTAATTACCTACGGGGGCAATGGCGCCGTGTTCCAAAACTGGGCCCAGTACCGCCTCACCATGCAGTACCTGGCCACCATGACGCAGGAGCAGACCTTGCACATGCACAGCGGGCACCCCCAAGGCCTATTCCCCTCTTCCAAAGAAGCGCCCCGCGTCGTCGTGACGAACGGCATGGTTATCCCCAACTACTCGAAACCAGACGATTGGGAGCGAATGAACGCCCTGGGCGTATCGCAGTACGGTCAGATGACGGCCGGCTCCTACATGTACATCGGCCCACAAGGCATCGTCCATGGCACGACCATCACGGTCATGAATGCCGCCCGAAAATTCACCCGCGGCCCCTTGGAAGGCAAACTCTTCGTGACCGCTGGACTTGGTGGCATGAGCGGCGCCCAGCCCAAAGCGGCCTCCATCGCCGGAATGGTCAGCATTACCGCCGAAATCAATGCCACTGCCGCCCACAAGCGCCATAGCCAAGGGTGGGTGGATGCAATTTTTGAAGACGTGGATGCGGCGATAGATTCGGCCTTGGAGAGCCAAGCCACCGGGGGCAACCGGTCCATCGCGTTTGTCGGAAATACCGTCGATCTCTGGGAGCGCCTCGTTGAGCGCAACATTTCGGTCGATCTGGGCAGTGACCAGACCTCCTTGCACAACCCCTGGGCGGGGGGCTACTACCCCCAAGGATACACCTATGAGGAAGCCAATGCCTTGATGGTGAGCCATCCCGAATCCTTCAAGAAGGCTATACAGGAGACCCTGCGAGCCCATGTGCAGGCCATCAACACCTTGCACGCCCGAGGGATGTATTTCTTTGATTACGGCAATGCCTTCCTACTCGAATCTAGCCGAGCTGGAGCCGAGGTCATGGCCAAGAATGGCTTGGATTTCGCCTACCCGAGCTACGTCCAAGACATTTTGGGTCCTTTGTGTTTTGACTATGGATTTGGCCCATTTCGTTGGGTCTGCGCCTCGGGGAATCCCGACGATTTGCGCCGCACCGATGCCATCGCGGCTCGGGTTCTTCGCGAACTCGCGGCCCAAGCCCCCGAGGACATCCGCCTCCAAATGGAGGACAACCTTCGATGGATTGAGCAAGCCGAGGAGAACCGCCTCGTAGTGGGGTCGCAAGCCCGCATCCTCTACGCGGATTCCGTCGGCCGTATTGCAATTGCGCGGGCCTTCAACGAGGCCATCGCCCGTGGCGAAATAGGTTCGGTGGTGTTGGGGCGTGACCACCACGATGTGAGCGGCACCGACTCTCCCTACCGCGAAACCTCCAACATCTATGACGGCTCGCGCTTTACCGCGGACATGGCCGTGCACAATGCCATTGGAGATAGCTTCCGAGGTGCCACGTGGGTGAGCCTGCACAACGGCGGGGGCGTCGGCTGGGGAGAAGTCATCAATGGTGGTTTTGGCATGCTGCTCGATGGGAGCCCTGAGGCAGACCGTCGATTAGAAAGCATGTTGTTTTACGATGTCAACAATGGGATTGCCCGACGAGCATGGGCCCGGAACCCGGAAGCCCTAATTGCCATCGGCCGTGAAATGCGCCGCCAGCCCGCCTTAAAGGTCACCGTGGCACAAATTGCATCGAAATCCCTCGTGGAGGAGACGATAGCCCGGGTCTTTTGATTATTTTCGGCGGCATGAAAACCTTGAAAACACTTCTTTTGGCCGGTGCCGCTGTCATGATGGCCGCATCGTGCACCACGGGTGGCGGCACAGCTCCCTCCGGCGACGGCATGAAGGTGGGCTACGTCCGCCTCGATTCTTTAACGCAGTTGTACACGTACCACACCGAATTGGTTGGGCAGTTTGAGGCGACCGCCAAGAAAATGGAGGCCGAACTCATTCGCAGCCAGCAAAACCTGCAAGCTGAATACGAAATCTTGCAGAAAGCGGCACCCAATTTGTCCAAAATTGAATTGGAGCGCGCTCAGTTGGACTTCCAACGCGTCAACCAAAACTACCAGGCCCTGGAGCAGCAGCGCAGCGGGGAGTTGGCCCAAGAAGAAGCCAAGATGAACGCCTTGGTCAAGACCCAAGTGGACAAAGCCATTGCCCAGCTCCAAGAAGACATGGGCTTGGACTTGATCTTTGTGTATGAATCCAATTTGCTTTACGGCTCTGAGGCCTTGGATCTCACAGCAAAACTCGCTGAGGTGCTGAACAGCATGGATCCCCCCAGCGAAGAGGAGTAAGAATCGATCGAATACGGGTTGCTTGAGCAACCAACGCAAAGCGCGGCCCGAGGGCCGCGCTTTTTCGTTCTACCCGATCCGTGGCAACGCTTACATCGCAGCCATCTCGTCCAGGATCGCGCGAGAAATCACGATGCGCTGAATCTCGCTCGTGCCCTCGTAAATCTGGGTAATCTTCGCGTCACGCATCAAGCGCTCTACGTGGTATTCTTTCACGAATCCATAGCCTCCGTGGATTTGCACCGCCTCGACGGTCGCTTCCATGGCCACTTCGCTGGCGTACAATTTCGCCATCGCGGACTCTTTGTCATAGTTCAGGCCTTGGTCTTTCAACCAGGCCGCCTTCAACACGAGCAAGCGGGCCGCTTCGACCTTGGTTGCCATGTCTGCCAACTTAAAGGCAATGGCTTGGTGCTCAGAGATGGCTTTGCCAAAAGCTTTGCGCTCCGTCGCATATTTTGCCGCGAATTCCAGGGCCCCAGAAGCAATGCCCAGCGCCTGTGCCGCAATGCCTATGCGTCCCCCGGAAAGCGTTTTCATCGCGAATTTGAATCCAAATCCATCTTCGCCAACGCGGTTTTCCTTCGGGACCTTGACATCCGTGAACATCAGAGAGTGCGTATCGCTCCCGCGGATGCCCAACTTATCTTCTTTCTTACCAACGATAAATCCTTCCATGCCCTTTTCGACAATAAGGCAATTGATACCGCGGTGGCCCTTGGCGACATCCGTTTGCGCCATGACCAAATAGACGGAGGCCGAATTCCCATTCGTGATCCAATTTTTCGTCCCGTTCAGGAGGTAGTGGTCTCCGCAATCGATGGCCGTGGTGCGCTGGCTGGTTGCATCTGACCCGGCCTCCGGCTCACTCAAACAAAATGCCCCAATGATTTCGCCGCTAGCCAGGCGAGTGAGGTATTTCTGCTTTTGGGCTTCTGATCCAAATTTCTCTAGGCCCCAGCAGACCAATGAATTGTTGACACTCATAACGACCGACGCCGAGGCATCGATTTTGGAAATTTCTTCCATGGCCAACGCGTACGAAATCGTATCCATCCCTCCGCCTTGGTAATCGGGTGAAGTCATCATGCCCATAAAGCCCAACTCTCCCATTTTCTTCACCGCATCAGCAGGAAAGGATTGGGCATTGTCGCGCTCAATGACACCGGGAAGCAATTCGGCGTGAGCAAAATCACGCGCCGCATCGCGGATCATGAGGTGCTCTTCGGAAAGTTGAAAATGCATAGCAAGATTTGATTTCTGAGTCTGCCGCAAATTTACGGCCGCATGGCCTCTCGTCGGTTGGCACAACTACCTCATCTTTGCGAGGTCATGCACGTGGAATCCTCCTTGGCCGCTTGGCCCACCTTTCAAGGCCCAGGCCCCTTCTATGTGGGAGGCGCCATGTCGGGAACCTCGCTCGATGGGCTCGATTTGGCCTTGGTGAAATTTTGGCACCAAGATGGCCGCTGGCGGCATGAACTGGTTCAAAGCACCTGCCTGCCGTACGATCAAAGCCCATGGGCCCACCGCCTGCCGGCAAGCTATTCATTACGTGGGGCGGCATTGGACGAGGTGTCCCGAGAATACAGCCAGTGGCTGAACGCCGCCTTCCATGAATTCTTTGATGGAACGCCGGTCCAAGCCATCGCCAGCCACGGCCACACGGTCCACCATCGCCCGTCGGAAGGCCTTACCCGTCAAATTGGCCAAGATCCTGAACTGGCTCAGGGTTTTGGCGGCCTCCCTGTGGTCTGTGATTTTCGCGTCGCGGATGTAGACCGTGGAGGTCAAGGTGCCCCCTTAGTACCCTTGGCCGATGCCTTTTTGTATTCTGAATATGCCGTCTGCTTGAATTTAGGCGGGTTCTCCAATGCGAGTTGGACAGCCCAAGGCCTGCGCCGCGCCGGAGACTTAGGGCCCGTCAATCTCCTCATGAATCACTTTGCCCAACGATGTGGCCATGCCTACGACCAGGACGGCGCCATCGCCCGGAGCCACCCACCCGATGAGGGCGTTTTGGCGGCGCTCCAAGACGTCGCCTTTTACCACCAAGCTTTTCCCAAAAGTCTTGGACGAGAATGGGTAGAAGCCACGGTGCTTCCTCTTTTTGAAGGACTCTCGCCGAAAATCGCCCTTTCCACGGCCACCCACCATGCTGCGTGGGCCATTCATCATGGATTACAGCACGCTCCGGACGGGGAGGTCCTTGTGACCGGAGGCGGGGCAAAAAACGCCTTCCTTCGCGCCCTCCTCGAGGCGGATACACACCGAACATGGCAGGTACCATCGGCCGCGGAGTGCGACTTCAAAGAGGCGGTATGCTTTGCTTTTTTGGGACTTCGGAAACTCCGCGGCGAAATCAACGTCTGGGGCAGCGTCACCGGGGCCGCTCTGGACGGATGCGATGGCAC
>DFSS01000057.1:0-876 GCA_002381225.1 Flavobacteriales bacterium UBA3431 | reverse complement strand
ATGATCGCCGTCTTCGTTTTGGGCTATGCGGCTATCGCCTTCGAACATAGTCTCAAAATCGATAAAGCGGCGGCGGCGCTCGTGACAGGGGTCATTTGTTGGACGATTTACGTCATCGGCGGTCCAGATCTCCATAACGCGGAACACCATCTTCTGGAGCACTTAGCGGAAATATCCGGCATCCTCTTTTTCCTACTCGGAGCGATGACCATTGTGGAAGTGGTGGATTCCCACGAAGGTTTTGCGGTCATCACGGACCGAATTTCCACCCAAAGCATACGAAACTTGCTTTGGATTGTCGCCATTTTGACCTTTTTCTTCTCGGCCATTCTAGACAATCTGACCACATCGATTGTGATGATTTCCCTGCTTCGCAAACTGATCAAAGACCGGGAAACACGCTGGCTCTTTGCCGGGGTGGTGGTCATTGCCGCCAATTCTGGCGGGGCCTTTTCCCCCATTGGGGATGTCACGACCACCATGCTTTGGATTGGGGGGCAAGTTTCTGCTGAGAACATCATTGCCTTCATCTTTTTGCCTTCGGTGGTCTGTATGGTCGTCCCTCTCACCTACCTCACTTTCACGCTAAGAGGTACCGTTGAACGCCCTGAGGAAGAGGCATCCCACCGCGGCGAACATGCCGTTAGCCGACGCGAACAAGTCACCGTGCTCATTGCCGGGGTAGCTGGATTGCTCTTTGTTCCCGTATTCAAAACTGTCACCCACCTCCCTCCTTTTATGGGCATGATGTTGAGTCTCGGCGTTTTGTGGATTTTGACGGATGTCATGCACCGGCACAAACCCGCTGAAATCCGCCGCAACATGGGGGTGCTCGGTGTATTGCGCAAGGTGGACACTCCCTCAGTGCTCTTCTTC
>DFSS01000044.1:12153-18238 GCA_002381225.1 Flavobacteriales bacterium UBA3431 | reverse complement strand
CGTGCTCTCTAGCCTCCTAGCCGCCAAAAAGACGACCTAGCCAGCCTTTCGGGTTTTCCTTTTCGGTATTTCCCTTCGTGCTATTTCCGCCACTTCGATCTCCCAAGGAAGGTCGATTGGGGTTCTTGGCTCTCCGTCCGGAATTTCCAGTGGCACTCGCGCCTCCGGAACCACGACGGCGTCCAGACCCTGGCTGGCCGCTCGGGCGGGAACGTTGGCCATCTGGTGTACGTGGCGCACGACCTTCTCCTTGCGGTGCCCGCTCTCCGTCTGCGCTCCGGGGAGATTTCGCTCCACGGTTTCTATCTCCGGAAGGACGGCCCGAATTGGTGCGCGGTCCAGCGGGCGATTTGCGACGTGGCGAACCTGTGCGGGGCGCAGGGCGTTCGCGTTCCGGCTCGGGATCCGAGGCTCCTTCGATTTTCGTTCCTGGAAGAAAGGCGTGTTCTTTTTCAACGGGGATATCCATTTTTATCAAACGCTGGATATCCTTCAGGTAAGCACGCTCTTCCGCATCGACAAAGCTCCAAGCGACGCCGCTATGCCCGGCTCTTCCTGTACGGCCAATGCGGTGTACATACGTTTCCGGGATATTCGGGATTTCGTAATTGATTACGTGGGTTAACTCATCAATGTCAATTCCGCGGGCGGCAATGTCGGTGGCAACGAGTACACGTGTCTCGCGCGATTTGAAATTATTCAAGGCATTTTGCCGGGCATTTTGGCTCTTATTACCATGAATCGCTTGCGCGGTAATTCCTGCCCGAACGAGGTCTTTTACCACGCGGTCCGCGCCGTGTTTGGTGCGGGTAAACACCAAGACGGAGGGAATTTCGGCGGCACTATGCTCCAATAAATCTTTGAGGAGATGGCGTTTGGTCTTCTGATCAACGAAAAACACTTTTTGCTGAACCGTTTCAGCCGTCGTGGAGACGGGAGCGACGGCAACGCGAACGGGATTGTTCAGGAGTTGATCGCTCAACGTGACAACTTCTTTGGGCATGGTAGCCGAAAAGAAGAGTGTTTGGCGCTTTGCTGGGAGTTTGGCAATAACTTTTTTCACATCGTGAATGAAGCCCATGTCCAACATGCGATCGGCCTCATCCAAAACAAAGTGGGTCAGGTGTCGAAGATCGACAAAGCCCTGATTCATCAAGTCGAGGAGTCGACCGGGTGTAGCTGTGAGCAAATCGACACCCCGTCGAAGAGTATCTGTTTGGGGCTTCTGGCCCACTCCGCCAAAAATAACGGTGTGGCGCAACGCGACATTGGCGCCATAGGTTCCGATGCTCTCGTCTATTTGAAGCGCGAGTTCACGGGTCGGGGTGAGGATCAATACCCGAATGGGTCTTTTCCCCGGATGATCCGCAATGGGCATCAAGTGTTGAAGGATGGGCAACGTAAAGGCAGCCGTCTTTCCAGTGCCCGTTTGTGCCGTGCCCAATAGGTCACGACCCTGGAGGGCAGAAGGAATGGCTTGTGCTTGGATGGGGGTGGGGGTTTCGTACCCCTCGCGGGCCAACGCGTCCACCAGTGGGGCGGCGAGGCCAAGGTCTAAGAATGCTTTCAAGGGAACAAAGGTACGACCGAATATTCCGGACCTATAAATTATTCATTGAACAGGGTCTCGTCTTCCCAGTTTTCAATGGCTTTTGGATAGGATTGAAAAACATAGCGAATGGTGTGCTCCGTGTAAATCTCATACACTTGGCCTACTTCAAATCCCCTTTTTTCAGCTTCCTCCGTGAGGAAAGGGTAGACACGAATCGCTCCGGCAATGATGGACAGATCATTCTTGTAAGGGAAGTCCACGTACAAGGCATCTCCGCCATAGATGGGAAACAATTCCAAAGAACCCGGGTCAATATTCCCCATGTAGGACCAATCCCCCGAGGCAATTAAGACCCCGACAAAACTGTGCAAACTATCTTTTTCAACAGCATTGGGATCGTCAAAATAGCAGCCAATTAATGTATCCGTGGGGAATCCCATAGAATCGGCCGTGGCTTTCACGCGGTTGAACGTGGGGCCAATGTCTTCGTAGGCCCCCGTGTGCGCATACCCCCCCAAAAGGTAGTCTCCTTCCAGGCCCTGTCTTACCTCAAGAGAGTTAAAGAAGCCCACATAATACATGAGGCCTGAAGTGCCTGTGCTCAAAAGGATAACAATCCAAAGTAGAATGCGTTTCATAGGGCAAAAGTACATCGGGAACGCACCGACTACATCGACCCTCCAGCCAAAGTGCTGGGAAGGGGGATGACCCTATTTGATGGGTGCCATTTCGCGGTATTTTTGACGCAGTTTAACCTGCCCTTGCAATGCTTACAACCATTCGATTTTCCATCATGTTCTCCTTAGTCAGCTTTGCCTGGTTGCTGATCGAGTTTCTACTCGGTCTGCACGGAGAACACATAGATCAATTTCTTTGGTTCGATTCCTTATTTTTTATTCCGGCCGTAGCGATGATGGTCTGGGCCTTAAGGTACCGTCGGGCCGAAATGCGCGAAGCGTGGACGTATTGGGAAGGAATTAAATTGGGCGCCATCATGGGCGCCATGATTGGCATTTTGAGTATTCCAAGCTTATACCTCTTCTTCACCTATGTGAATCCTAGTTTTTTTGAGGATTTCATTGCGTTTTCAGTCGGGGCTGGGCAAGCGACCCTGGAAGAAGCAACGGACTATTTTAATTTTCGCAGCTATGCGATGCAATCCGCCTTTTTCCCCTTGGTCGCCGGGGTGGTGACGAATGCACTGGTGGGATTCCTCTACCGAAAGCCAATCGCCTAACTTTGCCGCATGTTCGGATGGTTAAAATCAAAGAGCCCAGAGGAAAAACTGGAGGCGCTCTACAAGCAAAAGTTGAAAGAGGCTTTTGATCTTTCTAAAGTCAATCGTGCGGCGGCCGATCTTAAAACAGCGGAGGCGGAAGCGGTTGCTCAGGAGCTAGACGCCTTGCGCAAGCAGGCCCAAAATCCATCCAAATGAGAAATCTTCGCGGCGCACGGGTCACAGTTTATTGCGCTGGATCCGCCAAAACCAACCCGGTTTACCTTCAGGGGGCTGAAAGATTGGCCCACGCTTTTTTGAACGAAGGGGCTGAGCTGGTCTTCGGGGGAGGTAAAACAGGCCTGATGGGGCATTTGGCTACCTCCATCATTCAGGGAGGCGGGACAGCCCATGGGGTCATGCCGCACTTTCTTAAAGACATTGAAATGAATCACCCGCTGGTTTCGGACTTCATTTTTGTCGATACGATGTCCGAACGCAAGCAATTGCTTTTGGCCAATACAGAAGGCCTCATCGCATTGCCCGGTGGATGCGGCACCTTGGAAGAGCTTTTGGAAGCCATCACCTTGAAGCGTTTGGGTCAATACCTGAAGCCTATTGTTATTGTCAACCAAGAAGGTTTTTACACCCCTCAGCTGGAGATGCTGGAAAAAATGATTGAGGAAGACTTCATGCGGCCGGAGCATCGGAACTTGTGGACCGTAGTCGGGGATCCTTCCGAGGCTTTGGACGCGATTCATGCCACCCCAGATTGGGATGCAAATGCCCTTCAAATGGCTGTCAACAAATAGACTTAACCATTTCTTTTTATTCCCCCTTTGGGAGGTGGGTCCAATTCCCCTACTTTTGCCTCTCTTGATTTAATCTGTTTAATCTAACCTCGCCCAAAAACCCATGAAAAAGGTTTTCACCCTGTTGCTCGTAGCAGGCGTATTGTTTAGCTCAAATGTGTTCGCTCAAGAAGCGACGGAAGCGGCCACCACTGAAACGGTTGCTGCAGACGAAACAGTTGCTGCAGACTCCAACGCCACGGCTGCTACCGATTCTACTGCTGCGGCTGACCAAGCTGTGACGGAAGAAACTGCTGTTGAAGAAGAAGCTAGCTTCACCCAAGTGTTGAAGAAGCAGTTCATCGATGGTGGACCATTCTTTATGTCCTTCGTATTGTTGGCCCTCGTCTTGGGTCTTGCCTTGGTCATCGAGCGTATCATTTACTTGGCTATGTCCACGAGCAACAACGACAAGTTGTTGGAAGAGGTTGAAGCAGCCTTGAACAACGGCGGCGTCGAAGCAGCGAAAGAGGTTTGCCGCAACACCCGCGGTCCTGTAGCATCGATCTTCTACAACGGCTTGGATAAAATGAACGAAGGCATTGAGATGGTGGACAAAGCCATCGTCTCTGTGGGCTCTGTTGAGAACGGCAAACTTGAGCGTGGCGTTTCTTGGATCTCTTTGTTCATCGCCTTGGCTCCTATGTTGGGCTTCATGGGTACGGTTATCGGTATGATTGACGCCTTTGACGCGATTGAAGCGGCGGGCGACATCTCTCCTTCACTGGTTGCCGGTGGTATCAAGGTGGCTCTTTTGACCACGGTATTCGGTTTGATCACCGCGATGATTCTCCAAGTTTTCTACAACTTGATCATTGCAATGATTGACAACATCGTCAACAAAATGGAAGACGCCTCTATCTCCTTCTTGGACATAGTTGCTGCGTATCAAGAAAAGAACAAGTAAAAACTAGCCAGATATGAAAAACGTGCGGGTAATTTCCATGGGAGCCGCCGTGCTGGCAGGTTTGGCAGGCGCGATTCCCACTTTGGGAATCTGGTTCTCAGGGTCCGATAGCATGGTGACATCAGCCGTTGTTTTGACGGTGGTGCTCGTGGTTGTCGCAGCCCTTCTAGCCGTAGCTAGTTCTGTGAATGGAATGCTGATTAATCCCACAGGTCTCCGCAGTGCGGCGATTGGTGTGGGCTCACTCCTCGGCATTTTTGTCCTGAGCTATGTGCTAGCTGACGGTTCCGATTTCGCCATGTATGAAAATGTAGATGAGTCGACCACCAAATGGGTGTCTACGGGCTTAAATGCTTTCTACATCTGCTTCATCCTGGCAGTGGGAGCTGTGTTGTATTCTTCTTTGTCTCGTATTCGTAAATAAGCTTTTGGCCTCATGGCTAGAAATAAACGATCCATTCCGGAAATCAATGCAGGGTCGATGGCTGACATCGCCTTCCTGCTCTTGATCTTCTTCCTGGTTACAACGACCATGGACGTGGACAAGGGCTTGATGGTGAAGCTTCCACCGTGGTCCGAAGAGCCACCGCCCGATAACAACGAAATCCGTGAAAAGAACATTTTTGTGGTACTCGTAAACTCCAACAACCAATTGCTGGTCGAGGAGGAATATATGGAGCTCCCGAATCTACGCGCTGCAGCCAAACTATTCATTGATAACAATGGAGATGGTTCATGCGAGGATTGCCGTGGGGCACGCGACCCAAAGAGTTCAGAAAACCCCACCAAGGCGATTATTTCGCTACAAAACGACCGGGGCACGAACTATGACATGTTTGTCAAAGTTCGCAACGAGTTGTTGGGTGCCTATTCTGAACTGCGCAATGAGTTGGCTGAACGCAAGTACGGACGCTCATACGATTTGTTGAATGAAGAGGCGCAGACGGCCATTTCGGAAGTCTATCCCCAATTCATTTCTGAAGCTGAACCTGTAAGTGTAGGAGGATAATGGCACAGATTCGCAAGAAAAAATCCAAAGAAACTCCCCCGGTATCCACGGCTTCATTGCCGGATATCGTGTTCATGCTGCTTTTCTTCTTCATGGTCACGACAACCATGCGCGAGGTGACGTTGTTGGTCCGCGTGAAGAAGCCCAAAGCCACAGAGATTCAGAAGTTGGACCGCAAGGATTTGACGACGTACATCTACATGGGAGCTCCCCGCAATACCGAACTCTACGGTTCAGAACCCCGCATCCAGTTGGACGACCAGTTGGGCAGCGTGGGCGATGTACAGTCCTTTGTAATCCTTAAGCGTGAGGAAATCAACGAGGCTGAGCGTCCTAAGTTCACCGTCTCCATTAAGGCAGACATTGATGTGAAGATGGGCTTGATCTCTGACTTGAAGCAAGAGCTCCGCAAGGCGCAGGCCTTGAAGATTAGCTATTCAACCAACCCTGCAGGTTCTCCTGAGGAGTTGTACAAGACCTACTAAGCGTTTTAAACGTTTATACGTGATATGCCCGGCGCGAAAGTGTCGGGCATTTCTTTTGGATGGAG
>DFSS01000044.1:9434-11857 GCA_002381225.1 Flavobacteriales bacterium UBA3431 | reverse complement strand
AGCTCTCCAGGCTTCTTCGGAACAAGAGAACCCCCACCCCGACGGCAATTCCCGTGGAAACCAAAATCCCCCAACCAGGCAAATCCACCTCCAAGTTTCCGTACTGATTGGGTCCAGCTTGGAGGGTCCAATAGTACGTGAGCCCGTTGTGGAGGACATGAGCGCCCATGGTGACCCAAAGACGCCCTGAAATCCAATATAAGCCCCCTAAGATGAGCCCTGCGCCCAGTAAAAAGGGCCACTGAACAAAGTTCATGTGCCCCAGCGCAAAGGCGAGGGAAGCGCCGAAGATGGCAGGAAGGGGGCTGGTTCGGTCGTGCAAGAGCCGTTGAACGGCACCGCGGAAGAGGATTTCTTCGGAAAGTGCGGCCACTAAGACAAAGGTGGCCATGCTAAAGAGTTGGTCACCCAGGGTAGGGAAGAAGAGCATTTTTTCGACGGCGCGGTCGGAGGCTTGGGCTGATTCGAAGTGGGGTGCCATGAAGGCCCAATCGGCAGCGATGGTGGACCAGAGGTCGGTGCAATAGGAGAGAAAGGGGAGGCTCATGGGGAGGATGGCCCACGCCAAAAGGCTGTCGATCCAGGACCAGGAACCTTTTGGCAAGGCGGGAACGAGGGGTTTTTCGCGCCATCGTTGCATGAGGTAGAGCCCAGGTAGGGCAAACATGAGGAGCGTATAGAGGGCTTGGCCCAAGAGGAGGGCGCGGCCGGCGCTGGCTTCGGGTCGTGCGACAATATCCTCTATGGTCATCCCATTGTAGCCGAAAAATTGGAGGGCTTTTGGCGCGAAAAGACCGGCCAACAGGGTGCCTGCCAAGATGGCTAAAAGGAGGGTGAGGACTTCGCGTTGCTTCATGGAATGGGGAAGATAGGTATGCCGTAATTTTGCGGGACTAAAAATCGTATAAATGGCGCGGATTGCGGATATCGAATTAGGGGATTTCCCATTATTGCTCGCTCCGATGGAGGATGTGAGCGATCCGCCTTTCCGTGCGCTGTGCAAGCAGCACGGGGCCGATTTGATGTACACGGAATTTATATCCTCGGAAGGGTTAATTCGGGATGCCGCAAAATCGGTGGCCAAATTGGACATTTTCGAGTACGAGCGTCCTATAGGCATCCAAATATTTGGGGCCGAAATCGATTCCATGCGCGAAGCCGCTGCGATCTGCGAGGAGGCTAATCCCGACATCATCGACATCAACTATGGCTGCCCTGTCAAAAAGGTGGCCTGCAAGGGTGCCGGAGCGGGCATCCTCCAGAATATTCCCAAGATGGTCAGCATGACCGCGGAAATTGTCAAAGCCGTCAACAAACCGGTCACGGTGAAAACACGTTTGGGCTGGGACGATGATAGCAAGCACATCGTTGAAGTGGCCGAACGCCTGCAAGACGTGGGGATCCAGGCGATCAGCATCCACGGTCGAACCCGCAAACAGATGTACAAAGGCGATGCCGACTGGACTCTTATTGGCGAAGTCAAGAATAACTCACGCATGACCATTCCGGTTTTCGGCAATGGCGACATTGACAGTCCCGAGAAGGCCATCGAAATGCGGGACAAATACGGGGTCGACGGCGTCATGATTGGCCGTGCTTCCATCGGGTATCCGTGGATTTTCAATGAAATCAAGCACTTCATGGCGACCGGTCAGCACCTTGCTGCCCCATCGCTGGAAGACCGGGTTCAAGCGGCGCGCCGCCATTTGGAGCTGGCCATTCAATGGAAGGGGGAAGGACTCGCCATCACCGAGACGCGCCGGCACTACGGCAACTACTTCCGCGACTTCCCCAACTTCAAAGATTACCGCATGACGCTGGTGACCTCCAACGAGGTTGATGAGCTCATGGCCACCTTTGATGCGATTATCGAAGAATACGGCCCGAGTTTGGCCCTGGTTTAAAGGCGATTAGGCCTGGCCACGAAGTCCGCTCAAAGGACTTTGCAAGCGTGCGGTGGCTCCCCAGCCGAGGAGTGCGCCGACAAACAAAACGAACGCGAATACGACCAAGGATTGCCCGGCATGGAATGCCATAGGGTATGATTCCACGACATAGCCTGTCCCCAATTTGACCCATCCGAAGGTGGATTGACCCCAAACGAGGAGCCCGCCCAGACCCCACCCGACGAGGCCACCAATGGCACTGACCCACATCGCACTCCACCAGAAGCTGCGGCGGACCTGTGCTTCAGACATGCCCATGGCGCGCAGAATTGCGCGCTGCTGGACTTTCTCCATGCCAAGCAAGACTGTAGCGCTGTAGAGGCCCAGGGAGGCTAATAGGACGATAAATGCGAGAATAGCGGTGGTAATCATGCCTTCACTGCGCATCACCCGGAACAATGCGGCCTCGCGATCTTCTGGCGTTTGGCCCAAAAGGGACCCTTGCGAACCGACTAGAGCCAGCACTTCCTCCTTCGT
>DFSS01000044.1:4171-9118 GCA_002381225.1 Flavobacteriales bacterium UBA3431 | reverse complement strand
AAATCCAGTACGACGTTTTGCTGGTCAATCTGAGGATGCACATAAAAAATGGCTTCTGGTGAAAGGATCTGTCGTTGAAATGCAGAGGCAAGATCAAAGCTAGCGCCCATGTCAGCCCGGGGCCAAAGGAGTTCTAAGCTCTCTCTCCCGCTCAAAGTGAGGTACCCAAGTTGGGCGGCCACCCCATATCCTACATACGCATCTCCCGGATAGCCTTGTGGCGGAATCGAGGAAGTGAGCGAGTCGAACCATGGATGCTGGCTCCAGAGGGGCTTGGGCATGCCATGGACCGTGACAAGAATCTCGCGTTGAGCGGACCGAAGGAGGGCTTTTTGAGTTTGAACGGGAATCCATGTGAGCCCGGAATCGGACTCCAAGGCGGCGATGTGCTCGGGTGTTAGGTCAAACCGAGATCCCTCGCGGTGGACCAAAGTGACTTCGGGGTGCACATTTTGGTAGGTTTGAAGAACCAACTCTTCCAGTCCATTGAACGCGGACAGCACCAAAATCATCGCTGCCGTCCCGACCGCCACGCCTGCAGCCGCTGCCCAGGTCACATAGGTAGAAAGCGTGCGTCCCCGCACGAAGCGTCCCCCAAGTTTAGCTGGGTGGGACGGATTCAAAAGCGATTATTTAAAGGGATTTTCACCTCCTTCGCGGAGCAAACGGTCGATGTTTGCTTCGTACTCCATGGAGTCATCAAGGTGGTAGTGCAAGGCAGGAATGATGCGTAACTGATTCCGTACTTTTTGGGCCAAGGCGGCCCGGAGTTTTGGCGCATGTTCTTCGCAAAAAGCCATGACCAATTCCGAACGATCTGTCGGAAATACCGAGAGGTAGACACGGCACAAACCCAAGTCAGGGGATACGCGCACCTTACTCACAGTGATGAGGGTGCCGGGAAAATCACTCGCCGCGGTACCACGAAAAATTTCGGCGAGATCTCGCTGAAGTAAACTAGCAATTTTCTTTTGACGCGTGCTTTCCATGGGACAAAAGTACGCCGGGTACTCGGGATAAGGCAGTACTTTCGTGGGGATGACCCCATTGAGACGGATTTTAGGGATGGCGGGTGCCTTTCGGGGTGCTTTTTCTGGGGCAGCGCTATTTTATGTGCTGTATACCCTGGTGTCTCTCGTATCGCTCGGGATGATTATCCCCGTATTGGATGTCATTCTCGTGCCGGAAGGGGCGCAGGAAGTCAAGCATTTTCCCGCGGGGTGGGGAGGCATGAACGCCCAAGACTGGGTGGCCCATTATGTAGCTCAGGCCGTGGCTCGCTATGGTTCCTTGGGAACCCTATGGCGCGTATCCTTGGCCGCTTTTGGACTGTTTATCCTAAAGAATGCCTTCCGTTATATCGCTTTGTGGCATATGGCCACACTTCGGACGGGTATTACTGCAGCCCTTCGCCAGGCGCTCCATCAGAAAGTGATGCGCTTGACCCCCGCCACGATGCAAGAAAGCCGAAAGGGAGATGTTTTGGCCCGGGCCTCCACAGATGTTACAGAAATTGAATGGGCCATTTTAACCGGGTTGGAGCTGTTGGTGCGCGAACCACTCGTCATCCTTGGCTCGCTGATTGTCTTGGTGGTGATGAGCGCCAAATTGACCCTTTTGCTTTTAGTGGTTGGCCCCTTGGCAGCGTGGCTCCTCAATCGGGTAAGTAAGCATTTAAAACGGAAATCCGCCACCGCCCAAGACCGCTTGGGTCAGGTCATTTCGGCCCTAGAAGAAAGCATTAGCGGCTTGCGTATTCTCCAAGCATTTCAGGCCGAAGAATACCAGCAAAAACGTTTCGAACAGGTCAACCAGGGCGCCTTTTCGGCGACCCGCGAAGTGCACCGCCGAAGAGATCTGGCCAGCCCACTGTCCGAATTGATCGGGGTATTTGCCTTGTTGCTCATCCTATTTTTTGGAGGGCGTGAAGTCCTTCTCGGGCATGGTCTGACGGGCGCGACACTGGTGGCCTACCTCTTGTTTTTTTACCAATTGATCCCCGCCTTTAAGTCTGTTTCCATGGCCCTCTACAATCTGCAAAAAGGCAATGCCGCGGCGGATAGACTCTTTGAAGTATTGGACCTTCCCGAAACCCTGCGCGACCCGGATGTCACGGAAGCTTGGACCTGCCCCGCGAACGGTCCAGAGACGATCGAATTCCGAAACATCCACTTCACCTATCCCGGCGCCTCCCGCCCCGCGCTCGAAAACTTCAACCTGACCATCCAACGCGGCCAAACGGTCGCCCTTGTTGGCCCCTCCGGAGGGGGCAAGTCCACCCTCATTCACCTCGCCATGCGGGCCATGGACCCCGACCAAGGGGGTATCTTCTTAGAGGGCCATCCCATTGCTCCCTATCGGGGCGATGCGTATGCCGCCCATGAAATGCAACGCCCGCCCATGCCCTTGAAGGACCTGCGGGCCGCTATGGGATTAGTGACCCAAGACCCCATTCTCTTCCAGGGCACGGCTTTAGAAAATATCGCCTTGGGGGATGCATCTCCTGATTTGGATCGTGCTAAGAAGGCCGCGAAAGATGCCCAGGCCCTGGCCTTTATTGAGGACTTGCCGGGGGGTTGGAAGCATATTCTGGCGGAAGGGGGGCAGTCCCTGTCGGGCGGCCAGCGTCAGCGCATGGCTTTGGCGCGTGCACTTTACCGAAATGCGCCCATTCTGCTCCTGGATGAAGCCACGTCCGCCTTGGATGCCGAAAATGAACGTCTCGTGCAGGAGGCGCTGGATGCGGCAAGTTCGGGCCGAACGACCCTCGTCGTAGCGCACCGTCTGGCCACGGTCCAGAAAGCGGATCGCATTCTCGTGCTCGATCGGGGCCATATTGTCGAGGACGGGAATCACCAACAATTGCTCGCAAAGGGCGGGCTCTATGCGAGTTTGGTGAGGACGCAGGAGGTGAAGGGATAAAAGGAAGAAGGGTGTTGGATGGCAGCGCTGTTTGGTGCTGTGGTGGGGTTGGGCTTTAAACGTTTAATCTCTTTTCTGCCCTAAGAAAATTTGAGAACTTCCCTGCGCGCGCCTACTTTAGCCAAACTCAAGCCCAATCTCCTTAAACCCTTTTGCCCGTTTGACTTCTCCATTCTTCGAACACATCGACCACCTCGGAATAGCCGTCGCCAATTTGGCGGAGGCGGAAGCCCGCTATACGGCCATGTTTGGCGTGGAACCCTACAAACGGGAAGAAGTGGAGCGGGAAGGGGTGGTGACGAGTTTTTTCCAGGTGGGCCCCAATAAGATTGAGCTTTTGGAGGCTACGCGTCCTGACAGTGCCATCGCAAAACACATCGAGAAACGCGGTGAGGGCTTGCATCATGTGGCGTATTTGGTGAAAGACATTCGGGCTGAGATGGCCCGACTTCGCGAAGAAGGCTTTCAGTTGCTAAGCGAGGAGCCCAAGCCAGGTGCAGACGGCATGTTGGTGGCGTTTGTGCACCCCAAGACGGCGGGAGGCGTGCTCGTGGAGCTGTGCCAGCCCAAATCCTAATCGATTCTAGATAAACTGCTGAGCCTTCCAACCATGTTGGAGGGCGGCTTCGACGTTGGCGGCATTGTCGTCGAGGAAGAAAACCTGCGCGGGGTCCTCGACGCCTATGAGGCGGTCGACGGTTTGGTAGATGCTTGGGTCAGGCTTTCGGAGGCCGAGGTCGTACGAATAGAAGACGTTTTTGAAGCAGCGGGTGAATTCAGCATAGCCCCGAATGCCCATGCGGCGTTTGACTTCGTCGATATGAATTCGGTTGGTGTTGCTGAGAACGTGAAGTTCGTACTGCTGGCCAAGGGTGTGAAGCTGCCCGATCAACCAGGGCTGCAGGTCCATGAGCAGGGCATTCCAGGCCCCGTCAATGCTGGAGTCCGCAGCCGCGTAGCGGAGGTGCTGTCTGAAGGCATTTCTAAACTCCGAGGAAGTGATGGCACCCGTTTCAATGGCCTGGTAGGCATTGTGCTTTTGGTAGCCGAGTTCCCCCACAGTAAAGCTGGGGCGTGCGCCGAGTGAGGTGAAGGCTTCAGCGCTGAGGCGGGGCTCGATGTCGATGAGCACTTTGCCAAAGTCCAAAACAATGTGCCGGGCATCGCCCGCCCATTCGGCAATCTCGTGGGCACGAAACCGCCGAATGGGAGGCAATGGGTCGGGGAGTTGGGGTTGGAATTTTGCCCCAAGGTTTTTTAGCGGCATCAGGGATTCCAGCTGGGAAGTAGGGGCAAGGGCGTGGCCGCTATGCGCGAGCTGAACTCTCGGTAGTCCGTGTCTAGGAAGTCCTGCAGCAAGGCCATTTCCTCTCGGGTACGCTTTTCCCAAGTGGCGTGCATGTTGAGGAGATTGGCGCTCGGTTTACCGCGAAGGCTCCAGAGGTAGCCGCCAAATTGGCCATTGACGGAGGCCCATGTTTCGGGCTGCTCGTAGTAGCCTTTGACATCCTCCTTGCCAAAGAGGCGAAGGCGGTGATCCTCCATGGCTTTTTTAAGCCCTTTAATTTCGTCAAGCAGCGGCTGTACGGCTGCGCTGTCGCTGTCTTTTCGGCTCTTTAACATGCGCTCCAAAGCCCCCAAACTTTCATTGGCCTCATAGAGGTTGGACACAAGGTCTGACATTTCTTGGTTGATGGGGTAGAGACTGCGCTGGAAGTCAATTTGTGCAGCCCATTCGGCATCGCCCATGTTGATGCGGGGATCGTCGACAACCTCTACGCGTGCCGTGTCGCTCACCCCGTTCAAAGTGAAGACGGCGCTGTAGGAACCGGGAGCCACCGTGGCGCCGCGGGGATCAGATTTCTCACGCTCCTCGTTGCGCTTGCCCCAACGGGGACGTTGACTGCCTTTTTCAGCGAGGTCCCAGGTGAAGCGGTAGAGACCTTTGCGCTCGTCTTTGTCGAGCTTGCGCTCGATGTGGCGGATGACTTCGCCTTGCGCATTGTAGAGGTCGATAACCAGGGG
>DFSS01000044.1:2972-3850 GCA_002381225.1 Flavobacteriales bacterium UBA3431 | reverse complement strand
CCGCGGTTTTCCCCTTTGAAGTCGGCCCAACCTTGGAAGCGGATGCCGTCAGAAACCCGTGTTTCGGCGTGAATCGCCAAAGGCGCGTCAAAGGCGGTGAGGGTTCGGCCCTGAGCGGCCCCTTTTACCATAGCGCGTAGCGGGCGGAGATCGTCCAGCACCCAGGCGGAACGGCCAAATGTGCCCAAGACCAAATCCTGCTCGCGCTCTTGAATGGCCAAATCTTGGACCGGCATAGTGGGAAGACCTTTCCAGGACTGCCAATTCCGGCCATAGTCTGTACTGACTTGCAAGCCCGTTTCTGTACCCAAATACAAGATGCTGGGCACTTCATTGTCTTGAATCACGCTCAGAGTATGGCCCGTCAAACCGGCTTTGGCGACGAGGTTGGTCCAGGTCTTTCCGTAGTCTTTGGTGTGGAAGAGGTAGGCGTTCCAGTCGTTTTGGCGGTAGTTGTTGACGACCACAAAGGCTTCACCGGCATCGTAGGCCGAAGCGTGGATGTGAGGCACCCAAGCGCCTTCTGGGAGGCCTTTGATCTTAGGGCTGCAGTTGGTCCAGGTGGCGCCACCGTCCTTGCTGACTTGAACATTGCCGTCGTCGGTGCCCACCCACAAGGTTTTGGGGTTTTTGGGCGAGGGCGCAATGGTTAAAATACAGGTGTGGTTCTCGGCGCCCGTTACGTCAAACGTGAGGCCACCGGATTCGAGGGCCTTTTGCTTGTCGGGGTTGTTGGTGGTCAGGTCGGGCGAGATGATGGTCCACGTGCGGCCCTGATCGGGGCTGTAGTGCACATACTGGGAGCCGTAGTACAGGCCGTCGGCGTGGCTGGGATCGCCTGCGATCGCCGCATTCCAATGCCAGCGCAACCATTCGCC
>DFSS01000044.1:394-2671 GCA_002381225.1 Flavobacteriales bacterium UBA3431 | reverse complement strand
GCGAGGGTTGCTGGGGTGAGGCAACACATCAAAACCGTCGCCAAAGTAGAGCTCTTGCCATTCGTTGTTGCCGATTCCCGTCCCAATCCATGAGTAGGCGGGCCCGCGCCAAGATCCGTTGTCCTGCATGCCTCCATAGACATTGTAGGGCAGTTGGTTGTCCACGCGAATGTGGTAGAACTGTGCTACGGGCAGGTTTTCCACAAAGCGCCAACTATCACCGCCATCCCAGGAGATATTCAAGCCGCCATCGTTGCCTTCAATGATGTGGCCGGGGCGGTTTGGGTTCAGCCAAATGGCGTGGTGGTCCGGGTGGACTTTGGAGTAGGGTGTGGCAATTCCCCATGTTTTACCTCCATCGGTGCTTTTGGAAACGAGCGTCCAAAGGGAGTAAAGGGTTTGGTCGTTGAAGGGATCCACAAAGAGGTCCGAATAGTAGAAGGGGCGGTTGCCGATGTTCTCGTCTTCGCTGATTTTGAACCACTTGAATCCACCATCGTTGGAGCCGTACAAGCCATTCTTGGCCTTGTTTTCAATGAGCGCGTAGACTTTTTTGGGGTTACCCGGAGCAATGGCAATGCCCATTCGGCCCAGTTCGCCTTCTGGAAGTCCATCTTCGGCGGTCCGCTTGGTCCAGGTTTCGCCTCCGTCCAAGGTCACGTACATACCGCTGCCTTCGCCGCCGGATTTGAAGATCCAGGGCCAACGGCGGTATTCCCACATGGCGCAGATCAACTTATTGGGATTAACCGGATCCATGACAAGGTCAGCCGCACCGGTTCGCTCGTTGTTGTAGAGCACTTTGGACCAGGTCTTGCCGCCGTCGGTGGTTTTGTACACGCCGCGGTGTGGGCTATCGCCCCACGCCACGCCGATGGCCGCCACGTAGACGGTGTTCGGATTTCGGGGGTCAATGACAATGCGGTGGATGTGCTTGGTCTCTTTCAAGCCAACCAGCTGGAAGGATTTTCCGCCGTCTACAGATTTGAAAAGGCCGCCGCCGCTGGATTGTGAATTTCGGGGGTTGCCTTCGCCGGTACCGACCCAAATCACATCGGGATTCGTGGGGTCGATCTTAACAGCGCCAATGCCTGCGGTGGGCTGATCGTCCCAAATAGAGGTCCACGACTGCCCCGCATTTTCGCTCACCCAGACTCCGCCGGAGGCCGTGCCCACGAATATGTGGTTGTCGTTTAGGGGGTTGACGTCAATGGACGTGACACGGCCAGACATGCCTGCTGGGCCAATGTTTCGGAATTTCATATCCTCCAACAAATCGGGAGAAATGCTCTGTGCATACCCTGCTCCGGCAAGGGCAAGCGCCATGATAGATAGGGCTAACTTCTTCATTCCGGGAAGATAGTGCCCGGAAGCCTTTAATCCGCCACCTTGTACTTGCGTGGTGTGGTCCCAAATTTCTTTTTGAATGCCGCGATAAAATGACTGGGATTGGTGTATCCGATGTCAAAGGCTACCTCATTCACAGACTTACCTCCGGCATCAAGCATACGCCGCGCATGATTTAGTCGCGTGTCCATCACAAAACCGTAGACGGTGTTCCCATACACTTCCTTGAATCCCACTTTGAGGCGGTAAGCATTGAGACCTGTTTGGGCCGAAAGCTGGGCAATGGTGGGCGGACTTTGCCAACGGTCCAGAATAATGGACTTCGCTTCGCGAATTTTCCGAACGGTCTCCTCGTCCTTGAGGAAGGGACAGGCGACCACATTGGGTTCCGAGGTGTGGAAATACAATCCAAGGAGCTCCAAAATTTGGCCTAAATGCGCCACACGCTGCGCATTCGGGCTAAGGCGTTCATGGAACAACCCCTCCAAGAGTATCTGCATGGCGGCATCCACTCCGCGCTGGTCATAGATGGGGCGCTGCATGTCTTTTTGATTCAAGAAGGGCAACTCTTGGGCGTCTTGGCCATCCCGCATGAAGAGTGTGTGCATTCGGGAAAAAGACAATCGAATTCCCACCATGCGATGTCCCGCAGGCATGCGAACCTGAGCCCGCAAGGCATCCTTGGGATTGTAGATGAAAAAGCTTTGGCCCTGAGGGAGGGGCCGCATGTACATGGGGCCAAACTGAAATGCCACGTCCCCTTCCATGCTGAAGAAAAGATGGATGTGGTCTGGCTGCACATCCAGAGGGCGCGCCGATTCATCGTCGCCCATTGTCACGCGGACGACTCCGATTCCCTCATAGAGATCGAGAAAATCACTGGAGGCACTCTTTGGGGTATTTCGGGCGTTGGATAGAAGGGGCATAGAC
>DFSS01000044.1:0-172 GCA_002381225.1 Flavobacteriales bacterium UBA3431 | reverse complement strand
AAGAAATAGAGCGCAAAATTAAGCACTTACACTATGTTTAACGTATATTTTTGAGGTTTTGTTTTTGGGGCATTGTTTTTCATATCGGGGTATTTAGGCCCGCTTTTGCCCCCGTATTTTTGTCTCCGATGAAGCAATTACGTCTCTACCGAAGCATTCTTCGCGAAGAAGG
>DFSS01000031.1:2894-10622 GCA_002381225.1 Flavobacteriales bacterium UBA3431 | reverse complement strand
TCACGGTGTTTGGTTTTCGAGAGAGGCAAATTGGAAGCTCTGGCTCAGATTCTCGGAAAGCTTGTGCGCTAAACCGTTGTCAAAGGTGCTATGGCTAAAGTCCCCATCTTCATTCGGGCTGAGGGCATGAACGGCCTTGAAGAATTTCTCTAAGTCTAGATGTAAGGTCAAGGTTTTGAAATCCGTTAAATCCAGTGGGGTCTCCACGACCACCTCCATGCGGTTTTCCAAAAGGGCAATGTGATAGAGCCAGGGTGTTTGTGCTCCATCCTTTTGGTAGTACCCTTCCATGGCAGCAAAAATGTACCCACCCGTCCAACCCCAGTGGAGATTGTTGACGGCGGGATTTAACGGGTGGCTGCCTCCCCAAATGCTTGGATCCCCATGATTCGTCGTACTGTCCAGGCCAATCGCAAAGGCAAAGCCCGCGTATTGGCCCGCGGAAATAGTCGTGGGAAGTGTAAAACTGTTGCGATTTGGCAAGCTTAAATAGGCGTACTCATTGCGAATATCCACGCGTGCACCTTGCTCGTCGAGGAGGGCAAATTCAGAAAGTACGAAGTCATTTCGGGTGAACTTCACTGTGTCGGTGCCCATGGCGTAGGAGGCGTCGTTGTATGAAACGGGGGCATTTCCAGCTCCAAAAACAGGCTGAACCACGACCTCTAGATTGACAATTTCAGGCTTCTTTTCAGGGTCACAGCTTGTCAGTAGGATTCCTGCAACCAAAAGGGGTAAAGCAAATTTTTTCATGGCAACAGAGTGTAGTTCCTTTGTACAGTATTCAAATATAGTACCATGGGACTTAAAAAAGGGGAATATTGGAAGGTTGGCATTTTGCTCGTGGTCTTTACCGCAGGCGTGGCCTGGGCCATCCAAATTCAAACCCCCGATCCGCGTCTTCCCATTCTCAATCCATCGGACCTGAATCCTGCCGTTGTGGCAGACTCCATGGAAGGCATTGGCATGAACCATGTGGTGGCCCCTTTCAGCTTGTTGGATCAAGTGGGCCAAACGCGCACCGAAGCGGATGTCGAAGGAAAAATTCGGGTGGTGAACTACTTCTTCACCACCTGTCCGAGCATTTGCAAAGACATGGCAGCCCAAATGCGACGCGTCCAATCGGCCTATCTGGAAAATGAGGCCATTCAGTTAATGTCACATAGCGCGATGCCCGATTACGACAAACCGGAGATCCTGGCTGATTATGCCGCGGCCAATTCCGTGAATCCAAACCGTTGGTGGCTGCTCACAGGGGACCCCAAGGAGCTCAATCGTCTAGCGCGCACCTCGTACTTCGCGGTCCTGGAAGAGGGCCAGGGTTGGGATGAACACAGCTTTATTCACACGGAAAATTTGGTTTTGATTGACCACAAGGGCCGGCTGCGAGGCTACTACGATGGCACTTCGGCCGATGAAACCGACTTGTTAATCGAACACATTACCTGGTTACTCAAGGAGCGTGCCTCGGACTACCGAAAATCGGATTCCAAGCCATGAAAGACCTCCACGTTGCCGGCTGGCAAGGGGCTATTCATTGGGCGGATATCTCGGCCAACCTTGCTGAATGGGAAGCGCGTTGGGCCAAAGCTCCTAAAGCGGACCTCTACCTTTTGCCCGAGACTTTTGCCACAGGCTTTGCGACCCGCACAGAGGAATTGGCAACCGTCGCTTCGGGTTCTGATGGGGGTGCTCCTGCCGCAGCCTTAAAACGTTGGGCGGTTTCCGCGCAGGCATGGGTAGGCGGTACAGTCTTTGTCCGTGAGGAGAACGGCCGTTACCGGAACCGTTTCTTTTTGGCGGGGCCTTCGGGGGAAGTCCACACCTACGACAAGCGCCATCTGTTTGGCATTGCGGGGGAGGCGGAGCATTTCGATGGGGGCAATGAGCGCGTCGTAATCACCGTACAAGGTTGGCGATTGCTCTTGGCCGTGTGCTATGACTTGCGCTTTCCAGTTTGGTTGCGCCAAACTCCAGGCGAGAAACCCTACGACGGACTGCTCATTCCTGCCAATTGGCCTGAAGCACGCCAGAACGCTTGGGATACGCTTTTGCGCGCTCGGGCCATGGAGAACCAGTGCTATGTCTTGGGAGTCAATCGCCTTGGAGAAGATGGATTTGGCGTGCACCACGCAGGGGGAACCGCGAGTATAGGCCCTTGGGGCGATGTGCTCGCGACAGGGGAACGTGGCCAATCAGGCTGGGTCACTTCCACCTGGGAAGCGGTACATCTCGCCGCGGTCCGAAAGCGCTATCCATTCCTCGGGGATGCGGACCCTTTTACCTTGGGGTAGGACCTGAAAGACCCTGCGGCATCAATGAAACTCCCATGAAATGGGGTTATTTCTGGGTAACTCCCAAACCGTTTCCACCTCCCAATTGGCCTTGATTTCTACTTTTTCTTGAGCGAAAATGCGGGTTTCGGGCTGCTCCCCCTCCCAGTAGTTTCCAGCGTCCAAAAGGCCATTAGCATTGCAGTCATAGATGGCCTGGAGGGTATAGGTCCCGGGAGGCAATCCAGTTAGGACTTCCGTATGGGTGGTACAGGGTTGATCGCTCATCCACTGGGCATAAATGCCCGTTTTCCCATTGAGTTGAAGAAGGAAAGGCATGCCTTCAGGGTCAGAAAGTTCTTCATCCACCGCATAGGTAGGACCACATCCATGGGTCCAGCTCAACGTAAGCGTTCCCGAACTATCCGCCCCCCAAGGTTCCCATTTAAGCGTGCTATCAGCGACCGCTTTTTGATCCATGAGTAGAATAGGAGGCACGTAATCCACTTGACCCCAGCTTTCTTTCCAAGGGCTTTCCCATGGGCTCCATGTGTCGGCCAAGAATCCAATGGGCGTCATCTCTCCCGGGCTGAGTTTGTTGTTTCCGTCGGCATCGGCAAAGGCCCGGATGGCATACGCCGTATCGGTGCGCAGATACGAAAAGGTGTAGTACCCGCTGTCGTTGGTTCGGGTGGCATAGGTGGCGGGAGCGAAGACGGAGGAGTCATTAAGGACGGGGTCTCCATGCCAGTGGTTTCGGGTAGGATAGAGGCAAACGGACGCATCCTTGACCCCTTCACCCGTCCAAGGATCGACCACACGGCCTTGGATTTCACCGGAATCAAGTTGATTTCCGGTCGAGAATACCCATTGCACCCCCTTGAGTACGTTCCCTTCGTGTAAGTCGCGAATCGTATTTCCCCACTGAAAGACATAGGTGCTGTTCTCCAAAAGAGGTTCGGGCCAAGCCACCTTAAACGTTTTACCTCGCAATTCATAGGTCGTTCCGACAGGTAAAGGGGGCGAACTGAAAAAATTTTGTTGGGGCGAACTTAGAACGACATACTCGTCAAATCGCCAAAAGACTTCGGTTTCCCTAACATTCACAGAACCGTTTAATACACTGGCTTCCAGAATGACCGGGGGCTCTTTGTCTCGTGGCCCACCATCCGGTGCGGCAGGAAGGGCACATTGGGTTGTGAGCGCAACAAATGAGATAAATGACCCCCAAAGTGAGAATTCGGCGAACCAACTAAACCTTTTTATCCTCATTTTTACGCCTTAAACAACAATCTACCCTTCGCATGAAACGAATGTACGCACTTTGGGTTCTCTTATTTGGAGCCACTTTGGGTATTCAGGCGCAAACATATTGCACCACCAACTTGTACACCACCGGGTGTACGTTTGGAGATTACCTCGACAACGTTCAGCTCAACAACGTAAACCAAACGGCTACGGGATGTTCGACGGGTGGCTTTGCAGATTACACCTCGGACACGGTCAATGTTCAACAAACAGCTATGTTGCAACTAGGGGTAACAACGGGCTATTCAGGTCAGTGGTTTGCCTTATGGGTGGACGCCAACAATGATGGGGACTTTGATGACGCTGGAGAACACCTTTGGAGTTCCTCGGCCGCGGGTCCTGCCACAGGCGTTTTATATTCCAATACGCTGGTCATACCCGCTACCTTGGCCACGGGTAACCACCGAATGCGCCTTCGTTGTAAATGGAGTGGTACGGCTCTTTTGGCCACGGATGCATGCTCATCTTTTACCTATGGTGAAGTCCATGACTACACGGTCAATGTTGCTCCTCCTCCCGCATGTCCACAGCCTTATTACATGGTAGCGGGCGGGGCTACGTCCAGCACCGCGACATTCTCCTACACTTCTACAGGATCGACGTTTGAAGTGCAATACGGACCCACGGGCTTTACACCAGGCACCGGAACAACTGTAACGGTTTCTGGAACGACTGCCAGCATTTCTGGACTCTCTGCAAATACATGCTATGACTTTTATGTGCGTCAAAACTGTTCAGCCGCTGGAAATGGCTATTCTTTCTGGACGGGTCCCCTGAGCATTTGCACGCCATGTGTGACGCAGTCTCTTCCCGTTACGGAAGATTTCACAAACTGGCCCCCGAACTGTTTCTTCTTAACGGGAGGAACCTCTCAATGGACGACATCAGGAGCTGGAGCTGCGTTGGCAAACATGGGTAGTTCTTGGGGATCTAATTCCACGGGCTACATGACGACTGCCCCGGTCAATTTGAACGCGTTGGCTCGAATCAAATTCAAATGGTCTCACCTCGCAAGTACCTGGGCCAATGAGCGTCTAGCTGTGATGGCACGTATTTCGGGCCAAACCACTTGGGATACAATTTGGAGCAAGGAAGGCGCCAATTTTGATTCGCAAGATGGTGCGACATGGAACGCCCCGGGCACATTTGTTCAGGAGACTGTGAATCTGGACTCAACTACCTACTATGGTCAAGTTGCTGAGTTTAGATGGGTAGGTTTCGGCAACTGGGGCAACAATGCCTGGGTAGATGATATCATGATTGAGCAGCAGCCTACGTGTCCAGAGCCCACGGGCTTAGGTTTGGCCGGTGTGACAGATACCTCTGCCACGCTGACTTGGTCGAGTGCAGGAACCAATTTCGTCATTGAATGGGGCCCCGCAGGCTTTACTCAAGGCACGGGATTCCTCGATACGGCAACGTCAAGTACCCACACTTTGATGGGACTGAATGGCAATACGAGCTATTCCTATTATGTCATGCGCAACTGCTCCGGTGCGGGCAATGGCAACTCCATTTGGGTCGGTCCGTTCAACTTTACCACCTTGTGTTCGCCCTATTACATGACCCCAGGCTACTACGAAAACTGGGATGCCATGACGGCTGGCGACGCCCCTGGCTGTTGGACAAAAACTCAAACAGGTTCGGGCTCTACATGGCAGGTACTATTGCCTCAAACATGGAACGTAGCGGCCTATTCGACACCCAACTACCTGCTCATGTCTTCGTCATCGGCGACGAATGTGACGGCTGTTTCTCCAATGTTTGGTGATTTGCAAGGCAATGGAGCTCAAATCCGGGTGCGTGCGAATAAGTTGTACAACTGGAGTCCTATCCAACTGATTGTTGGCACCATGGCGAGTCCAAGTAGCCCATCGACCTTTACGGCTGTGGATACATTGGCTCTGACCGAATTCTGGGTTGAATACACGGTGGCTTTCCCAAGTGTACCCGCTGGACATAACCATGTGGCTCTTCGCATGATTGGTGGCACGTGGTATGATGTGGGTATCGATGATTTCTACTACGAAGCACAGCCCTCATGTTTGCCTGCGCAAAACGTTTCGGCAAGCCCCTCTACCACCACCGCATTGATTTCATGGGCTCATGGTGCGCCCACGACCACTGGCTCCTATGTGGCCTGGGGTCCTGCAGGATTCAACCCTGGTACAGGCACGATTCCTAACATGACCTTGGTCAACGGCAACACCTACAGCATCACGGGCTTGACCCCCTCTACTTCTTACACTGTATGGGTGGCAGATAGCTGTGGTTCAGGCAATATTGGCCCATGGCAAGGTCCGGTGACGTTCACCACGGCATGTTTGGCCGCGACGATGCCTTACTCCGAGAATTTTGACATCACTCCGCTGGCATGCTGGGATCCGGCAGGCGGAACGAAGCAATTCTTGAGCTACTCGAATGGCGCGGGCTATAGCATGCATGGATACTTTTGGGGCTGGACTTCAGGAAATTTTGCCGAGTTAACCTCTCGCCCTGTGACCATTTCAAGCAATGCGCAAGCATCGTTCGATTGGAGCCACCAATACATGACGTTCTATCCGAATGACCAGTTGTTGCTCTTGGCTCGTCCTACGACGTCGAGCACGTGGGATACCATCGTCAACTTAATCGGGGCCAACTTCAATAGTTCCGGCGCGGGAATTACGACCCCGGGCACGTTTGTCAATGAGTTGGCCTATCTGCCTACGAGCTACACCGGCTCGGATGTCATCTTCAAGTTCGTGGGTAACTCAGGCTATGGTCCTGACGTGTTCTTTGACAACTTCCTGGTGGAAGCCATTCCGACCTGTCCTGATCCCGTTCCTGCGGCAGGCACCGTGACGAACAATTCCGCCTCGGTTTCATGGACCAGCCCTGGTTCACCATTGGGTAGCTGTGTCATGTGGGGTCCTGCTGGATTCTTCACGGGTACAGGTTCTGTGACGGGCACCATTGCGCACAACGTCACTTCTGCTTACACCATCAATGGTTTGGCAGCGGGTAGCACCTACGACGTCTATGTGCGTGACTCCTGTGGTCCTACCGACTTCTCCGGTTGGGCAGGTCCTGTGACCGTCACGACGACGCTTTGTGCTCCGGCGAACACCTGTACGTTCACCATGTACGAGATTGACTCCTACGGTGACGGTTGGAACGGCGGTCAGATTACTGTAGAGCAGAAGTCTTCTACGGGATGGACCCCCATCTTCACCTTCGGTATGCCCTTTACGACAGGTTCCAGCTACACCGAAACCGCTAACCTTTGTGCGGGCGACAGTGCGCGTGTGATCGTGACAAACCCAGGTTCCTGGTCCACAGAAATTGGCTTTGACTTGGTTGGTCCTTTTGGTGATACCGTTTCTTCATGGACCCCCGGCACGAGTTTGATGGCCTTCCAAGTGTTCAATACGTTTGTGGCCCAGTGTTCTGCATGTGGCGTTCCTTCCGGCGTGACTGCGACGGCTCCGGCATGTACCACCGCTACGGTCTCTTGGAGCTCAGGTAGCCAGGCAACAGGATCAACGGTCGAGTACGGTCCTGCGGGCTTTGCTCAAGGACAAGGCACGACGGTGAGCGCTTCGGCCTCAGGAACGGTGACCTTGACTGGTTTAATGCCTGGTACGAGCTACGACGTGATCGTTCAGGATAACTGCAACGGTACAACTTCTGGATGGAGCACCGCGGTAACCTTTACCACGGCCTCTGGTCCGCTGCCCACTTTGAACCCGAACTTTACCGTCATCAGCATGAACCCTGTGACCATCGCGTTCACAGCCAATGCAAGCGGTCAAGACACGGTAGGTTGGGCCTTCTCCACCGGCGCCATCCAAGGAGGTGATGCAGTGACGCAAGCCTTCAGCAGCAACGGTCCCGCATTCGCCGTGGCAGTAGCCGCGAACGCTTGTGGAATTGTGGCAGACACCGTCTACTTCACGGTAGGTTTGGACGACCTCAATTTGACCTCACTTCGTCTCTTCCCGAACCCCACAGCGGGCCAATTCACCGTGGAGTTCAGCCACTTGGATGCGGAAGAGGTAGAGTTCCGAATTGTCACCCTCACCGGTGCCGTTGTAGCTCAGTTGAGCCGCCACGCCGATGCAGGCACGGTTCGCGAGACCTTCGACCTCAGCAAGACCCCCGCGGG
>DFSS01000031.1:0-2553 GCA_002381225.1 Flavobacteriales bacterium UBA3431 | reverse complement strand
CTACGTTCCTAAACGCAGATAGCCATCCCCCGTCCTGATTTCAGGGCGGGGGATTTTTTATTCTGAGGCGATGGCCCGCGCGTGCACTTCGCGGGCGCCGTGGTCGCGGAGGGCCCATGCGGCGGCGTTTAGGGTTGCCCCGGTCGTCCAGGTGTCGTCCCAAAGTTGGATTCGGCAGCCCATCGGGAGGGGCGAAGGGACGGCGAAGGCCCCTTCCATGGCGACGGCCCGCTGGGCTTTGTTTTGCTGCGCTTGGGGTGGACGATGGGCCTTGGTGAGCACATGCGTCCAGACGGGAAGGTCCCACACTTCGGCAAGGCCATGGCATATCCAGGTGCATTGATTGTACCCCCGTTGCCGCTGCCTTCGGGTGGATAGAGGAAGGGGGATCAGGGCCTCTACCTCTGGTCGTTCATGCATTTGCGCGTACAATCGCCCGAGGTAGTGGCCCAATTCGGGCCGCTCGCCAAATTTGAGTTGATGCATGCATCCTTGTACAGCATCAAAGTCCAGCCATGCCTGGGCACTGTCGCAACTTGGAAGGGAAGTGTTTTTTCGAATTTGGGCCTCCCACAAACGATCCAGACAGGTGGAACAAAGCCATTCTTCGAAGTATTCCAGCTCGGAAGGGCATGAAATGCAGGTTCTTGGCCACATTTTATCTAAAAAAGAGCGGTAGAAAAAGTACATTTGTAGCCAAATATCCCATCATTATGAGCCAAGACTCGTCTGCTAAACGTCAACGGAACATTATTTTCCTCCTTATCGCCCTGGTGGCGGCCCTCGCGTTTTTCGCGTTGAACCAAACCAACCAAGTCAATGATCTGGAAGAGGAGAAAGCAGCCTTGATTACTCAACTAGAAGATTACAAGCGCGATTTGGCGGCCCAAACCTCGGCCAACGATAGCTTGAACGCCTACATTGCTCAAGAGACCGCGCGGTTGAATGCCATGATCGAAAAGGTCGAACGCATCAACGCCGCCTCCGCATCACAATTGAAGAGCATGCGCGGAGAGGTGTTCTCCTTGCGCAAGAAGATTGCCCGCTTGACCGAGCAGGTTGATTCTGTGAATGAAGCCTATGCTGCCTTGGTCGTAGTGAAGGACTCGTTGACCACGGATCTGACCGAGGAAGTCGAGAAGAACGAGGTATTGACCACCACGAATACCCAATTGTCGGGCGAAGTGGAAAAAGCTTCCAAGCTCCAGCTCAGCAGCATCGAAGCAAGTGCCTACCGCGTTAGCGGCAAAGGCGTGGAGAAAGCCACAACCTCTGCCGGCAAATCCAACCGCATGAAGGCATGCATGACGATTGCCAAAAACTTGGTGGCGAAGAAGGGCGAATACACGCTCTACCTCCGCATCAACACGCCGGACGGTCGCGTACTTGCCGCAGACGGCAAGGACCGCACGATGGTGGTGGGCAGCGAGACGATTTTGTACAGCGCCTCGCAAGTGGTTCAATTCAACGGCGAACCTACTGGTTGCTGCATTGTCTTCAATGTGCGTACGGACCTAGCCCCAGGCACCTACACCTTGGATGTCTACTCGGCTACGGAAAAAATTGGCGAGGCCCGTTTGGCCCTCAACTAAGCCGAAAACATGCGCATACTCAGCCTGAATGGAAATGGCATTCGGGCCAGTATAAAGAAAGGATTGGTCCGCTGGTGGGAAACCACCCAAGCGGACCTTCTTCTTTTTCAGGAGGTCCGATTTGAGGATGCGGACTTCTTGGCCCAGACATTTCCTGGTTGTTGGACCTCCTTGCATTCGGCGGCCAAAAAGGGCTACTCGGGGGTGGCCGTGATTTCCAAACGTCCGCCTCTCGCGGTTTCGCATGGCATGGGTCATCCCGAATACGATTCCGAGGGCCGCGTCATGCGGATTGACTTTCCGGACGTCACGCTTTTGAACGTGTATTTCCCCTCGGGCGCCTCGAAGCCCGAACGGCAGGCGTTTAAGTTGCAGTTCTTGGCGGATTTTCGGGCCTACGTCGCGCGTGTCGAAGCGGAAGTGCCTCAGGTCATTATTGGGGCAGATTGGAATATGTGCCACCGCGCCATCGACATTCACAACCCGATTCGCTTGGATGGGGTTCCGGGATTTACCCATGAGGAACGGTCCTGGCTGGATGCCCTGGAGGACGCGGGATGGCGGGATGCCTTCCGCCTTTTCCATCCCGAAGGGGAGCAGTATACATGGTGGAGCCTACAGTCGCGTTCCCGAGAGCGGAATGTAGGATGGCGCATTGATGGATTTTGGCTCAGTCCCGCCGCGGTGGCAGGGGCCCAGCGCTGTGTGCATTTGACCCAAGCCCTCCTTTCCGATCACTGCCCCGTGCTTTTGGAATGGGATTTGCCGACTACCTTTGAATAAACCTCACCCCTTCGCTATGCGTTCTGTATCCCGCCTTCTCCTTCTTGCCGCNNCAGGAGGAACGGTCCTGGTTGGACGCCTTGGAGGATTCCGGCTGGCGCGATGCGTTCCGCCTCTTCCATTCCGAAGGGGAACAGTATACATGGTGGAGCCTGCAGTCGCGTTCCCGAGAGCGCAA
>DFSS01000035.1:12949-15565 GCA_002381225.1 Flavobacteriales bacterium UBA3431 | reverse complement strand
CCATGAAACGCTGCCTCCTCCCCCTACTTCTCCTCACTTTTGCCCTACCGGCGGCAGCCCAACGATTTTATGCCGACAACGGTCAATACGAAGGGCGATTTGACGGTGAACGTTGGTACAGTTCGACTGGGGAATTTGTCCTGCGCATTTCGGGCGAGCGCATGTATTTAAGCAACGGCACCTTTGAGGCACGAATGCAAGGCAACCGCCTCTACAAATCCAACGGCGAATACATCGGACGCATGGAAGACGACCGCTTTTATCTGGCCAATGGCGAATACATCGGACGTTTGGACGGGGATCGGTTCTACGGGGCGGATGGGCGCTATTTGGGCCGAATGAGCGAAGAAAACAAAGTCCTCGCCTTCTGGTATTTCTTCAAACTTCGGGCCTGTTAAGAGCGCTCCCGAGCGCGAACCATCTCCGCTATTTTCTGCGCACACTTTTGACCGTCCATGGCTGCGGACACTATTCCACCCGCATAACCAGCCCCTTCCCCACAGGGATAGAAGCCTCGGAGTTCCACGTGTTCCAAGGTCTCCGGGTCGCGCGGGATGCGCACAGGGGAAGACGTTCGGGATTCTGGTGCGTGCAAAATGGCGTCCGCACTGAGGTAGCCGGGCATGGACTGGTTGAACGCCTGGAAACCTTTGCGCAAGCACTGCACTAAAAAATCCGGGAATACCTCCGCCAGATCGACGGATGTGCCTCCCGGCACGTAGGACGTTTTGGGGAGGTCGGTGGATACCTTCCCGTGCACAAAATCGGTCATGCGCTGCATGGGCACCTTTTGGGTTTTTCCAGCAAGCTCCCACGCTTTCCGCTCAATCGCGGCTTGGAATTCGACCCCTGCAAGAGGGCCGTAATCCGCGAAGGGAGCAAAGTCCTCCAAGCGCAGCTCCACGACAATCCCCGAGTTGGCCGTGGCTTGGTCCCGTTTGGATGGGGACCACCCATTGGTAACGACCTCTTCCTGTTCGGTAGCACAAGGGGCGACGACCCCTCCCGGACACATGCAGAAGGAATACACCCCTCGGCCGTCCACCTGCTTGACCAGGCTGTAGGGCGCGGGGGGCAAGAATGCTCCACGCGTTTCACAGCGGTATTGGATTCGATCAATTGTCGACTGTGGATGCTCAGCACGCACCCCAAGCGCAAAGGGTTTGGCCTCCATATAAATGCCTTGCTGGTGCAACAGCCGAAAGACGTCCCGGGCCGAATGCCCCGTCGCCAAAAGCACCGCCTCGGCACGGAGCGCTTCTCCCGATTGGCAGCGAATGCCCACCGCTCGCCCTTGTTCCACCAGCACCTCGGTCATTCGGGTCCCAAAGCGCACCTCTCCTCCTTGAAGGCGGATGGTCTCGCGCATCAATTCGATGATTTTAGGAAGTTTATTCGTGCCAATGTGCGGATGGGCATCCACCAAAATATCGGGGCTCGCCCCAAAGGCCACCAGCAAATCCATGACACGCTGCACATCGCCGCGCTTTTTGGAACGGGTATAGAGTTTTCCATCCGAATACGTTCCGGCCCCACCTTCACCAAAACAGTAATTACTATCCGGATTTACACGGTGGTGGATGGTGATTGCTTTTAAATCCCGGCGTCGGCCCTGGACATCTTTGCCGCGCTCGATGACCACGGGTTTGAGCCCTAAGGAGATCAATTCCAATGCGGCAAAGAGCCCTGCAGGACCGGCACCGATAACCAGCACTTCGGGAGCGCCATGAACGCTGGGATAGTCTGGACGTTGGGGAGCCAAGCGAGGAACTTCCTCCCCTTGACTGTAGACGAGGATGGATAAATTGTACAAAACCTGACGCTGCCGGGCATCGATGGAACGCTTTCGAACCTGAATACCCGCCATCGAACGTGGTGATCTACCGAGCTTCTTGGACAGCAAAGCCAGAAGTGCCGCTTCGTCAAAGGCCTCTTCGGGTCGAACACGTAATACAATTTCCTGCGGCATGCGGCAAAGGTAGGTGCCCGTTAGTTCGTAAATTTACCTGTGCGACCTATCCAGCTCCTCCTTTTTTTACTTGTGCTCTGTGGCGGAATTAATGGGTCCCTGAGTGCCCAAATGCGCATTCACGTCCTAGGCACCGCCCAAGACGCAGGTCGTCCTCAAGTGGGCTGCGCCCAATCCTGCTGTATGGACGCGAAGGGCCACCCGCGGGCGCACGAGGCCGTCGTCTCATTGGGCATGACCCAGGCGGATGGACCATCCTGTCTCCTGGAAGCCACCCCTGATCTGACGACCCAGTGGAATGCCCTGAGCCAGCTCAACGGCGGCCAAGCGCCTAAGCGCATATTCATCACACACGCCCACATCGGCCACTACACGGGATTAATGTATTTGGGCCGCGAGGCCATGAACAGCCAGTTGGTTGAGGTCTTTGGAACACCCCGCTTGATTGAATTTTTACAGCGCGATCAGCCCTGGAAGCAGCTCTGTGAAATGCAGAATATTTGGCCTCAAGAATGGGTCGCTGGGGACCGCATTCTGCTGGAAAATGGCCACATGGAGGCCGTCCACGTGCCGCACCGAGATGAAGTATCGGACACCTATGGCTTTATTGTTCAAGGGCCCGCCAAGCGGCTCCTCTTCCTTCCAGA
>DFSS01000035.1:10644-12626 GCA_002381225.1 Flavobacteriales bacterium UBA3431 | reverse complement strand
GATGCGACGTTTTATTCGGACCGTGAACTTCCTGGCCGAAACATGGCTGAAATCCCCCACCCTTTTGTCCTCGAAACGCTTGCCCTCAGCCGCGACTGGCCCGCTGAGCAGAAGGCGAAAATGTACTTCATTCACTTTAACCACAGCAACCCCCTGCTCGACCCCAAAAGCCAGGAATCCAAGCGTGTAGAAAAGCTTGGCTACCATATCGCTCGAACGGGAATGCACTTTGATTTATAACCCATGGATATTCAAGATATACAGAGTATTGAACTAGAATACTTGCAACTCATCGATTACCAAGAGCTCAAAAAGGCCATGATTTTGGCCTACCCGAGTATGCCCGAAGCCTACTGGAAAGAATCCCACATTGCCACGCTCATTGAGCGCTTTCCGGAAGGACAAGTCGTACTCAAAATCAATGGACAGCTCGCGGGTTGTGCGCTTTCTATCCGGGTGATGGAAGCCACCGCTAATAAGCCGCACACCTACGAAGAAATAACCGGGGGATACACCTTTTCCACCCACCAAGGCCACGGCGACATGCTCTATGGCATTGACGTATTCATCCAACCTGAATTTCGGGGTCTCCGACTCGGGCGGCGCCTCTACGATTATCGCAAAGAATTGTGCGAAAAACTCAATCTAAAAGGCATTGTATTTGGCGGCCGGATCCCGCGCTACCACCACCAAGCGGGCCAGATGACCCCCAAGGAATACATAGAAGCGGTCAAGCGCAAAGAACTGCATGATCCGGTTTTGAGTTTTCAAATTTCCAATGATTTCCAGCCTGTTCGCGCCTTAAAAAACTACCTCTCCCAGGACGCTGATTCGCAAGGCATGGCCGTCCTGTTACGCTGGAGCAATATCTACTTTGAAGAACCCAATGAGTCCGCCACCACCACCAAGCGCGTGGTCCGGATTGGACTGGTCCAGTGGCAGATGCGCGCGTATGCGGACCTGGAGGACTTGCTCAAGCAAGTGGAGTTTTTTGTCGATGCGGTATCTGGGTACCGGTCTGACTTCGCCCTGTTTCCCGAGTTTTTCAACGCCCCCCTCATGGCGAAAGACAACCATAAGTCGGAAGCAGAGGCCATTCGCTCACTCGCTCTGCATACGGAAGCCATTCTGGTCAAATTTCAAGAGCTGGCCATTTCTTACAACATCAATATTGTCACGGGTAGTATGCCAGAATTGCGGGATGGAACGCTCTACAATGTGGGATTTCTCTGCCGACGGGATGGCAGCTACGAGCGCTATGAAAAACTCCATGTAACTCCCGATGAAGCCAAAGTCTGGGGCATGCAAGGAGGGCAAAAACTGGAGGTTTTTGACACCGATTGCGGCAAAGTGGGTGTGCTAATCTGTTACGACTCCGAGTTCCCTGAATTGAGTCGCCTTTTGGCCGACCAGGGCATGGATCTCCTCTTTGTCCCCTTCTTGACCGACACGCAAAACGGGTATTCCCGCGTTCGACACTGCGCTCAAGCACGCGCCATTGAGAACGAGTGCTACGTGGCCATTGCCGGCAGCGTGGGTAACCTTCCCAATGTGGAAAACATGGACATCCAATACGCTCAATCCATGGTTTTTACCCCTTGCGACTTCGCCTTTCCATCCAATGGCATCAAAGCGGAAGCCACACCCAATACCGAGATGATTCTCATCGCCGATGTCGACTTGGATCTGCTCCGCGAATTGCATACGCGCGGAAGCGTTCGAAATCTCAAGGACCGACGGTTGGACCTCTTTGAGCTTAAAAAGCGCGGGGCTTAAAGCCGACCGGCTTTGATCGTCTCTACAACAGCTGGATCGAGCAGCGTCGTGGTGTCCCCGAGTTGCTCAAGCTCCCCCTCCGCTATTTTCCGGAGTATTCGGCGCATAATCTTGCCCGAACGCGTCTTGGGCAAGCCCGGCACAAACTGAATCTTATCCGGCTTCGCAATAGCCCCGATGTGCTGTACCACTTCCGCAAGTATTTC
>DFSS01000035.1:4408-10283 GCA_002381225.1 Flavobacteriales bacterium UBA3431 | reverse complement strand
GCATTCTCCACCTCGGCGGTCCCGATTCGGTGACCACTTACGTTTAACACATCGTCTACGCGGCCCGTGATGCGGTACAGGCCGTCTTCATCCCGAATACAGCCATCCCCTGTGAAGTACAACCCAGGGTAGGTCGAAAAATAGGCCTGGCGGCAGCGATCGTGGTCGCCGTAGGTTGTTCGGATCATCCCCGGCCAGGGGAATCGAATGCACAAGTTGCCCGACACCCCATGGCCATAAATCTCTTGTCCCTGTTCATCCACCAAAAGAGGTTGAACACCGGGAAGCGGGCGGGTTGCATAGGTAGGTTTGGCCTCTGTGACCCCCGCTAAATTGGAGATCAGGATGCCTCCCGTTTCCGTTTGCCACCACGTATCCACAATGGGAATGCGTCCCTTGCCCACGTGTTGGTCGTACCAGTGCCAGGCTTCTGCGTTGATGGGTTCCCCGACCGTTCCCAAAACTTTTAGGCTGGACATGGGGTAGGCATCGGGGAATTCGGGGCCGGCCGCCATCAAACTTCGAATCGCCGTGGGGGCCGTGTAGAGGATGTCCACTTGGTGCTTTTCGGTGATTTGCCAAAAGCGGTCACATTCTGGGTACGTCGGTATCCCTTCAAAAAGCAAGGTCGTCGCCCCCGCACACAATGGGCCGTAAACGATGTAGCTGTGCCCCGTAATCCAGCCGATGTCCGCGGTGCAGAAGTGAATTTGGCCTGGCTTGTATTGAAACACATTGACAAAGGTGTATGTCGCCCAGACCATGTAGCCCGCACAGGTATGCACCACTCCCTTGGGCTTCCCGGTGCTACCACTGGTATACAAAATGAACAAGAGGTCCTCCGCCTCCATTTCCACAGCGGGAAAGGGTCTGGGCTCGGAAGGAAGTACTTCGTGGTACCACACATCGCGGCCTTCCTTCATGGGGACGGGCTCATGGGTACGCTGGTGGACCACGACGCTATGTACGCCTGGACAGGATGCGAGAGCCACGTCGACCACACGCTTGAGCGGTATCGTTTTCGCACCCCGAAACGCACCGTCGCAGGTTATGAGGGCGGTAGCCTGGGCATCGAGCACCCGGTCGGCAATGCTTTCCGCGGAAAAGCCCCCGAAAATGACCGAATGCACCGCCCCCATTCGAGCGCAGGCCAGAACGGCCACCGCCAGTTCAGGAACCATGCCCATGTAGATACAGACCCGGTCGCCTTTGGCAATACCGCGGGCCTTAAGCACATGGCAGTAGGCCTCGACACGCGCGAGCAGCTCTTTGTAGGTCCACGAAACGGCCGCTTCCCTCGGATCGTTGGGTTCCCAAAGCAAGGCGACACGGTCGGGATGTGACGCGACATGCCGGTCCAGGGCGTTTTCCGTGATATTCAGGGTGCCGCCGTCAAACCAGCGCACTGATGGACGGTGAAAATCCCAGTCCAAGATGGTTTTCCAAGGCTTTTTCCACTGAAAGGTGGCCGCAATCTCTGCCCAAAATTCTTCTGGGTTTTCGGTAGCTCGAGCATAGGCCGCTTCGTAGTCCGCGGCGGTTTGAACTTGGTAGGTGTAAGACATGCTCCAATTTGGCACATATTTGCCAAAAAAGCGACTCCTTTCTTCCTCTTATTGCTACTTTAACGCCATGATTCGCCTCTTCCGCCGCCCATGCATCCTTGCTTTCCTCTTCCTTGGAATGCTTTCCGCGGACCGGCATCCCTTGCACATGTCCTCAGCGACATTGATCCAATCCCAGAAACACACCTGGGTGATTCAAAAAACAATCTTCACAGACGATTTAGAATCAGCCATGGAAGCGCAGGGCTACGAGCCCATCCGGTTAAGTGATGTTTCCAAACACCAAGTCAAGCTGGAATCTTTTCTCCGGGCTAGCCTCCTTCTTTTTCAAGGCAACAAGGGCCGAGAAGGGCGGCCCATCGCTTGGATCTTGGACGCGCCCTATCAGTACAGTCCCGAGTCCATCAAAGTGACGCTCCGCTTCACATCACGAGGGGGCTTTACCTTGTTCGACACGAGTCTCCTCGCAGACTTCCCTGATCAAAAAAATATCTATGCGGTGCGCCATGGATCGGACGGATGGAGCCAGCATGGCCTCATCGACCCAGACCATCCTTCGATCTACATCCCATGAGCGACGCACTTTCCCTTTACCTGGAACTCGGGTTCTACCATATCGTGGACATCCATGCATGGGACCATTTGTTGTTCATCATTGCATTGATTGCCCCCATACCCATCAAGGCTTGGAAGTCTTGGCTCGCAGCCTTGAGCGCCTTCACCTTCGCGCACACTGCAGCTATGGCGATTCAAGCTGTAGGTCCTATACCGCTGGATAAGACATGGATTGAATGGGCCGTTTTGGCCACCCTGTGGATCACCGCAGGCCGGGTGGTTTGGCTCAAAGGCGTCTATCAGCCGAAAGCCAAACTTTGGATTTTAGCAGGAGTTTTTGGCTTGATTCACGGCGCCGCGTTCTGGAGCGACTTTGCCATCATGGTCCCCGAGGGGGGCTTCACCTGGGAACTTTGGATGGGCTTTACCGCCGGGGTGGAGTGCGGGCAACTAGCCGTCGTGGCTAGTCTTTTTGTGTTTCGAGCCATCCTCGAACAACTTCGCTGGTCCACCCGCGATATCGCGCTTATGTTGGGCTCCATCTGCTTGGGTATTGCCTTACATTTGGCGTTCTGATTTTTTCAATTTCATTTTAGATGAAGCGTATTTACTCCCTCCTCGCCGCGACGCTTATGGGCTCGACGGTCTTCGCTCAAGGTGTTCCCACCGAGCGCATTTCGACCAGTAAGTTCCGTCAACTGGAGCAAGAGTTGCCTACCCCCAATGCCTACCGAACCGCTTCCGGTGCCCCGGGTCATGAATACTATCAGAACAAAGCCAGCTACGACATGAGTATCACGCTGGACGAACGAACACACCGCATCGATGGCTCCGAATGGATCACCTACACCAACAATAGCCCCGATGCGTTGACCTATCTCTGGGTTCAGTTGGACCAAAATATGCGCAAGCCTGGCTCCATGACCGACCTCAAGAAGACCGGGGAACTTCCAAAAAGCATCACCCCAGCGCAAGTACAGGAGCGCTACATCGACCAGTTTGAAGGTGGATTTGTCGTAGACGGCGTCAGCAACGGAGGGGCCCTGCCCTACACCATTGTGAACACCATGATGCGTGTGGACCTCCCGAGCCCATTGAAGCCGGGGAGCACCTACAAATTCAAGATTGATTGGCATTACACCATCAACGACCGCATGACTGATGGGGGCCGAAGCGGGTACGAACACTTCGAGGAGGAGAACAATACCCTCTACACCATTGCCCAATTCTTCCCTCGCATGGCCGTCTATGGCGACAACGTGGGTTGGCAGCATAAACAGTTCCTGGGCCAAGGCGAATTCACCTTGCCCTTTGGCGACTACAAGGTGGCGATCACGGTCCCCGAAGACCACATCGTCGCCGCTACGGGTGTATTGACCAACGAGTCAAGCATCCTAAACGCCACTCAACGCAAGCGTTTAGCTCAGGCACGCCAAAGCTTTGACAATCCGGTGATTATCGTTACCGAAGAAGAAGCGCGTGCCGCAGAAAATACCGAGGCCAAAGCGAAGGCAACGGGTACGAAGACCTGGATTTTCAAGGCGGACAATGTCCGTGACTTTGCCTTCGCGACCTCACGGAAGTTCATTTGGGACGCGATGGCCGTCACGGTGAATGGCAAAACCACGTTGGCCGAATCCTTCTACCCCAAAGAAGGCAATCCCCTTTGGGAGCAATACAGCACGCGTGTGGTCGCCCATACGATTCGCTCCTACAGCCAGCACACGGTGGACTACCCCTATCCCCGCGCGATTTCCGTACATACCGCAGACATCGGCATGGAGTACCCTATGATTTGCTTTAACGGCGGTCGACCCGACGCGGATGGCACCTACAGCGAAGGCACCAAGCACGGCATGATTTCCGTGATCATTCACGAGGTCGGCCACAACTTCTTCCCCATGATCATCAATAGCGATGAACGCCAATGGACGTGGATGGACGAAGGCCTGAACACCTTTGTGCAATACCTCGCCGAGCAGGAATGGGACATCCACTACCCTGCACGCCGTGGCCCAGCCTACCGCATCGTGGACTACATGCGCTCCCCCGCCATGAACATGGTGCCCATCATGACGAACTCCGAGAGCATTCTCCAGTTTGGCAACAACGCCTACGGGAAGCCCGCTACGGCCCTGAATATCTTGCGCGAAACGGTCCTCGGCCGCGAGCTCTTTGATTATGCGTTCAAGACCTACTGTGAGCGTTGGGCCTTCAAACACCCAGCTCCGGCAGATCTCTTCCGCACCATGGAAGACGCATCGGGAGTGGACTTGGATTGGTTCTGGCGGGGTTGGTTCTACACGACCGAATTCACGGACCAAAGCCTTGATAAAGTGCGCATTGCCGCCGTTCCTACTTTGGATCCTGCCACGTTAGAAGCGCAACGCCGCTACGAAGGCACCCACGACCAAGCCCGCCATATTGGCCAAACGCGCAACGAAGAGGAGCTTCGTCCTACCATTGTGGACAACACGCCAGCAGCCAGTGACTTCTACAACAGCTACGACCGCTATGCCTTGTCCGCTTCCGACAAGAAGGCTTTGGAAGCGATGGATGCCGGTCCCACGGGGTATTTGCACGAATTGAGCATTTCCAACAAAGGAGGACTCATCATGCCCGTGATTGTTGGCTTCACCTTTGAGGACGGCACGACCCATGTGGAACGCTACCCCGCCGAAATTTGGATCAAGCATGAGGAATCGTTTGTCAAGACGGTCTATCTCCCCAAAAAAGCCGTGAAAATTGAGCTGGACCCTTTCTTGGAGACTGCGGACACCGATACGTACAACAATATTTGGCCCGCTGACGTGAATGTGCATTTGGAAGCGCTACCCGAACGCTCTCGCTGGGAGTCCTGGCGCTCAAACCCCATGCGCGACGCCCAACGCAACTAATTCTATGACGATGAAGTACCTATCTGTTCTAGTGTTGGCCATCAGCTTGTTGGCGGCCTGCAGCCAGCCTGAAGAAGCGGCCCAAAAAGCCACAGTGGAACATCGCAATTACGTGAGAGACCAGTACGGCGAAACGGCCATTCAGCAGTACCTCCACCTCAAAGATGCCTTGGTATCTAGCCGCGTACAAGAAGCCCGCGATGCCGCCAAACTCATGTACATGCACTTGGATATATCCAAGCATGAGGCGCTGATCAAACCGCTCACGGAAATCATCGAAAACGCCGACTTATCCTTGCAGCGAGAGCGATTTTCTACCCTATCCATCGCCTTACAACAGGCCTTAGAAGCCAACAATGACGAAGTAATCAACGCCGGTAGAGAGCCTCTATTTATCCAATATTGTCCCATGGCCTTTGGAAATCAAGGGGCCACATGGCTCAGTGCTGAAGGAAGTGTCATGAATCCCTATTTCGGGGATGAAATGTTGACCTGCGGGGTCGTCCGAGACACCTTGTAAAAAGCACGAATGCTCGGATAAACTTATTAACGAACGCAGAAAAACCCGCCCTAACCCGGGCGGGTTTTTTACTTTTACCCCATGGGCAAAATCATCGCTATTGCAAACCAAAAAGGGGGCGTCGGCAAGACGACCACCGCGGTCAATTTGGCCTCGGCACTCGGCTTTTTGGAGCAGCGTGTGCTCTTGATTGATGCGGACCCACAAGCCAATGCCACCTCGGGATTGGGAGTGGATGTGGCCACGGTGGAGGCTGGTACGTATCAGGTACTTGAACATACCTGCACCGCCGCCGACGCCGTGATTGGAACGGAACAACCCAATTTGTGGCTTATGCC
>DFSS01000035.1:476-4075 GCA_002381225.1 Flavobacteriales bacterium UBA3431 | reverse complement strand
ACCTTGCGCCACGAATTCGACTACATCATCATCGATTGCGCCCCCTCCCTGGGCCTCGTGACACTCAATGCCCTAACGGCCGCCGACAGTATCGTCGTGCCCATTCAATGTGAATACTTCGCGCTAGAAGGGCTCGGGAAATTACTCAATACGATTCGCAGTGTTCAGAACCTCCAGAATCCCGACCTAACCATTGAAGGCATGCTTCTGACCATGTACGACTCGCGTCTCCGATTGAGCAATCAAGTGGTGGAGGAAGTTCAGCAGCACTTTCAACAATTGGTTTTCACCACCATTATATCACGAAACGTCCGTCTGAGCGAGGCACCGTCGTTTGGTGAGCCCATCTTGGTGTACGATGCGTCAAGCACTGGGGCAGAGAACTATTTAAACCTCGGCCGAGAAATTTTGGCACGAAATACGCAGGCAGTAGACCTGAACTAAGTTTGTACGATGAATAAAATGCTTCGGGCCCTGGCCCTTCTCACCTTGGCCGCTCCCCTCTGGGCTCAGCCTATTTCGGTTCAAGTGGATGGCGTAGTTGCTCAAGTGGGCAAAGAAATTATCCTGCAGTCCGACATTGCCATTCAACGCGATGCCCTAGCCAGGGAGGGGCAAACCCTGACGGATTGCCAAATGATTCGCGAGCTGCTTCTTGAAAAGCTCCTCATCCACCACGCGGCCATTGATTCGGTCATCATTGCGGAGGAAGAAGTCGATGAAAACATTGATCGACGCATTGACCAACTTGTCGGCCAAATCGGTACAGAGCGCCGTTTGGAAGAGTACTATGGCAAGACCATTCTGGAGATCAAAGAGGAAATGCGCCCCTTGATGCGCAACCAAATGACGGCCCAGCGGATGCAAATGACTATCACCGAGACCATTGAAGTGACTCCGAAGGAGGTAGAAGATGCAGTCGCCTTGATTCCGCTTGATTCCCTCCCATTGATCGGCACGGAGGTGGAACTGGCCCAAATCATCATTGAACCCAAGGTTAGCCCACAAGCTGAACAGGATGCCATTGACCGCCTCAATCAATTGCGTGACCGCATCCTTGGCGGCTCCTCCTTTGCCACGATGGCCATCTTGTATTCGGAGGATCCCGGTTCCAACCGCAACGGCGGTGAGTACAAGGGCATCAAACGAGGGGTTTTTGTCAAAGAATTTGAAGCCATCGCTTTCAATCTCCGCCCAGGGGAAGTTTCAGCCCCTTTCCGCACGGAATATGGTTTCCACATTGTTCAACTCCAGGTGAAACGAGGCGAAGAATTGGACTTGCGGCACATTTTGATCAAACCGAAGGTCGAACAAGCCGATTTGGATGCCGCCAAAAACACCCTTGATTCGCTGCGCAGTGCGATTCTAGCTGGCAGCATCACTTTTGAAAAGGTGGCGGAGACGTATTCAGCCGACGAAGAGTCCAAGCTCAATGGCGGCGTCATGATGAACCCCATGACCACGGATGTCCGATGGAATGTGGAGAACTTAGACCGAGGTATTTTTTATGCCATCGAGAAGATCCAACCCGGTGAAATTTCTGAGCCCGCACTTGTGCGCAAGCCGGATGGCCAAGAGATTTTTCGCATCCTCCAGTTGCGCGACCGCGTCGCACCGCACCGAGCCAACCTCGCCCAGGACTTTAGCCTCTTGAAGAACTATGTGCAGAACCAACGCAAGCAGGCTAAAATGTTGCAGTGGGTGGAAGACAAAAAGTCCGAAACCTACATCTTCCAAGCCCCAGGCTACGAGGGTTGTTGGAACTAAAAACTTGTGATGAGCGGCCCCCAAGCGGGGCCGCTTCCTTTTTATCTTGTAGGGATGCAAAAGACCCTTGCCACCCTTGTCGTTCTCAGCGCTTTCGCCTTTTCTAGCTCGGCCCAAGAGATTCGGACATCCCACATTGATCCCTTTATTGGAACTGGTGGCCACGGCCACACGCATCCATCGGCCACCGCACCGTTTGGCATGGTACAATTGGGTCCTGATACCCGAAAAGAGGGTTGGGATGGCTGCAGTGGGTACCACTACACAGATTCCACTCTGTACGGGTTTAGTCACACGCATTTGAGTGGAACCGGGGTCAGCGACTATTCTGACATCTTGATTCGGCCCTTGACGGGACCGGAGGACTTGGCGGAAACGGTGGGTTTTCTCAAGGCTTCCGAAAAAGCCGAAGCCGGCTATTACTCGGTCTTTCTTCAGAACGGCATTGAATGCTCCTTCACCGCCTCAGAGCGCGTCGGAATCCACAGCTACGTCATGCCCGACCGAGCGGACTACCGCGCCTATTTTCTTTTGGATCTCACCTACCGCGACCGCACCCTGAAGCAAGGGGCCACCGTCGCCCGAGATGCCCAAGGCCTGCCCTATGTGGCCATTCACCGCATATCTGAAGGCTGGGCGCGCCAACAATCCGTTTATGCCTCTTTGCACCTTGAATCTCCGTTTATGCGCATTTCAGGCCTTACGGAGTTTGAAGAGGGCCGCTATATATTGGAAATAGACCTTCCTCGGCCTAAGGCCATGACCTCTTCAAAAGAGGTAGAAATCTACCCTCCCCATGTCCAATTGTCCGTCGCTCTGAGCGGCGTAGATCCCGAAGGTGCGGAGGGAAATTACCAATCCTGGCGCACGGGATTACCTGTTGCCAATAAGGGCTGGACCAACCCTTTTACATGGACCAGGGCACAAACCCAAGAGGCCTGGCAAGCGGAACTTGACCGCGCACAAGTCTCGGGCGGCACCGAAGCACAAAAGCGCATCTACGCCACAGCTCTCTACCACGCTTTCAGTGTGCCCAATTTGTGGAGCGATGCCGATGGCCGTTACCGCGGCATGGACAACGCCATCCATCAAGACCCAGAACACCCCCACTACACGGTCTTTTCACTTTGGGACACCTACCGAACCGCGCACCCGCTCTACCTCCTCACCCAGCCCGAACGGGCCATGGACTTCATCGAAACCATGCTGGATCACTACGACCAAACGGGACGTTTACCCGTTTGGGAGCTAGCCGCCAACGAAACCAACTGCATGATTGGGTACCATAGCGTGAGCGTGATCGCAGACGCTATCGCCAAAGACTTTCCCGTGGATGTCGACCGCGCTTTGAAGGCCATGATTGGGACGGCAGAATCGGATGTGTTTGGACTCCCCACCTACCGCGAACAAGGCTACCTCAGCATTCAGGACGAGTCTGAATCTGTATCCAAAACCCTCGAATACGCCTACGACGACGCGTGTATCGCTTGGACGGCCGCCAAAGCGGGAAAGGACTCTATTGCGGAACATTTTTGGCAACGTTCACAGGCTTGGATATCCTTGCTGGATCCGGAGACCGGTTTGGCTCGGCCACGCGACAACGGAACCTTCCTGAAACGCTATGAACCACGCGAGGTCAACAACAACTTCACCGAAGCCAACGCCTGGCAATACAGCTTCTCGCCCATCCATGACCTCAAGCGCTGGCAAGACATGTTGGCCCAATCGGGATTTAGCTTGGAGGGTCAACTGGACGCCTTGTTTAACGCACCTTCCCAAACAGTGGGTCGCGATCAAGCCGACATCACAGGCTTGATTGGTCAGTATGCGCA
>DFSS01000035.1:0-185 GCA_002381225.1 Flavobacteriales bacterium UBA3431 | reverse complement strand
GCCGCCACCGGACACCCGGAAAAAGGACAGGCCCGTGTTCGGGAGATTCTGGAAACCATGTACAGCGACCAGCCCGATGGATACCAAGGAAATGAGGATTGCGGCCAGATGTCGGCATGGTACGTCATGAGCTCTTGGGGTTTGTATCCCTTGGTTCCCGGCGAGGCCCAATATGCCTTGGCAGC
>DFSS01000013.1:13599-15828 GCA_002381225.1 Flavobacteriales bacterium UBA3431 | reverse complement strand
GATGCGCGCTTAGATGAGAAGCGCATGGGCCTCCAGGGCCAGAGCTGGGGCGGCTACCAGACGGCATACTTGGTTACACAAACCGACCGCTACGTCTGTGGCATGGCGGGAGCGCCTGTGAGCAACATGTTTTCTGCCTATGGAGGCATTCGCTACGGCAGTGGCATGTCCCGCCAGTTCCAATACGAGAAGACCCAATCGCGCATTGGCGCAACCCCTTGGGAAAAGGAAAAGCTTTATCGCGAAAACTCTCCAGTATTCTTTGCGGACCGCGTGAACACGCCCTTGCTCATTATGCACAATGACAACGATGGAGCAGTCCCCTACACCCAAGGCATTGAATACTTCATGGCATTAAAGCGTTTGGATAAGCCTGTTTGGATGCTCGTCTACAATGACGAGGAACACAACTTGATGCGCCGTGCCAACCGAAAAGACCTTTCTCAGCGCATGGGTGAGTTCTTTGATCACTACCTCAAAGGCTCCCCACAACCCGATTGGATGGCGCAAGGACGCCCCATCACGGCCAAGCCTGTGAACGCTAAGTAAGGCCGTGACTTCCGTCACAATTTGAACCAACAAGGACGTGGACCTTTGTATCACAAAAAATGAAATCATGACGATTAACGAAGCCATTAACCACCCCGACGCGACCATCGTTGATGTGCGTTCTGAAGGGGAATTTGCCGGAGGCAATGTACCTGGATCCATCAACATTCCTTTGCATACCGTGCCCGATCACGTGGAGGACTTCAAGAAAATGTCTCAACCCGTGGTGCTTTGCTGTATGTCGGGCAACCGTTCGGGCCAGGCCCTGATGTTCTTGCAAGCGCAAGGAGTAGAAGGACTCTACAACGGTGGAGGGTATGGTGAGGTCCTCATTCACAAGATGTAAGCGATGGGATTTTTCGCTAAACTTTTTGGGCCCAAGCAAGACCCTATGGAATGGGTGGCTCGAGGCGCTAAAATTGTAGACGTTCGAACCACAGGAGAATTTGCGAGCGGTCACCCCGCCAAGGCCATCAACGTCCCTTTGAATAGCATCGCTACCTTGCCCAAGAAAATAAAGGACAAGGACGCCGAAATTGTGCTATGCTGTGCGAGCGGAATGCGCGCTTCGGCGGCCAAACAAAACTTGGAAAAAATGGGCTATACGAAAGTGATCAACGCGGGTTCATGGACCAAATTGCGCACCCTAGCGGGCGCCGTGATGCTAGGTCTCACCTTTTCAGCTACGACGGCCTGTGGTCAGGCGACGGAAACCGCGCCAACACAAGAAACGGCACGATCGGCTCAACCTGAAAACTTGGATGTTGCCGCCTTCAAGGCGGCCAAAGAAGGCCATGTATTAGTCGATGTTCGCACCGATGCAGAAGTGGCTGAGGGCATGATAGAAGGCGCTGCGCATGTCGATTTCAACAGCGCAGATTTTGCAGCCCAAATGGAAGCTACTTATGGTGGAGACAAAGACCAAGCCATTTACCTCTACTGCCGTTCCGGCGGTCGCAGCGGAAGGGCTTTGAGTCAGTTAAAGCAAGCCGGATTCACCAATGTCCACCATCTTGTGGGGGGCTTTATGGCTTGGAGCGCAAGCGAGGCATTTGTCAAGCCTTAATCGGGCCGGATGCCATGGCTGAGATTGCAAAATTTAAGGACCTGATTGCAGGCGAAAAGCCTGTTTTGGTGGACTTTTTTGCCACCTGGTGCGGGCCGTGTAAAGCCCTTGCTCCCATCTTGATTGAGGTTGCACAGACCTTGGATGGAGAGGTGCGCGTGATAAAGATCGACGTCGATAAAAATCCAGCGATTTCACAGGCCTACCAAGTTCAGGGCGTGCCCACTTTGTCGCTCTTTAAAGCGGGTAAAATCCTTTGGCGTCAATCAGGTGTGCTGCCTGCGCAAACTATCGTGCAGCAGGTCCGGGCTCACTTGCCCGGTTGAACATCTGGAGCACGCACCACGAAGGCTTGAGGGAAGCGTCTCCGCCAATGTTTGAGATCGTGCTCAGCGGCCAAACGAATGGGGTAGAGGCCGACGGAAACTTTAAAATTGGGCTCGTCAAAATGAAGGAGCACTTGGGTCGTCCCCAAGGAATCTTGAAGGCGTCCGTACCATTGGGTGGCCTCGAAGCGCTTCCCGCTAAATACTTGAATGGTGTACCGCTCCATGTCCATCGAACGTCCCTGCGTGACTCCCGCAGCCAAGGCATTGCGTTGGGCACTCCACGCG
>DFSS01000013.1:0-13274 GCA_002381225.1 Flavobacteriales bacterium UBA3431 | reverse complement strand
CAGCGTAGGCGGAAGTGGCATACGGATGGCCCGGTAGAAACCAGTTCAAAGTGACCACAAGGGCTAGAAATGGGAGGCGGCGTTTCATACCGCAAAGTTGGGAAAAACTTGGAGATGAAGGCTTATTTAGACCAATTTTAAATTAGCAATAACCCTGTCGTTTTCTTCAATGCCCCGAAGCGCTGTGTTGTATTTTTGCACTGCCTTAAAAAGCTCTTATGAACCGCAGTAAAACGCCTATACGCATGCGCTTCTTCGCAACCAACGCATTACGCGCCTTGACTATCGCATTGATGGTAAGCGCATTAGCCAGTCCGCTCCACGCTGAAGTGGATGCCGAACTCGGTAAAAAACTCTTTAAAGCCAACTGTGCTTCCTGCCACAAATTGGACAAGAAACTCGTCGGTCCCGCCCTCGGTGGGGTGACTGAGCGTCGGTCTGAAGCGTGGTTGTTGGCCTGGATTCGCAATAACGCAGCCCTTCGGGCCAGCGGCGATGCGGACGCCATTGCCATTTTCGAGGAATACGGCGGTTCGGTCATGACGGCTTTCGAGAACCTCTCGGACGACGACATCCAGAGCATTTTGGCCTACACCAACATGCCAGCGGCCGCACCAGCTCCAGGGGGCAAGGACCTCGTTCCGGCGCCAATCTCAGATGTCCCCGCAGAGGACAACACCACCCTGCTCTACATCTTCGGCGGTTTCTTGGCATTGTTCTCGGTGCTCTTGTTGCGCATCCGCAATACCCTCAAGGAAGTCAATGGCGATACAGCGACTACCGTAATTCAAGATGCGAACGCCCTGACCAAATGGTTGGTGAGCAACAAGCGTTTCATGACGGCCGCAACCGTTGTCGTGACAGTGGCCTTCTTGTACCAACTTTTCTGGTTCCTGATGGGCGTTGGCGTGGAACAGAACTACCAACCGGTACAACCCATTGCCTTCTCGCACAAAATCCACGCGGGCGACAACCAAGTGGACTGCAACTACTGCCACAGCAGTGCGCGCAGCTCCAAGCACTCTGGAATTCCGTCCACGAACGTGTGCATGAACTGCCACATGTACATCGATGGTTCAGAAATTGTCAACGAAGCTGGAGCCTTGAAATACGGCGGCGAGCGCTCCCCTGAGATCGCTAAAATTTACGCGGCCATCGGTTGGGATGCGGAGAACCGCACCTACATCGAGAACTACGAGCAGAAGCCCGTAAAATGGATTCGCTTGCACAATTTGCCTGATCTCGCCTACTTCAACCACGCTCAGCACGTGACAGCCGGCCAAGTGGCCTGCCAAACCTGCCACGGTCCGGTGGAAGAAATGGATGTGATGTACCAGTACTCGGAATTGACGATGGGCTGGTGTATCAACTGCCACCGCGAGACGGAAGTCAAAACGGCAAATGGCTATTACGCCAATGCAGAGGAGGGAACGCAAACGATCAACGAGCGCCTCGCTGCAAAATTCCACGACGAAAAGATCACAGTCGAGAAAATCGGTGGTCTAGAATGCGGCAAGTGCCACTATTAATTGAAGCAAATGGCAACGGAAAAGGTCTATTGGAAAGGGTTTGACCAGCTGGCCAACACGGAAGTGTCTCAGCGCATGGCTCAAAATGAGTTTGCGACGGAGATTCCGGTGGAGCAGTTTTTAGGTGACGATAAACTCATGGGCAATGCCCAAACTTCCCGTCGGGATTTCTTGAAATATTTGGGCTTCTCGACAGCCGCAGCCACGTTGGCAGCGTGTGAGTCTCCCATCGTAGAAAGCATTCCCTACGTCGTTAAGCCCGACAGCTTGACGCCTGGTATGCCGACCTACTACGCCACGGCGTACACGGATGGCCAAGACTTCGCCTCTGTTTTAGTGAAAACGCGCGAAGGACGTCCTATCAAAATTGAGCCCGGAGACGAGGGCCGCTTTAATCGCGGTACGAATGGCCGTGCTCAAGCGAGCGTATTGTCTTTGTACGATTCGGCGCGATTGCGTCAGCCTGTTAAAGCGGGTGTGGAAACAGATTGGACCACCATTGAGGGCGACCTCAAAGAGGCCGTGGCCGCTTCCGTTGCCTCAGGAAAGCAATTCGTGTTGGTAACGGGTAGCGTATTCAGTCCTTCTTTCAAGAGCCTGATCGCCTCCTTGCGCCAGACCTACAACAACTTTAATCACGTGGAGATCGACGCGGTCTCTTCTTCGGAAGTGCTCGACGTTTGGGAGGCCCTGACTGGGACTCGTGCTCTGCCTACCGTGGATTTCACGGGAGCAGATCTCGTGGTTTCCTTCGGCGAAGATTTCTTGAATGGCTCCACGGCGCAGCAGATGTCGAAGGCATTTGCGGATCGCCGCAAGCCAGGCCAAGGCATGCTTCGCCACATTCAAGTGGAATCGAACATGAGCCTGTCTGGCGCCAATGCCGACAAGCGCGTCAAAATCAAGCCTTCCGAAGTAGGAAGCGCTATGGCGTACGTGTACAATAAAGTATCGGGAGGTACGCTGACGGTGGGCACTTTGTCCGCTACCGTGCAGACCGCCATGGATGCCGTGGCCAAAGAATTAGTGGCTGCGAAAGGACGCTCCATCGTGATGGTGGGGGGCAACTCCGGAGCCAATGCGCACTTAGCTGCGGCATTGAATGCTGCCTTGGGCAACCTCGGCAACACGCTGCGTGTGGACCAACCCATTTTCATCCGTTCGGGCAATGACCGCGCATTGGCCAATGCCATGGCGGACATGAAGGCTGGTTCGGTCGGCACTTTGGTGCTCGTCGGGGCAAATCCTGCATACTCGCGCCCTGGATTTGCGGATGCCATGGCTAAGGTGGATTACAGTTTGAGTCTCACGGACCGTTTAGATGAAACGGCGAGCCTTTGCGCCGCCGCGGCACCTGTGCCCCATTACCTCGAATCATGGGCAGATTTCTTGCCAATCTCTACGGAGTTGGCCGTATCTCAGCCTACCATCCGTCCTTTGTTCAACAGCAAGCCGGCCATTGAAGTATTGGGTAGCTTGGTCGGTGAGACCAAGTCTGCCAAGGACTGGGTCAAGGCGACGGTCTCAGCGAAAGGACTAAGCTGGTCACAGACATTGCACGATGGAGGCGCAAGCGTTTCCGGATCAAGCACAGCCAGCGCTGCTGAGGCGGCATCTCGGGCGATCGCCGGAGCCTCGGAAGCCGCAAAGACGGCGACCAAGATTCAAGGCGGTGATTTTGAACTGGCCTTGTACCAAAAGACCGTGGGTGCGGGACATCAGTCCAACAACCCTTGGTTGCACGAATTACCCGATCCAATTTCTCGCGCTGCGTGGGACAATTATATCACGGTGAGCGCGAAAGACGCTTTGGCTTTGGGGATTGTGAACGAAACACAATCGGACGGCGCGCTAAATGGCAGCCTCGTTACGCTCAAAGCGGGTGACTACTCCTTGGAAAATGTTCCGGCGTTGATTCAGCCGGGTCAAGCCCAGGGCACCATTGGCCTCGCCGTGGGCTATGGTCGCACGGCTGCGGGCCGCGTGGCGGATGGCTTGGGTGTCAATGCCTACGAATTGAACTTGTCTCAAGGTTCGGGTGCCGTAACCATCACGTTGCAAGAGGGCGAGCATGAATTTGCCTCCACGCAGCTGGGTAACACCATGATGGGTCGCAAGATTGTCAATGAAGTGACCTTGGCGGACTACATGGCTGACCAATCGGGCCAAAGCTGGAATGAAAAGCCCACTTTCCACACATTGGACGGGTCGGTTTCGGCCAACGATGCCAATTTGTGGACGAACCACGATCACGAAACGTTGCACATGTGGAACATGAGCATCGATCTCAATAGTTGTACGGGCTGTGGAGCCTGCGTGATTGCCTGCCATTTGGAAAACAACGTTCCAGTAGTAGGTAAGCAAGAGATCCGCAATTTCCGTGATATGCATTGGTTGCGCATTGACCGCTACTATTCTTCGGATATGACGAAGGACCGTGCTGACGAGGAGAACATTGGCGGCATCGACATGTATGCGGCCATGGAAGTTCCCGGCGAAAGCCCCGATGTGGTCTTCCAGCCCGTGATGTGCCAGCACTGTAACCATGCTCCGTGTGAGACGGTATGTCCCGTGGGGGCCACGGTGCACTCGCGTGAAGGACTGAACCACATGGCCTACAACCGCTGTATCGGAACACGCTACTGTGCAAACAACTGTCCCTACAAGGTCCGCCGCTTCAACTGGTTCAATTACCAAAAGAACGAGCGATTCACGGATGTCAATCCAGCCCAAGACGATTTCGGTCGCATGGTCTTGAATCCCGATGTAACGGTACGTGCGCGTGGTGTCATGGAAAAATGCACCATGTGTATCCAACGTATTCAATACGGCAAGTTGGAGGCTAAGAAATCTGGTCAGCCCCTGGCGGATGGTGCCTTCACCACGGCCTGTGCTCAGGCATGTGACACGGGAGCCATCACCTTTGGCGACGTAAACACGGCGGGAAGCCAAGTACAGGTAGCCAAAAACGACGCACGTTCTTACCACCTCTTAGAGGAAGTAGGCACGCAACCTTCTGTATTCTATCAAACTAAAGTTCGCAACCGCGCCTAATACCCTCGCGAATTATGCATTACGAATCAAACGTACGCGAACCACTTATTCTAGGGGATAAGTCCTACAAGGACATCACCGTAGACGTGGCTCGCCCTGTTGAAACGGCGGCCCCCAAAGCGTGGTGGATCGTCTTCTCGATTTCTCTGGTCATGTTCCTCTGGGGCGTGGGCTGCATCCTGTACACAATTGGTACGGGTATCGGAGTCTGGGGTCTAAACAAGACGGTAGGCTGGGCTTGGGACATCACCAACTTCGTCTGGTGGGTCGGTATTGGTCACGCGGGAACGTTAATTTCAGCGGTTCTCTTATTGTTCCGCCAAAAGTGGCGTATGGCCATTAACCGCTCAGCGGAGGCGATGACCATCTTCTCGGTTATTCAGGCGGGCTTGTTCCCTTTGATCCACATGGGTCGTATTTGGATGGGCTACTGGGTATTCCCTTTCCCCAACCAGTATGGTTCTCTTTGGGTGAACTTCAACTCACCACTTTTGTGGGACGTATTCGCCATCTCGACCTACTTGACGGTTTCGACGGTTTTCTGGTACACCGGCTTAATTCCTGATTTTGCGATGATTCGCGACCGTGCGATCAATCCAGTGCAAAAGCACATCTACCGAATCCTCTCCTTTGGTTGGGGCGGCAAGGCCAAAGCTTGGCAGCGCTTTGAGGAAGTATCCTTGGTATTGGCCGGTTTGGCGACCCCCCTCGTACTTTCCGTACACACCATCGTATCCATGGACTTCGCCACCTCGGTCATCCCCGGTTGGCACACGACCATCTTCCCTCCCTACTTTGTTGCAGGAGCGATCTTCTCCGGTTTCGCCATGGTGCAAACCTTGCTGTTGATTGTCCGCAAGATCTTCAAAATGGAAGACTACATCACCATCCAGCACATTGAGATGATGAACATCGTGATCATGGTCACGGGCTCTATTGTGGGTGTCGCGTACATCACCGAACTCTTCATCGCATGGTACTCGGGTGTGGAATATGAACAGTACGCCTTCTTGAACCGCGCAACCGGTCCTTACTGGTGGGCGTATTGGTCCATGATGACCTGCAACGTGTTCTCTCCGCAGTTTATGTGGTTTAAGAAACTTCGGACCAACCTGATCTTTACCTTCTTAATCTCCATTGTCGTTAACATCGGTATGTGGTTTGAGCGTTTCGTCATCATCGTGACGTCCTTGCACCGTGACTACTTGCCTTCTAGCTGGAGCATGTTCTCTCCCACCTTTGTGGACATCGGCATCTTTATCGGAACCATCGGCTTCTTCTTTGTCCTCTTCCTCTTGTATGCGCGCACCTTCCCGGTAATCGCTCAAGCCGAATTGAAGACTATCCTCAAATCCTCTGGCGAATCCCAGAAAAAACACCACGATCCCCATGGCGCACACTGAGCATACCCCGGTAGTACGCGCGCTTTATCTGGACGATGATGTCGTCTTGGATGCGGTTAAGAACCTGCGCGGAAAAGGCATTAAGGTCAAGGAGGTCTACTCTCCTTTCCCCATCCACGGCTTGGATAAGGCCATGGGATTAAAGGAAACGCGCATCGCCATGGCGGCGTTCATGTACGGCTTGGTCGGTCTGACGGTGGCCATCTTGATCACTTCCTACATGATGAATATTGACTGGCCTCAAAACATCGGCGGCAAGCCTTCGATGACATGGGGAAAGAACATGCCGGCCTTTGTGCCCATCATGTTCGAATTGACGGTCTTTTTTGCGGCCCACTTGATGGTGTGGACTTTCATGATTATCAACAAACTGTACCCCGGTGCAGCGCCTCAAAACCCGGATCCTCGCACGACCGATCACCACTTTATGATTGAAGTGGCTGCAGGTGACGGAGTCATTGATGCGTTGAAAGAAACAGGGGCGATTGAAATTGCTGAAGCTTAATCCCATGAAAAAAGGAATCCTTCTTTCCGGTTTGTGTGCACTCGGTGTAATGACTGCGTGCAACTCGGATAAATCCACCCCCGGGTATACCTACATGGATGACATGTACCGCTCCCCTTCTTTGGAGACCTATGAAGCGGCCGAGAATACGGCCCAAGGGACTGCAGCGCAATTGCCTGTGGAAGGAACAGTCGCTCGCGGCTATGTGCCCTACGATCTGCCCAATTCAAATGAGGGCTATGAAGCCTCAAAAAATAACGCTGCCGTACCTGCGTATTTCGCGGAGTTGGACGCGGAAGCAGGGAAGGAGCTCTACGGTCAATTTTGTTCACACTGTCATGGCGAAAAAGGCGACGGCAATGGCATCTTGATGCAGCGTGAAAAAATCTTGGGTGTACCAGGATACGGTTCGGACCGTCTTCCAGACATCACCCCTGGTACGATCTACCATGTGATCATGCACGGGAAAAACAATATGGGATCCCATGCTTCCCAGCTGACGTATGAAGAGCGTTGGAAAATCATCAAGTACGTGATGAAGCTTCGCCAAGATCAATCTGCAACGGCCGCTCCCGCAGAGCCCGCTGTCTAATTTCAAATGCCGACAACCATGTTTGTATTTACTAAAAAGGCCAAACTTTTCGCCACTGCGCTCACATTGGTGGGCTTGGTCATGATGGTGATTGGTTTCAACTCGGGTGGGCACGACGAGGCCACAAGCCACGACGCCCACGCAACGGAAGCGCATGCAGACCACGCGGCAGCTACCCATGGTGAGGAAGTCCATGCAGCGGCTGCCCACGCAGAGGAAAGCCACGCAGAAGAGGCTCATGGAGAAGAAGCGCATGCGGAAGAAGCCCACGCGGCGGATGCCCAAGCAGCGCATGCCGAAGGCCACGGTGGTCATGAAGACCACGGTGCGGCCAACCGTCCCTGGGCTGCGTTGTTGGTCAACACCATTTTCTTCCTAGGTATCGGTATTGGCACGTTATTTTTCCTGGCGATTCAATACGCGGCACAAGCGGGCTGGTCAGCGGGAATTTTGCGTGTGATGGAGGCTGTAGCGCTGTACGTTGGAATCCCATTGCTCGGCATGTTGTTCTTGGTCATTACTGGCACCATGGGCATGCACCATGTGTGGCATTGGATGCAAGACGGCATCATGGATCCCACTAGCGCGAACTACGATTCCATCATTGCGGGCAAAGAGGGCTATCTCAACGACGGATTCTTTACGCTCCGCACCGTGGCTTACTTGGTTATCTGGGCGGGGGCAGCCTACTTGTTGCGCCGCAATTCTTTGAAAGAAGACCAATTGCCCGAAGGCCAGACGATGTTCTTCACGCAGCGCAAATTGGCCGCGACCTTCATTGTACTGTATGCCGTGACAAGTTCTACCAGCGCATGGGATTGGATCATGTCCATTGACACGCATTGGTTCTCCACCTTGTTTGGATGGTACACTTTTGCGGGCATGTTTGTTACGGCCTTAACGGTGTTGAATGTGCTCGTGATGTTCCTCCGTGTCAATAACTATTTGCCTTGGGTCAATGACAACCACCAGCACGATTTGGGTAAGTTCATGTTTGCCTTCTCCGTGTTCTGGACCTATTTGTGGTTCTCGCAGTACATGTTGATTTGGTACTCCAACATCCCCGAGGAAGTTCCATACTACATGGCCCGCTTTGGCGAGTTCAAACCGCTTTTCATCACCATGGTGGTGTTGAATTTCTTGATGCCTGTTTTGGTATTGATGTCCCGCGACTCCAAGCGCATCATGGGCTTCATCATGTTGGCTGCTGTCTTTGTTCTGGCTGGCCACTGGATGGATCACTACATCATGATCATGCCGGGCAGCGTGGGCTACCACTACGGCTTTGGATGGGTCGAAATCGGTGGATTCTTGTTCTACGCAGGACTTCTCCTATATGTGGTTCAGCGCAATCTTGCCGCGGCCCCCTTGCGCATGAAGAACCATGCCTTGATTCATGAAAGTAAATTGTTCCACCAATAATATTCTCTGATATGACCGGTCTTTTGATGGTTGTTGTGCTCTTTTTGGCTGTGTTCGCGGCCGCACAAATTATGCGCATCTATGAGCTTTCGGCCAAAGCACGCCAAGAGCGCGAATATGAGGTGACCGATAAGGATAACAATACCCAAGGTCGCTACATGCTGCTATTCGGCATTGGCCTCCTTGTTTCCCTTGTATGGATGATGATGACATGGGGAGAGATCATGCTTCCCAAACCCTCCTCTTTGCACGGGGTAGAGATTGACCGCTTGTGGGACATTTCCATGGGTCTGATCATCTTCATGTTTTTCTTGGTTCAGCCTGTCTTGTTCTATTTCGCCTACAAATACCGTGGACGGAAGGACAATCAAGCGACATACTACGAACACAACAACCGCCTCGAATTTATCTGGACCATTGTTCCGGCGATTGCTCTTGCCGTCCTGATCATCTATGGCTTGACCACATGGTCCAACGTGATGAATCCTGAGAGCGAAGAGGAACCCATGGTTGTGGAGCTTTATGCCCAGCAGTTCAAATGGACAGCGCGGTACTCAGGCGCGGACAATACGCTTGGATTCGCCAACGTACGTTTGATTGGCGGCGCCAACACTGTCGGTGTGGACACGACACATGCCAACAGTGCAGACGACTTCTTGGCAACAGAGATTCACCTGCCCGTGGGACGTCCAGTGCTGTTTAAGTTCCGTTCACAGGACGTTATCCACTCGGCCTACATGCCCCATTTCCGTGCTCAGATGAACTGTGTTCCGGGTATGGAGACACACTTCCAATTCACTCCGACCGTCACCACGGCAGAAATTCGCCAGGATGCCGATGTGCAAGGCAAAGTAGAGCGCATCAATGCGATACGTCAGGCTAAGGGCTTGGAGCTCTACAACTATGACTACATCCTGTTGTGCAACAAGATTTGTGGCTCGGCCCACTACAACATGCAAATGAACATTGTTGTCGAAACGCAAGCCGAATATGACGCTTGGGTCAAGGAACAAAAGACCATTGCTGAAACTCTCTAATCAAGGACGTTAAAAAGGGAAACCCCATGGCTTCACACGATCACGATAACGACCACGCTCACGACCACGATCACGAGCATCATGTAGAAAACTTCTGGACGAAGTACATCTTCTCTCAAGATCACAAGATGATTGGAAAGCAATTTCTGATCACGGGTATGTTCATGGGCATTGTAGGTGTCTTTATGTCCATGCTCTTTCGTCTACAATTGGCGTGGCCCGACCAAAAGTTTGCCATCCTTGAGACCTTCTTGGGCAAATGGGCTCCTGAAGGCCAAATGGATCCAAACATGTATTTGGCTTTGGTCACGATTCACGGTACCATCATGGTCTTCTTTGTATTGACGGCCGGATTATCAGGTACGTTCTCGAACCTCCTTATCCCCTTGCAAATTGGTGCACGCGATATGGCCTCAGGTTTCCTGAACATGTTGTCGTACTGGTTCTTTGCGGCGTCGTCTGTGATCATGTTGGCTTCGCTCTTTGTCGAAACAGGCCCCGCCTCAGGTGGTTGGACCATCTATCCTCCTTTGAGCGCCCTTCCTCAAGCGATGCCTGGCTCCGGAACAGGAATGACGCTATGGCTTGTGTCGATGACCCTCTTCATTGCCGGCTCATTGTTGGGATCGTTGAACTACATCGTGACCATCATCAACTTGCGCACGAAGGGCATGGCAATGACTCGCCTCCCCTTGACGATTTGGGCATTCTTGGTGACGGCCATCCTAGGTGTGTTGTCTTTCCCTGTACTCCTCAGCGCGGCCTTGTTGTTGATGTTTGACCGCATGCTGGGTACCAGCTTCTACCTCTCTGATATCATGGTGGCGGGCGAACTATTGCACAATGAAGGCGGTAGCCCAGTCTTGTATGAGCACTTGTTTTGGTTCTTGGGACACCCCGAGGTATACATCATCCTGTTGCCCGCCTTGGGTATTACGTCGGAAGTGATTGCGACCAACTCACGCAAGCCCATCTTTGGCTATCGCGCCATGGTAGGATCGATCCTAGCGATCGCCTTCCTATCCTTTATCGTCTGGGGACACCACATGTTCATCACGGGCATGAACCCCTTCTTGGGATCGGTCTTCACCTTCACGACCTTGTTGATTGCCATCCCATCGGCGGTAAAGGCCTTCAACTACATTACGACCTTGTGGAAAGGAAATATCCAATTCACCCCCGCCATGCTGTTCTCCATCGGCTTGGTGAGCACTTTTGTGGCTGGTGGATTGACGGGTATCATCTTGGGTGACTCGGCGTTGGATATCAACGTACACGACACGTACTTCGTCGTTGCCCACTTCCATATTGTGATGGGATTGTCGGCCATCTTCGGAATGTTCGCCGGGGTATACCATTGGTTCCCCAAAATGTACCGCCGCATGATGAACAAGGGCCTTGGTTACTTGCACTTCTGGCTGACATTTATTTCTGCCTATGGCGTATTCTTCCCCATGCACTTTACCGGTTTGGCTGGACTTCCACGCCGCTACTACAGCAATGCGGAATTCCCCATCTTCGACGAGTTGCAAGACATCAATGTCATCATCTCGATGTTCGCCATCCTGGGTGGAATTGCGCAGTTGATTTTTTTCTTCAACTTCTTCTACTCCATGTGGCGCGGCCCCAAGGCCCCTCAAAACCCATGGCGCTCGAACACCCTGGAGTGGACGACCCCCGTGGAGCACATTCATGGCAACTGGCCTGGAGAGATCCCTTCGGTGCACCGCTGGCCGTATGACTACAGCAAGCCCGGACACGATGAAGACTTTGTCCCGCAGTCAACGCCTTTGAAAGAAGGCGAAGTCGGACACTAAGCTTTGTTCAAAGACTTTCAAGAGCCGCCCCTGTGGGCGGCTCTTTCCGTTTAAATTTGTTTCATGACACGCTTTGTAGATGAAGAGGCCTTGACCCCAGATGGGGATGCCGATCAGCGCCTCCGACCCGCGCGATTTGATGATTTTGCAGGCCAAGATAAGGTGCTGGAAAATCTAAAAATCTTTGTGCAAGCTGCGCGTCAACGAGGCGAGGCCATGGACCACGTTCTTCTGCACGGGCCTCCCGGGCTTGGTAAAACCACCTTGGCGCACATCCTCGCCAATGAATTGGGTAGCCAATTGCGCATGACATCGGGCCCTGTATTGGACAAACCAGGAGATCTAGCCGGTTTGCTGACCAGCCTAGAAGAAAATGACGTACTCTTCATTGATGAGATTCATCGCTTGAGTCCCGTCGTGGAAGAATACCTCTACTCGGCCATGGAGGATTTCTCGATAGACATTATGATTGAGAGCGGTCCCTCGGCACGTTCAGTCCAAATCGGCCTGAAGCCCTTCACCCTGGTGGGCGCCACCACGCGTTCGGGCATGTTGACTGCGCCGTTGCGTGCGCGCTTTGGGATTTCGGCCCGTTTAGAATACTACAAAGTGGAGCTACTGAGTACCATTGTAGAGCGCTCATCGGGCATCCTTAACATTGAGGTCGAGCCGAATGCAGCCATTGAGGTGGCCCGACGAAGCCGTGGAACACCCCGTATTGCCAATGCCTTATTGCGTCGTTTGCGCGACTTTGCCCAAGTAAAAGGACAAGGCCGTGTCGACTTGGACATTGCCCGTTTTGGCATGGATGCCCTCGATGTGGACGAGCATGGCCTCGATGAAATGGACAATAAAATCCTGTCCGCATTGATTGACAAGTTTAAAGGAGGCCCCGTTGGCTTGAATACGCTCGCCACGGCAGTTTCGGAGCAAGCCGAAACCCTCGAGGAAGTCTACGAGCCCTACCTGATCCAAGAAGGCTACCTCGCTCGCACTCCCCGAGGTCGTGTCGCCATGGACAAAGCCTTTGTGCATTTGGGACGAAAGACGCCGAGCCAGACCGGTTTATTTGACCAGGGATGACCGCAGAGAAAGCCAAGCAGCTGCTGACATCCGCGGCGGATCGGCTGGGGTTTCAAGCCTGTCGCGTAGCGCGTGCAGATTTCTTGGAAGAGGAGGCCCCCTCCTTAGATGCTTGGTTGGCCAAAGGCTTTCACGGTTCCATGGCCTACATGGAAAACCACTACGATAAACGTTTAGACCCTCGTAAGCTCGTTCCAGGCGCTAAATCGATCGTCAGCTTAGCCTACAATTATTTCCCCGGACAGGACCTCGCAGACGGAGAAAAACCGCGCATTGCCAAATATGCCTACGGTGAAGACTACCACCGCGTGGTGAAGGACAAACTCTTCGAGCTCCTCGACAGCCTCCGTGAATCTCTTGGCGAAATCCAAGGGCGTTGCTTTGTAGACTCGGCTCCGGTCATGGAGCGCGCCTGGGCCAAGCGAAGCGGTTTGGGCTGGGTTGGCAAGAATAGCCTCCTTCTGCGCAAAAACGAGGGCAGCTTTTTCTTCCTCGCTGAACTCATCGTTGACTACGATTTCGCCCCGGATTCTCCCGTGGCCGATCACTGTGGCACGTGCACCCGTTGTTTGGATGCCTGTCCCACGGGAGCCATTATTGCGCCTGAAGTGGTGGACAGTTCCCGCTGCATCTCGCACATGACCATTGAGCTGCACGGCGCATTGCCCGAAGCGCACAAGGCTGCCATTTCTCCTTGGGTTTTTGGCTGTGATATCTGTCAAGATGTCTGCCCCTGGAATCGCCATGCCAAAGCACATACGGAACCTCGTTTTGCACCAAGTACTTGGCCCGATTGGACGGTTGATGATTGGACCGAATTGACGGAGGAAAC
>DFSS01000047.1 GCA_002381225.1 Flavobacteriales bacterium UBA3431 | reverse complement strand
GCCAAATCCCTACCTTTAACCAGCCGGAAAATGCACCTATGATACATCTCAAACCGGAGGACCTCTCCATCCCAGATCTTCAACGCACACTTCAATTTGCGGTGGGTCCGCGACCCATTGCCTTGGCGTCGACCATCGACCGCGATGGGCGCGTGAATTTGAGCCCATTTAGTTTTTTTAACGTCTTCAGCACGAATCCGCCCATTCTTATTTTTTCTCCTGCGAATCGCGGGCGCGATGGCAGCACCAAGGACACCCTCCACAACGTGCTCGCCGTGCCAGAGGTCGTCATTCACAGTGTGAGCCATGCCATGGTGGAGCAAACCAGCTTGTCCAGCACGGAGTACCCAACTGGTGTCAATGAATTTCTGAAAGCGGGATTTACCCCCGTAGAAAGCACCCTCGTTCATCCACCTCGTGTGGCCGAAGCTCCCGTCGCCATGGAATGCGAAGTCCTTGAAGTGAAAGCTTTGGGCGATGGGCCTGGAGCTGGGAATTTGGTCATTTGCGAAGTGAAACTCATCCATATTCACGAACGCGTTCTCGACGAAGAGGGCCGCTTGGACCAGGATGAACTGGATTTAGTGGGCCGTCTGGGCGGTGATTGGTACGTACGCGCCAACGGAGATGCCCTATTTGAAGTGGAAAAGCCCCTGGCAACACGCGGTATCGGAGTGGACGCCTTGCCTCCTTCGATTCGAACGTCCACCATCTTGTCCGGCAATGACCTCGGACGCTTGGGCAATGTCGAAATGACCCCCAGCGAAGAGGAAGTGGCCGAATTCGCCACCCATCGCCGCATTCGGGAAATTTTTGACCAAACGGCGGACCGCATCGAACGCCGTGAAATGCTGCACCAATACGCCAAGGAAGCCCTGGAAGCGGGCAAAGTGAAAAAAGCTTGGAAAATTCTTCTCACCGACCGGCTCAATGCTCCGAAAGGAAGCGCTAATTTGTAATCTCAATTCTTCTTTCAATATCTACGCATGGAAATCACAGGCACCGTAAAAAAAATCATGGAGGTTCAACAAGTGAGCCCCACCTTCCGCAAGCGCGAACTGGTCGTTCAAACGGATGAACAATACCCCCAACCCATTTTGGTGGAATTCACCCAAGACCGCGCTGACCTGCTCAATCGCGTGCAGGAAGGGCAGAAAGTGACGGTATCCATCAACATCCGCGGGCGCGAGTGGACTTCCCGCGAGGGCGAAACCCGCTACTATGTCTCTATTCAGGGATGGCGCATCCAAAATGCCGATGCCCCCGCCGCCCCTGCCAACAATGGACCCACATATGGAGGTGGTGCCCCGGTTGCACAAGCTCCTGCGGCTCCGAATACCAACGCCTTTTCAGGAGACGACGACGATTTGCCCTTCTGAGGAAGTCCGAACCTAAGACCATTTTCCTATCCGGCGCACTCTGCGCCGGATTTTTTTTGCCCAGCCCGCGCGCTTAACTGCGAACGTCTAGGACATCCCGAAGGGCCGTGCCGAGGGACATAAAGGCCAGGACGAGGCTGGCCAGGGCCAATCCGGGAATCAAAGCCAAATGTGCCTGGCCTGTTAGGAGGTAAGCGTAGTGGTCTTTGATCATCCCTCCCCAAGAAGGCATGGGCGGCTGAGCCCCGATTCCCAAAAAGCTCAATCCGGATTCCAATAGAATGGCAGAAGCAAACTGGCTGGCCGCCAATACAATGAGCGCTGGAACAACCTGTGGGAGGATGTGGCGCCAAAGGATTCGGCCCGGGCTATACCCAAGAACCTCCGCGGCTTGAACAAACTCGGCCTGCTTGATGGACAGCACCTGGCCACGAACCAAGCGGGCTACTTCCACCCAGGCGGTCAGGCCCACCGCGATAAAAACTTGCCAAAACCCCTTCCCGAGCACGAAACTGAGCGCAATGACCATTAAAAAAGTGGGGATGCTCCAAAATATTTGAATGACCGTCTGCAGGACGCGATCCAGGGCCCCGCCATAGTACCCCGCCAAAGCCCCTAAAGGCAGCCCCAAAAGCAGTGCGATGCCCACCGAAATCAATCCAACACTCAAGGAAATGCGTCCGCCGAGAATTAATCGGCTCCAAAGATCTCGGCCGTAGCGGTCGGTGCCCAACCACATTCGAATTTCCTGGGTCTCACTCGGCACCCAGGCTGGTGCTCCAGCATCCCCCACGAACCACCAGTGAAGGGGCTTGGCCTGCAAGCGTGGCGCCTCTTCCAGCGGAAGGCGCACCCCGATGGGCTGTGCGGCATACGCCAAATTCATCCGGTTCGCATTTGGGCTGGCATCCGTCGCCAACACATAGCCTCCCAAGGCCATCACCAGCCAAAATCCCATAATGGCTAGCCCCCAACGGCCCAAGCCATGCTGCCATATACGGCGGAGCATGGAGACAGGCGGGCGGGATTCCATCATGATTTGTTAGCGGGGCATTTCGCCTACAATGCGGAAGGCTTCACCCAAGTAAATATCCGTGGACAAGCCCTTGAACCAGCGGGTGTATTCCGTCACCTTCCCGCTGTCGAGGGTCGACTCTTGACCTGGAAAAGCATAGGCCACAGGAAGCTCGTCGGAGGACTTCAATAAGTCATCAAAGGCCTCTGCCTCCACTTCTGCCGCCGCCTCGCGGTCAAAGTAGGCCACATAGTTCAACGGAACGAGGGTTTGGTCCTGCTGGGACTTCAACCATCGCGCATACTCAGAAATGCGGGCAAATTCCGGGTTGTCCGCAATCCGCTTTTGGGCCGCCTTCAGGTAGGGCTTGGAGATTTTGGGTTCAAATTTTACCGCCGGCTCCACATAATCCACCGCCAAGGGGTAGTCCAACTCGCGTTCTCCATACGGAATCTCCTGGTAGGGATGCGGCAGAACAACGTCACTTTCCACCCCTTGCAACTGGGTGGTTCCTCCGGTAATGCGGTAGTATTTCTGAATCGTGAGCTTCAGCGCACCCAGGGGCTTGTCCCCATAAAACGGTCCGGCTGCACGGTCAAGGTCCAGCATATTCTGCACGGTGCCCTTGCCGAATGTTTGACGCGTTCCCACGATGATGGCCTTGTCGTAGTCTTGCAAGGCGGCGGCTACAATCTCGGAGGCCGAAGCGGTTCCTTCATTGACCATCACCAACAGCGGCCCATCCCACACGGCACCCCCCGCGCGGTCGTCGTAGGAGCGCACGCGTTGGCCACTTGTTTTGACCTGAACGACGGGGCCTTTGTCAAAGAACAGGCCCGCGATGTCCACGGCAGCCGGCAAGGAACCGCCGCCGTTCCCACGCAAATCAAAAATGAGGCGTTCCATCCCTTGTGCTTTGAGAATTTCGATCTCTTTTTTGACATCGTCGGCACAATTGCGGTTGTTGTCGTCGTAAAAGTCGACGTAGAATTTCGGCAGGCGGATGTAGCCCGTTTTACCGTCTGCTCCCAAGCGGGCCGAGCGGGCAAAGGTGGCTTCAATCTCCACGATGTCGCGAATGATGGGAATGACCTTTTCGGTGCCGTCCTTCTTGCGAACGGTGAGGCGCACTTCCGTACCCTTCTTCCCCCGAACCTTGGTCACCACTTTGTTGGTACTCATGCCCACGATGTCCTCGGGTTCGGCCGAACCTTGGGCCACCTTGATGATTTTGTCGCCCACTTCCAATTCCCCTTGGCGCCAGCAGGCCGAACCAGTCACGATAGAGGCCACGCTGGTGAACTCGCCATCTTGCTGAAGCGAAGCTCCAATGCCTTCGAGCTGCCCAGTCATTTCAATTTCGAAGTTTTCCTGTTGGCGAGGAGGGAAGTACTGGGTGTGGGGATCCAACACGCCGGTGTACGCATTCATGTAGAGACCAAACCAGTCCGAACGCTCCATGTCCGACATGCTGCTGAACCACTCATCGTGGATTTCCATTTCTTTTTCACGCGCCTTCTTCTCTTCCTCGTCAAATCCGGGGTCGCCAAGGATGAATTTGGCCTGACCGGCAGAATCTGCCGCCATGGATCGATCGTAGAGACGCATCAAGACCCGGTAGGTTAGGTAATCGGTCCAGTACGCCCGCATGCCCGCATCGTCTGCGGCATATCCCCGCTTCTCCGAATCGGTCTCAAAGGTGCGCTGGGAGGTGAAATCAAGGGGCTGGGCCAAAATTTCTTGGTAGAGCTCCTGCGATTGGGCAAAGCGCTTCTGCCAGAGGGTTTGGCTCAAGTTGAAAAAAGTCAGGTCGGCGTTCTTCAGCGCATCGTCCAACTGGTTTTGGTAGGCCCGCATTTGGTCAATGTCTGACTGCTGCAAAAAGCGTTTTTCGGCATCCAAGGACTCGAGGAAGAACGCCATGACCTCTTGGGAGAAAGCGTCGTCGATGGGTTTGGGCTGGTAATGCACCCCGGCCAAGGCGTCGTGCACAAGCAGCATCACCACTTTTTCTTGATCGTCCGAAGGGGCTTTCCACGAGAAGCCTACCGCCAATGCAGCAATAAGTGCCAGGGCCGGCAGAGTGTACTTGAGGTTCTTTTTCATGAATAGGATGCGTATCAAAGCGAGCATGCGCCGAAAGTACATAAATCATGCCCCGAATTCAGGTCTTGGCATGGCATTTGTCCCCCTGGGGCTGAACATGCGGCCCTTTACGGGGTTATTGGGTTACAAGTTATGCGCCAAATCACATTTATCCTCGCCCTCTGGGGCTTTTTTCATCCCGCCTGGGGACAGAGTACGACCCTCAGTGGCACGGTATCAGAGGCTAGCACCGGGGAGTCGGTCCCTTCCGCCATGGTGGTCGTGAAATCGGCTGCCGGGACGTGGAGTGCGGCCACCAACCCCTATGGCTTCTACAGCCTGACCTTGCCTGCTGGAAAAGGCTACACCTTGGCCGTCACGATGATCGGCTATGCCCCCTTTACGTTCAATGTGGGAACCCTTTCCGCCGCCCGGAAAGTGGACATTTCTTTGAGCGAGGAAGCCACCCAACTCGGGGAAGTGGAAGTAGTTTCAGAACGGCTCAATAGCAACGTGACCACCACCGAGATGAGTGTGAGTTCCTTAACGGCCAAGGAAATCAAAAAGGTCCCGCAGCTCTTGGGCGAAACCGACATCATCCGAACGCTGACGCTGCTGCCGGGCGTTTCGACGGTGGGTGAAGGCGCGAGCGGGTTCAATGTGCGCGGGGGCAATGCCGACCAGAACCTCATACTCTTGGACGAAGCGCCAGTCTACAACTCCTCCCACCTCTTTGGCTTCTTCAGCATTTTCAATGCGGATGCCGTGAAAGATGTCAAGTTATTCAAAGGGGGTATGCCCGCCAACTATGGGGGGCGCCTATCATCCGTTCTCGATGTCCGTCAAAAAGAAGGCAATGCCCAAAAATTTGCTGGCACCGGGGGCATTGGGCTCTTGTCCAGCCGGCTCTTGCTGGAAGGACCTATCATCCAGGACAAGGTCAACTTTATGGTGGCGGGACGCCGTTCCTACTTTGACCTCTTCTTTCCCTATTTCAATTCACCCGAGCTCGACAACACGACCATCTACTTTTATGACCTCAATATCAAGGTCAATGCCAAATTGAGTGAAAAGGACCGCGTGTTTGTCAGTTCCTACTTTGGACGAGACCAGTTTGGCGCCTCCGATCTGTTTGATTTTGGATGGGGAAACTGGACAAGCACCCTGCGGTGGAACCGGTTGATTAGCCCCAAACTCTTCTTCAATGCCACTACCGTGTATTCGGACTATACCTACCAGTTGGGTACACCGAAGGATGCTGACCCCGCCTTCATCTGGGATTCCCGCATCCAAAATTATGTGAGCAACGTGGGTTGGACTTGGTATGCCAATGCGGCCCATACGGTGGATTTTGGCGTACAAAACACCGCCTACGTGTTTCACCCCGGTCAAATCTCCGGAGTCTTCAGTTTAGAGCTCCAAAAAGAATATGCCACCGAGCCGGCCCTCTACTTCAGCGACGATTGGCGCATCACCGATGTGCTGACGGCCACCTACGGACTGCGCTACAGCACCTTCTTCAATGTGGGGGCCCGAGACATTCAGAACTACAGCAATCCCAACAATCCGACGGATCTGGAATCGACGGGACTCACCGCCTATGGCCCGGGGGAAATCATTGCCTCCTTCACCGGACTAGCTGGCTTGGAACCTCGCCTCGCATTGAACTACCAGGTCGGACCAAAGGCTTCACTGAAAGCGAGTTACAACCGATCCCGCCAGTACCTCCACCTCATTAGCAACAACACCACAGCCACCCCGGTCAATATCTGGCGCCCCGCGGGCAAGTTTATCGCTCCCGCCACCGTAGACCAGGTTGCGCTTGGTTGGGCCCAAAACTATGGCGAATCGGGCGTCCGCCTGGGCATTGAGGTCTACTACAAAGAATTCCAAGACCTTCTGGATTACAAAGACGGTGCAGATTTGATCTTTACGGAATTCATCGAAACGCAACTCCTCCGGGGCGATGGCCGGGCATATGGAGCCGAATTCCTTCTCGAAAAGAAAACCGGCGCCCTGACTGGCTGGTTGGGCTACACCCTATCTCGGACCGAGCGCATCGTCGATGGCGGTACGCGCGAGACACGCATCAACAACGGCGAGTGGTATCCCGCCAACTACGACAAACTTCACGACCTCAACTTGGTCGCCAACTGGAGTATCAATAAGGCCTGGGAAGTGGGCGGAAACTTTGCCTACCAATCTGGACGCCCCATCACCTACCCTGATTCCCGCGCGGAATTTGAAGGCATGTACTTCCCCGTATACACCAACCGCAATGGCGCCCGTACGCCGGCGAGCCACCGTTTGGACCTCTCAGCCACCTATACCTTGGGCACGAAAAAACCCAAAAAGGCTTGGGAATCCTCCTTGGCCTTTGGCGCCTACAACGTTTACGGCCGCCGCAATCCCTACAGCATTTTCTTCCGGGCCGACTTTAGCCAGCCCACCAATGTCCAGGCCTACCGCCTGTCCATTTTTGGCTCCGTCATCCCCTACTTCACGTACAATTTTACCTTCTGATGCGCACCCCTCGTTCCCTTTTTCTTTGGACCGCAGCCGCCAGTCTCGCGTGGGTAAGTTGCCAAGACCCCATTGACCTCACTTTGCCCGATGGCGAAACCCGCCTCATCGTCAACGGCTCGGTGGGAGATAGCACACCCGTATATGCCGACTTAAGTTGGAGTGTCAACTACTTGAGCGAAGACCCGAATCCCGCTGTCGAAGACGCCACCGTGGTCCTCTTTGAAAATGGCCTCCCTGTGGACACCCTCGTGCACATCGCCGGTGGGCACTATGCGGGGCAATTCCGCGCGACCTACGCTCAGAGTTACCACATCCAAGTGCAGATTGCCGAAAATGGAACCCTTCCTTTTGGCACCTGGCGTTCGGCCCCTGAGGCCCTAGGCCGTTGCAATCCGTTTGATTCGGTGTACAGCGCCTTTGTTCCGCGTGCTCCTTTCGTGCGCGAAGGCTACTACGTTTACGCCCACTGGAGTGAAGCTCCGGGCCCCGGAGATACCTACCGCGCACGCGTTTGGCGCAACGACACCCTTGAGAATGCCCCCTTCAACTTGCAAGTCTTTGATGACGGTTTCTTGGATGGCCGCTCCAACAATGGCATCGACCTCCCCGAAATTGAAGTGGCAGGTCCCGATTCTGTGGGGGTAACGTTTACCCTTGAAATTGGCAGTATCCCCTTGGGTCTATACAGTTACCTGCAGCTTTTGCGCGAGCAGACACTTCAAGTTGGCGGACTTTTTGACGCGCCCCCTGCCCCCATCGTTGGCAATATTTACCGCGAAGGCGCTCCAGAGGACTATGCCCTTGGGTACTTCTATCCTTCCGCACGCCGAAAAGTATCCTGGACCATCACGCCATAGTCCATCCCGCAGACATCCGTTACCTTTGTGGGCATGGATCCCACTTCAATCAATCCGGGCCACTGGACTCGGCAACTGCTCGAAGCCCAAGGCCTTTCTGAACCTCTGATCGCCGGCTTGACGATCACCGTGGACTTTTTCGTTTTAGTATTAGCCAGCTTACTGGCTGATTTTGTTGCGCGGAGCATTTTGATGCGCCTCATTCGACGCTTTGTGTTGCGCACCAAAGTCACGTGGGACGATCATTTTTTGAAGGAAAAGGTCTTCGAGGGCTTGGTACATCTTCTGCCCACCTTGTTGATTCGCGGGTTCGTTCCTGTGGTATTTGAGCATGCCGAAGCGTGGATTGCCCCTCTACAAAAAGGCTTGGATTTCCTTTTGGTGTATCAAATCGCCTTGCTGGTCAACCGCACGGCGCGAGCCACAGGCCATGTCTTGGAGGACCAAGAGCAATTCAAGGATAAGCCCATACGCACCCTGCTTTCCGTGGTCCAATTCCTGACTTGGTTCATTGCCATTTTGGGGATTATTTCGGTCGCCTCGGGCACCCCCTTAGGGACCTTGCTAGCCGGCATGGCCGGAGCCACCGCGATCATCATTTTGATTTTTCAGGATGCCATCAATGGGCTGCTCGCCAACTTCCAAATCGCCATGTACGACTTGTTGCGCAAGGGCGACTGGATCACCTTTGAGCGCTTTGGTGTCGATGGCGATGTGATCAGTGTCGACCTCACCACGGTCAAAATCAAAAACTTTGACAACACGATTTCGAGTGTTCCCGCCAAGGCCTTTGTCACGGACAGCTTTGTGAACTGGCGGGGCATGCAAGTGGCCAATGTGCGCCGCATCAAGCGCAATCTGGTCATTGATTTGGATTCGGTGCAGTTCTGCAGTGACGAACTTCTTGCCTCACTATCCGGCATTGAGCGCGTCCGGGACTACATCCAAGCGCGTCAAGCCGAAATTGCCCAACACAACGTCGCCATCGGCGCGGACAAGTCGCAGCCCGTCAACGGCCGCCATATGACCAACCTCGGGGTCTTCCGGATCTATGCCACGCATTATTTGAAAGAACACGCCCAGGTTTCGGACGAGCACTCCCTGATGGTGCGGCAACTCCAGCCGTTGGGCACGGGTGTTCCCTTGGAGATCTACTGCTTTGCCAAGGAAATCAGCTGGGTGCCCTACGAGGGTATTGTCAGCGACATTTTTGATCACCTCATTGCGGCGGCGCCCGCTTTTGGACTTCGACTCTACCAAGCCCCCACTTCCCGGAGCGGCTACATGGGAACCAACGCGGGCCAAGCCTAAACCATGATCATCCTCGGCGTAGACCCCGGCACTGTGGTCCTAGGCTATGGGATTATTCGCGTCGAAGGGAAAAAGTTGACCTGCTTGACGCTGGACGCCCTCAAACTGGACGCCAAAAAAGACCCTTTTGAGCGGCTTGCCGACATTCATGCAGCCATCGCCGAACTATTCGCTACCTACCAGCCCGATCACATGGCTATGGAGGCACCTTTCTTTGGGAAAAACATTCAATCCATGCTCAAGTTGGGCCGGGCTCAGGGCGTCATCATGTCCGCTGGGCTCGCAGCCGGGATACCCGTGGTGGAGTACTCGCCGCGGAAGGTCAAGCAAGCCATTACAGGGAACGGGGCGGCCAGCAAAGAGCAAGTAAGCGGTATGCTCCAGCACATTTACGGATTGGAATCCATGCCGAAAGTTCTGGATGCTACGGACGGACTCGCAGTGGCCACCTGCCACGCGTACGCCATAGGGTCTCCGATCCAAGCCTCCATGTCTGTGAACAAGCTTAAAAAGGCCCCAAAGGGTAAGGGAAAAGGATCGTGGTCCCAATTCCTCAGTCAGAACCCCGACCGCATTCAAGGCGGTCAATCCGAATAGCTCGCTCTCCACACTTACCAAAGGCCCTATGCCTCGGTGGACGGCGGCGAATTGGTAGATCCGGCAGCACTCGACTTGGTCTACCGGGTACGAAAAGAATGTTTAGTGCAAGATGTCCTCCGCTACCTCTTGAGCGATGGACGCAGCGATCTCTTCCATAACTTCGGGAGCCAATTGAAGCTTGGGGTGTGCAAAGTTGAGATCCCCTTCTGTCCTTAAAGGAACTAAGTGAATGTGGGCATGTGGGACCTCAAATCCCAGTACCGCGACGCCAACCCGATTGCAGGGAACAGATGCCTCCATCGCCTTGGCCACTTTGTGTGTGAAGGACCACAGTGCCTGGAAGTCTTCCTCGGGCAAATCAAACAGACGGTCCACTTCCATCTTTGGAACCACCAAGGTGTGCCCCTTGGACAGCGGGCGTATATCCAAAAAGGCGATCGCATGATCGCATTCCGCCACTTTATAGCAGGGAATATCGCCTCGGATGATTTTGGTGAAGATGGAGGACATGGTGAGGTGAACTTAGCGAGAAATTTCCAGAATCTCGAGCTTCATCGTTCCATTTGGGACGTGAATTTCCGCAATGTCGCCTGCGCTGCGGCCTAAGAGTCCTTTCCCAATTGGGCTGTTCACCGAGATTTTGCCGGCCTTTAGATCCGCTTCTTGCTCCGCCACCAGGGTGTAGGTGAACTCCATCTTATTGGCCGGGTTGCGCAATTTTACCTTGGACAAAATCAACACTTTGGACGTATCCAACTGGCTTTCGTCCACAATGCGGGCATTGGCCATGACTTCCTCCATCTTGGAAATCTTAAGCTCTAGCAGGCCTTGCGCCTCCTTGGCCGCATCGTATTCCGCATTCTCGCTCAAATCCCCTTTGTCCCGCGCCTCCGCTATTTGGGCAGAAATGCGGGCTCGTTCCACGGAACGCAGGTGATCGAGGTCTTCTTTCAGCTTTTTAAAGCCTTCAGGGGTCAAGTAGGAAACGGACATAGTGTCAAAGGATTAAACGAGAATGAGATCCCTGGCTGGGGATCTCATTCCGTGAAAGGTAGTAAAATTGGCCTTACAATACCAAGGTGGCACCCAAAGTGTGCACCCCTGCGAAGGCAGAGTTCGTTAACCGGTAGGCGTACGTCAAGCTCAGCTTGGACGTTCCGCCGGTCGGCGCATTCACCGTGAATCCCATGGCAGGGCCCATAAAGGCTTCTGTCGTTAGGCCATCATAGCGGTTGTCAAACATGGCATACGAGGCACGCACTTGGAAAATGTCGTTGTGGTCAAATTCCACTCCCGCAGTAAACTGGTCCTTCTTGAACGAATTCGAGATAAAGTTGCCCGCAACATTCAGGCGATTTTTCGCATCCAAGTCAAAGCGCTTCGCTGCGCCGATGGCCAGCTGGGTAGGTAATTCAAACTGCTCTGTACGGCTGTCAAAGGTGGTGGTGTGCGATCCCGTGGGGACAGGCAACACAATAGCCATACCGTCGCCACTGTACCCAAAAGAGGGGCCAATGTTCCGCAGGGTGATGCCAAAGCGAAAATCGCGGTCCGCACCCGTCACATATTGAACGCCGGCGTCAAAACAAACGCCCGTCGCCGACAAGTTGCTGATGCTCGAATTGTAGAGCTTGATGTTGACCCCGCCATAAATGCTTTGGGTAAACTTCTTCGCATAGGCCATGCCAATAATGGTGGACGTGGGGCTGAAGAATCCCGCGCCTCCATCGGGCAATTCGGTCGTGGTGACCTCGATTTGGCCGTAGTTCATGTTGGTTATGTGAATGCCCAACACCCCTTCATTGCCCGAGGGCGTCGCAAAGGAGGCCGAGTTCAACTGAATCCCGCTTCCGACCAACCACTGGCTGTTTGCAAAGCCTGTTTGCAGTCCGGTAGTGAAGGCCATGCCCGCAATATTCCCGTACATAGCCTCAAGGCCCATGACATTGGCGGTATTGCCCTCGGACCACCCAGCGGTGCGTGCCCATGGGTTGATGAGGAGTTCAGAGGCGCCCGCGGAACCCGAACGAACGGGGTTTCCTGCGAAGAGGGCCGTGCTGGCCGCAACGAGGGCGATGGTGGCGATATGTTTTTTCATCATTTCCATGTCTTAGAATCCAGTCGGGTCAAATGGACGGAGGGTTCCGAAGAACTTGATTACCTTCTCACCGATGCCTGGGGCGTCGATGTGAATGAGGTAGACCCCACTTGCGATGGGTACTCCATAATTGTTCTTCAAATCCCAATACAACCAGGTATCGGTGTTCGCTTTACGCAAGGTGCGCACCAAGGCGCCTTCGACCGTGTAGATGCTGATGGTACAGTTTTCAGGCAGGTTGGTCACCTTCACCAAGTTGTCCAACTGAGACTGCTCGTAGGCGGACAAACTGAAGTAAGGGTTTGGAACGACGCGGATATTGTCCAACGCGCTCGTAGCCACCACATTGTTGCCCTTGTCTGTGGCCACATTGTTCGTGTTGAACTGGTAAAGCGGATTGCTGTTGTTCGTGCCATCCGTTTCGTACTTCTCATAAGGACGTGCCATGCGGATACGCACGCGGGCGTCTGAAGGCATATCCGTGTACAAGTCTCGGTCCGCAAAGCGGGGATCCATCAGCGGAATGCTCACCCACATCAAACTCTTTGTGACCTTGTTTCGGTTGAGGATTTGGCCCATGTTGTTCAACTCGGTATACAAGGGGTTGTTCAACTCATCGCCGCCGGCGTAATCCAACGGCACTTTAGACAGGCCTTGCTGGAAGTAGGGACCGAATACGTAGATGTAGTGTTGCCCACCAAACTTGTAGCCCCCTGTAACCGGATCTGCCGGGAAGGTAGAAAGGCGTGAAGAGGGGTTGAACAGCATGTCGTTACCGTTGTCGCCCACCATCCAGGAGTTCTCACCAAAGGCGATGTTCAAACGGGTGCCGGTTTCAACGTCAATCGCATAGCCGGGGAACCATGACCAACCCGTGCTGGTTGAGCTACGGACCAGCTCGCCACTGGCGTTCTTGTCCCAGCTTGCACCGGCACGCAAGCGCCATTTGCGGACAGCCCCTTCGGTCAAGTCCTGGTCTTCACCCATCTCCAAGACCGGAACACGGGTCCACTTGGTGTGGTCCTTCGTGAAGACGATGTCTACGGAGTGCAGATCACGCGCATTCATCCGGGCAGAGAACGCCGACTGTGAAGAGTCCGCTGGGCCCATACCGTAAATGTTGTTTCCAGCGTCGTATCCTCGGCCGAGGTAGCTGACATATGGGAAGGGTCCCCATGTTCCGCCGACGATGTTCGTAAACAACCCTTTGGGGTCGTTGGGATAATCGCGGTAGTAGGATCCGGGCTTGGACGTGATGTCATTTTGGCCAGAGAGAATCCAATTTCGGGGGCTATAGCTATCATCATCTTTCACGCCGGACAACCACGTTTGGGTGGGGTCATCGTAAATGACTTCCGACTCCAGGATGCCCGCATTGCGTGAATTATCTGGGTCATTACCTGGGTTCTCTTGATCGCGAATTTCGACGCTCAAGCCCAACTCAGGGATGATTTGCTCGTTGATGAAGGACAAAGCGGTCATAGACGTCGCGATGACATTGCCTGCAGCGTCTTCAACCTGCCAATTGGCATTCGGTCCTGTTCCATCAAAGCGCAATTTGAAATTGCCCGGAGGAACGTTCAAGGGATCCACCACTTTCACGTTGACCGGACCATAGCCGCTCTTGTAGGTGGGGTGGCTCAGCACAAAGTTGTTGACGATGGCGCGCTCGGAAGCCGAATCCAGCTCCAAGGCGTTTCCGCCATTGCCCATGCCCTCAATTCTCGTGATGATAGGACTGTAGCCGTATAAAGAATTTTGGACGGTGCCGCCTGCCTCAGAATCCACCAAGTGGGGAATGCCTTCGTACTTCTTCACGTTGTTACGGCCAGCCAAGAACGGCTTGCGCTGTCCGTTCGGGTGCATGACTTGGTCAAAAGGCTCGTACTCGTTGTAGGCATAGGCCACAACTGTGAAGTAATAAGGAGTATGGTTTACCAAACGGCGGTCCGTACCCGTTGCGAAGGCGTCTTCCTTCACCAAGAAGCTCATTTTGATGCCCTCGTCGTTGTATTCCAAAGTCATATCCTGGGGAATCAACAGCTCCAAATCTGGATCCAATTCCCAGTTGATCAAACGCTCCACACCATTTTTGATGTCGCACTGAGCGATCAGGCGGGCTTGGTTAGGATCATAGCGATCACCTACCGAGGCATTCGCATTGGCCAGCTGGAAGATTTGAAAGCCTTCAAACTTGTAGGTGTTGTCCGTGAAAGGAATCAACGGATCCTCCTCTTCGTAATCCAACAACTGGTTGTTCTGGCCGTCGCGGTAGCTGAGCATGATGACCAACTCGCGGTCCATCTCTTGAATCTCCATGTCTGGGGCATCGGGACCATTCAAAATTTGGAAACAGTTGTCAAACAGGCTCTGCGCCTTGTCGTCGGCGATCAAGATTTTCTCTACCGAAGCGAAGAGATCCGCTTTGTTGTAGTCACGCTCCCATACCACACCCGTGGTGATGAAGTTCAAAGCGCCCGGAGCCAAGGAGAAGGGGCCCGCATTGTGCAGTCCGCGCTTGTCCTCCGAGTTGTTGGGGGATTCATACCAGTTTTGCGAGGCCGTAGGTGCCCCATTTCCAGTGGTGTCATAGGTATCACCCGGGTAGGCAAACAAGGTCACCAGTCCAGAACCATCCGCCGTAAATCCGTCACCATTGGCGGGATTACCTGGACCTGAAGGGGTTTCCACCACTAAGGGGTTGCCATTCTTCCAGCGTGACTGCATGAAATTGTAGTATTCAGCCGCGGTGCTGGGGTTGCCCGAGAAGGCAGAACCCGTGTTGTTGTAGTACATGAAACCAGACATGATGATACGCTCGTTCACGCCGGTCACAGGATTCTCTGCCTGGCAATCGCCATTGTCGTCGCGCACTCCGTCGATGCAACCGTCGCGGTCGTTGTCCAACCCGTCAAAGTAATCCGCGAAGGGACCCTGGAAAAAGTCAAAGCCTACGGCAGGAGGATTCAAGCCATAGCCCAAAGGACCTTCGTCATTCAAATCTGAGTTGTAGCAATAGCCCAAACCACGGGGAATGTCACAACCAATGATGTCATCCAGGTAGTTGCCCAAATCCGGGTCAAACCAGGTGGAGAAGAACGTGTTGGTCAAACGGAATGTCGACTTGTTGACGATGCGGTAGTTGTTGAACGTCATGTTGTTGATCTCGTCGTTCGTGGCAAAGGCAAAGGCCTGAGCACGAATCTCGAAACCGAGCGCCCCCGCCGAGGTCTCCGTGTGAATGTTTCCACGATCATTGTAAACCCACCAGATGGTTTGGTCACCATAAAGCACGTCCGTCTCTTTGCGGCGGCAGTCAAACTGGCGGTCCAAGTCATAGGCTGGATAATCCTCCAAGGGGTCATAGCGCTGGTCGCCGTCCAAATCGATAAATGGTGCCAATGTGTAGGGTAATTCGCCTTCGGCCCCGTGAGCGGGCCATTCGAGAATGATATCGGGGATGTTCCCTTCGTAGCCGGGGAACTTCTCTGCGACGTCGCAATCCGGATCGTTTTTACAGAGCAACCATGCGCGGTGCATTTCAACTGCCTCGCGGGTGATAATCCACTGCTTATCGTATTTGTCACAAATTTCTTTGTTGACCGATGCCAAGCCATCCGTAGAAAGGGGGCCAGGCCAGTAGTCCACTCCGCGTGAACGGTAAGTGACTGCCGCCAACTTGAGCTGGTTACCTTCATCCAATCCGCCAAGCCAAAGGGCTCCCGCAAACATGGAGTGCTTGCCACCGCCTTTAGGCACTTCGTAGCGGGCCGTGTTCAAATCCCACCACATGTCGCCTCCACCAAGGATGGTTGCGCGGACGTTGTTGATGTTCAAGTCACTCTGGGCACGAGCGGGTTGGCACAGCTCCTCGACCGTCTTATTGGACAAGTTGTTCTTTCCAGACACGTTGACGTCCGGACGAGCCATTAACGAGGCCGTGGAGGCCACCCATGCTAAACCAAATAGAATCTTCTTCATAGGAATACGGAATTCAAACTTTTACAGGCCGAGGCGGACACCAAGGCGAATTTGACGGGGGATAGAGAAGTTGAAAGGATTCACCATGCTCACATTGTACAAGTCTGCAAAAGACTGGGCATTCGTGGTGAACAAGATGGCCTGTTGGCCACGTGAGGAGGACAAATAGCCATCATCCGTGGGCGACCCCGTGAAGGGATAGATATTCAATACGTTTTGGGTATTGAGGACGTTCAACACTTGAGCGTAGATTTCAACTGTCTTCTTGCCCTTGGCGTAGTACCACACCTTGTTGGCGGTCAAGTCAATTTTGTACTGCCAAGGTTTGCGCGACCCGTTGAGTACACCTACGATGGGCGAAGCCGTCTCGGTCAAGCCATACGCACGTACACGGCGAGAATATGGGAATCCAGAGCTAGCCGTACCCAAAATGTTCACCCCGGCATTCTCAAAAACGCGGACGTTCTTGATCACCAGACCATTGTAGTCGGTGCCCTTTCCGTAGCGGAAATCCAAGTTTCCGGAGAAGGTGTGACGTTGGTCAAAGTCCAAAGGCTGGATGTAGCGCAAGTTGGGTTGTCCTGAGCGAGCCAAAGCCAAACCGGAATTCGCTCCAGAACCCGTTCCGTCTGCAAAAGACAAGGAGTACTGGGCATTCACCATGACATTGCCGGTACGGCGCATATCGTACTGGAAGCTAAAGCCCTTCGCAGTGGTGAAGTCGCGGTTGCCGTACATGACATAGGTAGCGGGGTAGGCTTCCGTCACCGAAACCGTTTGGATCAAATCGCGGTATTCGCGGTAGAATGCATTCACCTTCAAGGCAGAACGCTCGCCCAACATTTGGCGGAAACCGATTTCGTACTCCGTCAATTTCTGAGGAAGCAACTCGGGGTTCGGCAAGTTGGCCGTTCCGTATTCCAAGTTGACGTAGTTGACCGGATTGAACCGCGAGAAGCCCGGTGTCGGACGCTGAACGAGCAGGTCGTAGTGAGCAAAGAACTCCGCTTCATCCGAAATAGGGAACTGGAAAGAGATACGAGGAGAAACCGTCACTTGGGGCGTGTAATCCTTGAAGCTTTTTTCACTTAATACGGGTTGATCGGGGTTGCCTTGGTCCGTGAAGTTCTCTTCGAAGATCCATGGCTTGGCCTGACCGCCACTCAAGTTCGCAATGATGGTGGGGTTGTTTTGGGGAGAACCATCCGCATTGAACCAGTCAAAACCAGAACGGTACCCCACAATGCGTTTTGGGTTTTTGATGTTGTCCACGTAGACCACATAGTCATCGCCAATCGACTCAGGGATGGGCGATCCCTCTAGGCCGCCCATAGAACGGACATCTCCTACAGTGCGGCTGCTATATAGGGTGAAGGGATCCTTCAAAACAGGCTGGTTGGCGTCAAAGCGATCCACGCGCACCCCTACGTTGAAGAACAGGTCATTGAACAGGAACTGGTCTTGGATGTACCCGGCCATATAAATAGGTTGGAAGGCCGCCATCGGATATGTCCGGTTGCCATTGGCATCCTTGGCCTTGAAGAAATCGGCCAACGTAGGATTGTAGTTGAGCAATTTGCCGGTGTAGTCGTAGCCGTAGTAGTTGACATAGGACCCTGCACCGAAATTCAACAATTCCTGCGCGGAGAATAGGCTCAAACCACCGTATCCCAGAAGGTCATCCGGATGAATGTTGTCGACATCTAGCAACACTTGGTCCGCGCCGTCAGGATCCAAGCCCAAGGCGATACGCAGGTTGCGGTCAAACGTGCGGGGTTTGTTCAAGTCCAGCGCGCGGTTGTAGTTAATCGTGTCTTGGAAAACGCCATCGCGGTAGACCAGGATAGGATTCTCCGTATCCAATTCCTTCATGTGGTCATTTTGCAAGTTTCGCATGAGAAGCCAGAGAGCGGTCCCCGCCACATTGAAGTTGCGGTCAAACCGTTGCTCATACTCCAAACCTGCAATCAAGGAGTGGCCACCAATGTCAAAGTTGGTCGACGCGGTGATGCGGAACTGCTCCGCTTGGCTGTAGCCGTAGTTGGTTTGAATGGCCCCTACGTTCCCGAAAAGGCTGTAAATACTAGAGGGCCCTTGGCCGTTCAACAAGCCGCCACCCTGTTGGATGTTCGTCAGGTTATTGATGCTGTTGTTGATTTGGCCCGAAGAAACCAAGTCGTAGTAAGTAGAGGTGTAGTTCGCCAAAATGGGGTTGTACTCACTCGGGGTGAAGACCACGGCAGTGTCCAAATCCAATAATTTGCGGAATGCGTTGATGCCCGTCTTTTCATCTTGACCGAAGCCATAGAAAGATGTGCGCTGGGTTTCAAACGTTCCCACGTGGCCATAGCGGAAAATGTTGTCGCGGTGACGAGGATCCCAGCTGCGGTCTGTATTCAACGTGTAATCCACTTGGATGGTGTAGTAGGCGTTTTTAATCAAGGACTCCGCGTCCTCGCCCGCTCCGCCAAACTGCTGCGTGAAACGCACATAGGTAGAGAAGTCACGGCTGTTGTAGGCACCGTTGTTCTTCCAGTTCATCAAGGAGTTGGAGAAGCTGGAGTTGCGGCCAAAGCCCTGGTTGAAACGTGCACCGACAACCAGGTTGGTCTTCTTACTCGTTTTGATGTTGATGTTACCCGTTGCGCGAACTCCATTCGTTGCCACATTCAAGCGGCTATTGACTGTTTCGAGGTCATCGGCACGAAGCAATTCTGCCGCACGGATCGTTCCAAGTCCAGCTGCGGTCGGAACCAAGGGACGTGCCTCAAGTTCAGCCAGGACATCGTCCTTCACCTTGTAAACTGGAACGGAATAAGGGCGTCCATCGCCGTTGTGCTGAACTTCTGCGGAGAAGAGGTAGCCGACAATGGGGGCTTCCGTCTTTTTGTTGCGAAGCAAGGGGCCACCGATGGTCAGACCACCGAGGTTGTAGTTGTAGGGATCAAACAAGGCGGACGTCACGTATTCGGCTGTGCCAAAGAAGCGGGGCGAGGGACCACGGGTGGTGGTCGAAATGACTCCACCTGTCACGTCACCGTAGTTCGCGGGCACGCCTCCGGTGATGATTTCCGTGGTTTGAATGGCTTCACGGGGAAGGTTGATGTCGCCACGCACTTTTACACCGTCAATGAAGACGACGTTTGCATCCGAACGACCACCACGGAAGTAAGACGCTCCAGAACCTTCGTCTTGGACTACCCCGGAAGTCAAGGCCAATACACCGCCGACCCCACGTGAGGCCAAGTTGCGAATTTGCTCGCTGCCAAAGGTGACGGACGTTTTTCCTTTTTCAATCAAAGGCGCTTCGTAGGAGGCCGTCACCTCTACTTCGCCCAAAATGACGTCCGCAGAGGTCAACTTGAAATCGATGTTGGTAATGCGGCCCCCATCGATGGTCACCCCCGTCAAGGTCGACTTGTTGTAGCCAAAAGCCTCACAGGAAAGGGTGTAGGTTCCAGGCTGGACCGGGTTGATGTTGTAATTGCCATCAAAGTCTGTCGTGCCTTTGGCAATTTCATAGCCTCCCGAGAGAACTCGGACGATAGCCTGGTATTGCTCTTCCCCGTTTTTCTTGTCGGTAACGGTTCCTCGCAACTGTCCTGGACGTTGGGCTTGGGCGCTGAAAGCCAAGGCCAGAGCGAGCATGAGTACTCCAAATCGAATGCGCATAAGTGGTGCGTTTAGGTCGTGTTTTAGGGAATCCTCAAAGGATCCAAGTCACGAAAATAACCAATAAATGCTGCCCTTGAGCGTTCATTAGGGCATAGATTTGTATAAAATGTGGCGATTCCTTCTTTTCCTTCTGCCCTTAGGGCTCTTCGTGCACTGCGATGGATCGAACACGCGGCACCCTGTTCCCTACGCGCCAATCAACGAAACCATCTACCTCAATACGCCATCTGCGTACGATTTGCAGTTTGTGGGCGGGTCGGTGGCTCATCTAAATTGGGGGTACCGCGGCGTCGCGATTTACCGCCGAACGAATTACGGGGACGCCAATGATTTTGGGGTCTACGATCTCTGTTGCCCCAACCATGTGTCCGAAGCTTGTGGCACACTCACCCTCGTAGATAATTTGACGGCCGAATGTCCCTGCGATGGCCAGCAATTTTTGCTCTTCGACGGGCAACCACTGGACGGCCCAACAGCCTGGGGGCTCAAGCCCTACCAGGTGGGCTACGATGGGGTAGCGCTCTACATTTCCAACTGAGGGTTGGAGGCAATAAGGGTTGAAGGACATTAGGGACGCCTCGGCGAGCTGAACTATATGAGAAATCCCTATGCTCGCGAGGTAACTAGAAGGCCAAATTCCATATCTCCGATGTCAACCCGGAAGGAGTAAAAAATTGTATGCCTTAACTTATCGTATCCTACAAACCCAAACACCCTTCTCGGTGATGGAAGGTTTTGAAGCTTCGCAAGGCGTGATTGCGGGCGGCCTTAAGGTTAGCCTCACTCCCACCCTGTATGGACTGATGATTTACATCCTGAGCGTAGTGCTTCGTGCGGTCCGCACGTGGCGTCAAGCCTAGCACTCCCTTACCTCCGAAATGTTTCGCTTGCGGAGCGTTTAGGCCATCTGGCCCATCATCCGAAGATGTTGGACGTGCGAACGGACGGCGCTCGCAAACGTTTTGAATTCGGTGTATGTCACATTGAACTCATCACAAGTTTGCTTCACAATTTTGGCCAAATCCGGATAGTGGACATGGCTTATGCGAGGGAATAAGTGGTGCTCCACTTGAAAGTTGAGTCCGCCCAAAAACCACGTAAGAAAACGGCTTTTGGTGGCGAAGTTGGCTGTGGTTTTGATCTGGTGGATCGCCCACTCATCTTCCGTTTCCAATGTCTCTCCGTGAACGTAGGGAGTAAAGGACGCTTCCGTCACTACATGGGCCAATTGGAACACCATGGAAAGAACCAAGCCCGCCGACATGCCCATTAACATGAACCCACCAAACCATGGTAAGACGCCCAATTTCCACATGGGCAATCCGACAAAGAGGCCCAAATGCAAGGCCTTCCATGCCCAGAAACTGATGTGTTGGAATCGTGTCAATTTGGGAATGGGCACATTGCCCACTTTGCCTGAGAAGTATTTTTTATAGTCCGTGTAGACCACCCAATAGATGTACAGCATGGCGTACAAGCCAGAGAAATAGAGGTGCTGAAAACGGTGAAAACCGCGGCGCTCCTGACTTGGCGCCATGCGCAACATGGCGCCAGCATCGATGTCATCGTCCACCCCTTCAATGTTGGTAAAGGTGTGGTGCACCGTATTGTGCTTGGTCTTCCACATGAGAATGCTCGCTCCCAAAAAGTTGACACTGTGGCCCGCCATTTCGTTGAGCCAGTTGTGCCTTGAAAAGCTTCCGTGAGCCCCGTCGTGCATGATGTTGAAGCCGATGGCCGCTGTGAGGAGGCCCAAAGCCAGCCATAGCATCCAGGCGACTTCAAACCCGGGAGCAGCCAGGACCAATCCGAGGTAGGCGGCGAGAAAGCCCCCAATCAAAACTCCCGTTTTGACGTAGAGTTTATAGTTGCCCTTAGGACTCAAATTGTTTTGAGTGAAGTAGGCATTCACCCGCTTGGTAAGCTCTTGGTAGAAGGGCTGGCCTGCTTTGGGCGCAAAGCGCGGGGCTCGGAAAGGAATTTCGGACATGCAACGAAGGTAAGACCTAAGAAACCTGAAAAAACCGCCTTAGTTCATTTTCCGCTCGCACTTCGTCTCACAACCCGCGCTCCAAGCATCAAAAGAGGGCCGAAGCAATTTTTTCCGTGGCATCCGCCTTGCCCATTGTATAGTAGTGCAATACGGGCGCACCCTGAGACATGAGCTCCTTGGATTGCGCAATGCACCACTCAATGCCTACTTCTTTGACTGCAGCGGGTGTTTTCGCTGCTTCAACGGCCTCCACCAAATCATCGGGAAGATTGAGGTGGAAATTTCGGGGAATGGTCGTGAGTTGGGAAGCCGTGGCAATCGGCTTTAAGCCGGGGATAATGGGTACATGAATGTTCGCCTTTCGGCACTTGGCGACAAAATCAAAGTAGTGCTGGTTGTCAAAGAACATTTGTGTCACCACATATTCTGCGCCGGCATCCACCTTGGCCTTGAGGTACTTGATGTCCGTGTTGAGGGACGGGGCTTCGAAGTGCTTTTCGGGGTAACCCGCCACGCCGATGCAAAAATTGCTTGGGTTGGAGTTTTCCACCTCATCGTGCAAGTAATGGCCTTTGTTGAGGTCCGACACCTGCTTCAGAAGATCAATGGCATAGGTGTGGCCGTGGGGTTCGGGCTTGAAGGCGCCTTCGGCCTTGAGGGCGTCGCCGCGAAGCACCAACACGTTGTCAATGCCCAAGTAGTGCAGGTCGATGAGGGCGTATTCCGTCTCTTCTCGGCTAAATCCACCGCAGATGACGTGGGGGACCGTATCGATTTTGAACTGGTTTTGAATGGCCGCACAGATGCCTACCGTCCCAGGTCGCTTGCGGGTGTGCACCTTCTCCAGAAGGCCGTTCTCGCGTTTTTTGTAGATGAATTCTTCTCGGTGGCTGGTCACGTCAATGAACTTGGGGCCAAACGCCATCAGGCGCTCTATCGTCCCAAAGAGCTCATCGATGCGCGTGCCCTTCAACGGGGGGAGGATTTCAAAGCTGAACAGGGTTTTTCCGTTCGCAGCGGCAATGTGGTCCGTGACTTTCATGGGTTCAGAGGTCGAGTAAGGGGCTTAGCCAGCGCGCAGCGTCCTCTTGGGAGATGCCGCGGCGACCAGCATAGTCGGTCAATTGGTCGGTATCGATTTTGGCCAATCCAAAATATTTGGCCTCAGGGTGTGCAAAGTAGTAGCCACTTACCGCCGCCGTGGGGTACATGGCTTTGTGTTCCGTGAGCTGAATTCCCGCGCGGGCCTCCACGTCCAACAAGCGGAAAAGGAGGTCCTTCTCCAAGTGGTCTGGGCAGGCTGGATAGCCCGGCGCAGGCCGAATGCCTTGGTAGGATTCCGCGATTAAATCTTCGTTGCTCCACGTTTCATTCGCAGCGTAGCCCCAAAATTCTTGACGCACGCGCTCATGCAGATGTTCGGCAAAGGCCTCGGCCAAGCGGTCCGCCAGAGCCTTGAGCATCAGGGCGCTGTAGTCATCTTGGGCCGCCTCGTAGGCCGCGACCCGCTCGTCCAAGCCATGGCCCGTGGTGACGGCAAATAAGCCCAGATAATCTTCGCCCGCGGGATCAATAAAGTCGGACAGCGCCAAGTAGGGCAGCCCTTCTTTTTTCTGGCCTTGCTGACGTAAGGTCAAGAAGCGGTGGGATTCGCCTTGGGCGTCGCGCACTTCGATATCATCCCCTTTTTGCTGGGCTTCAAAGAATCCATAGACGCCTTTGGCGGTGAGCCAGCCTTCGGACACCGCCTGCGAGAGCATGGCTTGGGCGTCCGCGAGCAAGGATTTGGCCTGAACCCCAACCACCTCATCTTCTAGAATTCGGGGGTATTTGCCGTGCAAGTCCCAGGCCATGAAGAAGGGCGTCCAGTCGATGTAGGGCACCAATTTTTCCAGAGGATAATCATCCAAGGTGAAGACCCCCATTTGGGCAGGGCGCGTTGGTTTTTGGGAGAAGTCCGGGCGGTAGCGGTTCGCGCGTGCGGCATCCAAGGGCATAAAATTGCGCTGGCTGCTTCGGTTCGCATACTGCTCGGCGAGTCGGTCGTAGTCAGACCGAATTTCCGCGGCAAAGTCAGCGCCTTGTTCACCCAAGAGGCGCTGCACCACGGGGACCGAGCGCGAGGCGTCATTGACGTGAACCACTGGGCTATCGAGCACCGGCTGAATTTTCACCGCCGTATGCGCTCGGGAGGTTGTGGCCCCACCGATGAGCAAGGGCAAAGAGATGCCTTGGCGCTTCATCTCCGAGGCCAAAAAGACCATCTCGTCCAAGGAGGGCGTGATCAAGCCGCTCAATCCAATGGCATCGACGCTATGTTCGAGGGCCGCATCCAAAATTTTCTGCGGAGGCACCATGACGCCGAGGTCAATCACTTCATAGTTGTTGCATTGCAGCACGACACTCACGATGTTCTTGCCAATGTCGTGCACATCGCCTTTGACCGTCGCCATGAGGATTTTGCCTTGCTTGCGGGGTGCGGCATCGGAGGTTTCGAAAAAGGGCTCCAAGTAGGCCACCGCCTTCTTCATGACCCGGGCTGATTTGACCACCTGAGGCAGGAACATTTTGCCGGCCCCAAATAAATC
>DFSS01000009.1:13777-39105 GCA_002381225.1 Flavobacteriales bacterium UBA3431 | reverse complement strand
GCGAAGCGCGAGCCTTCTAGCTTCAGGGCGCAGCCCGAGCTTTCTAGCTCCCTAGCCACCTAGCTTCCTAGCCCCTTAACTCTTCAAGGGTAGGCTGAATACGAATTCCGTACCTGCTTCCGTGCTATCATCGACCCAAATGCGGCCCTGGAAGCTCTCCACGATGGTCTTGACAATCGCCAGGCCCAAGCCCGTCCCGCGGGATTTGGTGGTGAATTTGGGCTCGAATATTTGCTCCAATCGATCATCGGGAATGCCGGTACCATTGTCGCGGACAAAGAGGTGTGCTAACCCCTCTTCAAGACGCAGCCCAAAGGATACCAAGGGCTTCCGCCCTTCGGGCACAGATTCAAAAGCATTGTTGAGTAAGTTATTCAGCACACGCAATAGCTGTTCTTCATTGGCGAGGACTATCCAGTCTCCCTCCCGCGGAAGGAGTAAACTGGCCTCCGGATAGGCCGCGTGGCATTCCTTGAGGAGATTTCGCAGAGATACCGTTTTTCTTTCGTGCGCAGGGAGCCGGGTAAACTGGCTAAAATCTCCAGCAATTTGCGTCATGGCATCAATTTGAGCGAGCATCCCTTCGGTGAATTCCTTGATGGACTCCGGGGTGTGTTGGTCGGCATTCATGGCATGCAACTGGGTCATCAGGCGCATTGGCGTCAGTGGATTCTTGATCTCGTGTGCCACTTGCTGCGCCATCTCCTTCCAGGCGCTTTCTTTTTCGGCCAAAGCAAGGGCTTTGGCGTGCTCTTCCGTCATGTCAACCATGCGGTTGTACTCTGCGATGAGGGCACCAATCTCATCTTTCGATGCCCATTTGACGCGCTTTTTGTCCGCTGTACTTCGTGTTGAGCGCATGGCGTCTCCCACGGCATCCAACCCGCGCGTAATGCTACGTGAAAGCAGGTATGCGAAGTAGGCGGCCGCCAAAAACAAAACAATATTGAGGTAGGCCAGGGCTCGGAAAAAAGCCTCATCCTCGACGGGGAGGCTCCGCCCGTCCGTATATGGAACAACCATAATAGCTAAGGGCAGGCCTTCGGAATTGGTGATTTCCGTTGAATAAATCATCACTTCACGCAGGGTGTCTGAGGAAGGATGTATGGTCAAAACCATGTTTCGCTGGTTGCGTATGCCCTCCGGCAAGCGCATGGGGAAGGTTCCATCATCGGTGAGTGCAGGATTGCTTGCCAGCAATAAGCTTCCCTCCATGGCATAAAGGGCTACGTCCATGCCGTGAATATCTGCAATGGCGCAGAGCTCAGAGCTCAGGATATCGGGCAATACGGCGGTCGAAAGGGGGGCCTGTGCTTGGCGTGTCAGCTCATGGGCGACATGAGATTCAATGGCCTGTTCTTTGCGCAGCAAGCGGTCTCGGTGGTATTCCACTTCTTCCGCTCGGAAGTGCAGGCCGCTCACAATGCCCGTTGCGCCAAAGCCAACCAAGACAAGCAAGAGCATGGCGAGAAAAATCCGGGTCCGTAAGGTAATCGTAGGCCAACGCATCAATGACAAATCTAGCGGCAATAATAACGCCAAAGCGCGGCCGTTGGGCCGCGCTTTGTGCAATTAATCGCTTTTAAACGTTTACCCATTCAACGCTTCGGCGCCTCCGACAATCTCGAGGATCTCGTTTGTGATGGCCGCTTGACGGGCTTTGTTGTATTGAAGCTTGAGGCCATCGCGCATGGAGGTGGCGTTGTCCGTAGCCTTGTGCATGGAGGTCATCCGCGCACCGTGCTCAGAGGCCTGTGAGTCCAGCAAGGCCTTGTATACTTGGCTCTTGATGCTCGTGGGAATTAGTTCCTCCAACAAAGACACTTTGGTGGGTTCATAGATGTAATCACCCGCTTGGCCCTCGCTACTCGCAGCGGGCTGTACAGGCAACAACTGCTCTTCCTGCAGCAACTGCACGGCGGCATTCTTGAATTGGTTGTACACCATCACGACCTTGTCATAGTGGCCTTGAACATACCCTTGCATGGCCACTTCGGCGACGCGCTGAGCGCCTTCAAAATGAACTTGGTTGACCACTTCGAGCTCCTCACCCACCACATTCATGGTCTTTTTCAGGAGATCGCGCGACTTCTTTCCTACTGTGAACACGGAGACCGCAGCCCCTTGTGCTTCGTAGGATTCTGCGACTACTTTGGTCCGCTTAATCACCGAAGAGTTGAAAGCACCACACAAACCGCGGTTAGCCGTCATCGCGATGATTAGCACGCGCTGAATAGGACGCTCCTGAGCGTAAGGGTTTTCTGAAGCGTCCAGCGTGGCCGTGACATTTCCCATCAGCGCCGTCAGCTTTTCGGCATACGGACGCATTTGGATGATGGCATCCTGAGAACGCTTCAGCTTCGCTGCCGAAACCATCTTCATCGCAGACGTAATCTGCATGGTGCTGGACACCGATGCGATGCGATTACGTAGCTCTTTTAGATTGGCCATGGGTCTGTTTTTCTACGAATTAAGCAGTGTAGGCGGGCAAAACTTCTTTCGCGGCCTTTTCGATCGCTTCGATTTGGGCATCGCCCCATGCACCACCGCGCAAGGCGTCCAAAACATCCTGGTGCTTGCTCTCCATGTAGGCAATAAACGCATTTTCAAACGCCTTCACTTTCACCACGGGGACTGCATTCAGCATGCCTTTTGTGCCGATGTAGATGATCGCAACTTGCTTCTCAACGCTCATCGGATCATTCACCTTCTGCTTCAAGATCTCCACGTTGCGGCGACCCTTGTTGATGACGTTCATGGTCGCTGCGTCCAAATCCGAACCGAACTTGGCAAACGCTTCCAATTCGCGGTACTGAGCTTGGTCGAGCTTCAAGGTACCTGCCACCTTCTTCATGGGCTTAATTTGGGCCGAACCCCCTACGCGAGAAACCGAGATGCCCACGTTAATCGCAGGACGAACGCCTGAGTTGAACAAGTCAGCCTCCAAGAAGATCTGACCGTCCGTGATGGAGATCACGTTGGTGGGGATGTATGCCGAGACGTCACCCGCTTGGGTTTCGATAATAGGCAAGGCCGTCAATGAACCTCCGCCTTTCACGATTGGCTTCAATGATTCAGGCAAGTCGTTCATGTTTTTGGCGATGGTGTCATCCTTGATCACCTTGGCCGCGCGCTCAAGCAAGCGGCTGTGTAGGTAGAAGACGTCACCAGGGTAGGCCTCACGACCTGGAGGGCGACGAAGCAACAAAGACACCTCGCGGTAGGCCACAGCCTGCTTAGACAGGTCATCGTAAATGATCAACGCAGGGCGGCCCGTATCACGGAAGTACTCGCCGATAGCGGCACCGGCGAAGGGTGCGTAGAACTGCATGGGAGCAGGGTCTGCCGCGTTAGCCGCCACAATTGTGGTGTAGGCCATGGCGCCCTTTTCCTCCAAGTTTTTCGCCAAGGCTGCTACCGTAGAACCTTTCTGGCCAATGGCCACATAGATACAGTACACGGGCTCGCCCTTGTCGTAGAACTCTTTTTGGTTGATGATGGTGTCGATGGCCACCGTCGTCTTTCCTGTCTGGCGGTCACCAATGATCAATTCCCGCTGGCCACGGCCAATTGGAATCATCGCATCAATGGCCTTGATGCCCGTTTGAAGGGGCTCATTTACCGGCTGGCGGTAGATAACGCCCGGGGCTTTGCGCTCCAACGGCATGTTGTAGCGTGTGCCTTCGATAGGGCCCTTTCCGTCAATGGGATTTCCCAACGTGTCCACTACGCGGCCCAACATGCCCTCACCGACTTCGATGGAGGCGATGACGCCCGTACGCTTCACGGTAGAGCCCTCTTTGATGCCTTCAGCGGCGCCCAACAATACGATACCTACGTTGTCTTCTTCCAGGTTCAAAACGATTCCGCGCAATCCTGTCTCGAACTCCACGAGTTCGCCCGATTGAGCGTTTTCCATGCCATAGGCACGGGCAATGCCGTCACCTACTTGCAACACTGTGCCTACTTCTTCAAGCTGGGCATCGGATGCGAAACCGGAAAGTTGTTGGCGCAGGATGGCTGAAATCTCTGCTGGTTTTACGTCTGCCATGGGGTGGGAATTTAAAAGTCCGCGATGTATAAATTTTTCTCGAATTCACGTTCGAGTTTAGCCAACGAGGATGCCACGGAGGCATCTACTTGCTGATCTGCCACTCGAAGTACAAATCCTCCAATGAGGGACTCGTCGACGACCTGCTCTAATTGGACGTCCGAAGACTCCGGGGTCTGCAACAAGCCCAAAAGTTGGGAGACCTGCTCGGCCGTCAGAGGCGATGCCGAAGCAACCCTTGCGCGAACGACCTTTTTCTCAGCCAAATACAGGCTGGTGTACTTTTCCAACACATCCTCAAGATGTGCCTCGCGGCCGTGCTTGACCAAAAGGGCCAAGAACAAATCCATCAAGGGATCGAGTTGGTTCGAAAACGCTGTAGCCAGCGTCTTCAATTTTTGCTCAGGTTTGATGATTGGGCTCTTCAAGAACACGCGAAAATCGCGGCTCTCCTTGAGGACCGCTAGCAGCGTGTCGCTGTTTGCTTTGATCACGTCCAAGGACTGGCGTTCACGTGCCAAGTCCAAGAGGGCTTTCGCGTAGCGGTTTGAAGCGCGCAGAGTGCTCATCTCCTGATTAGTTCATTTTAACATCTTGCATCGCACGGTCGACCATAGCCTTTTGTGCTTCTGCATCCTTGAGCTCCGCGCGCAAGATGCGCTCGGACATGTCGATCGCCAACTGCGCCACCTGGTTCTTCACCTCGGTCATTGCGGCCATCTTTTCATTGTGAATCTGGGCGCGTGCCGCCTCCAACACTTTGGCTGCTTCTTCCGAAGCCGCTCCTTTCGCGTCCGCAATGGTTTTGTCACGCATTGCGCGCGCCTCCTTCAGCATCGCCTCACGCTCTTCGCGGGCCGCTTTCAAGAGTTGCTCGTTGTTGGACTGCAGAGAAGCCATTTCAGCCTTCGCTGCTTCTGCCGATTTGAGGGCAGAATTGATCGACTCTTCACGGTCTTGAACGGCCTTCAAAATCGGCTTCCATGCAAACTTCGCCAAAAGGAAAAGCAGGATGAAAAACGTCAGTGTCGTCCAAAAAATGAGGCCAAAGCCAGGAGTTACGATACCCATTGTTCTTCGTTTCTTAGGTTAACAGTTTCACCGAAAAGGCACGTTTGGCAGCGCTCGCTGCCAAACGGCCTCGTATGTGGTGAGATATTAATTACCCAACAACGCGACAACGATACCGAACAAACCGGCACCTTCAATCAACGCGGCGGCGATAATCATGTTGGTTTGGATTTTGCCAGTGGCTTCGGGCTGACGAGCAATAGCTTCCATGGCGCGACCGCCAATCAAGCCAATACCGATACCAACGCCGATAACGGCCAAACCTGCTCCAAGTGCTGCGATACTTCCGGTCATGATACTAGGGGGATTTGAGTTAAAAATTACAGTTTAGTGGTGTTCTTCGTGCATAGCTGCTCCGATGTACAAAGCAGTTAAAAGGGTGAAAATGTACGCCTGCAATGCGGCGACCAACAATTCAAGTACGGAGATAAACAAGGTCAAGAGAACCGATGCTGGGCTCACCCAAACCGTTTCAAAAATGAAGACCAAAGACACAAGGCTCAGCACGATGATGTGGCCGGCCGTAATGTTGGCGAACAATCGAATCATCAAAGAGAAGGGCTTCGTGAAAATCCCGATGAATTCCACAATGGCCAACAAAGGCTTCACCGCAACGGGCAAGCCTGGCATCCAGAAAATGTGTCCCCAATAGTGCTTATTTCCATTCACGTTGGTGACAACGAAGGTCACGATGGCTAGCACCATGGTGACGGCAATATTTCCTGTCACGTTCGCGCCTCCGGGGAAGAAGGGCACTAAGCCTAGAAGGTTGTTGATCCAGATAAAGAAGAAGATCGTCAAAAGCATGGGCACAAAGCGCTTGTAGTGCGGCCCAATATTGTTCTTCGCAATGTCGTCGCGGACGAACACCACCAAGGGCTCAACAAAACCAGCCACCCCTTTTGGGGCTGCGTTTGGATTCTTCTTGTAGGAGCGGGCAGCAGGCAAGAACAGGAGCAGGATCACCACTGCGCTGAACAAGAGCGCCGCGACGTTTTTCGTGATGGAGATATCCCAAGGAGTGGCGTTGGCCACCTCATGGGTTTCGTGATCCATCTCGGCAAATACGCCATGGTCGTTTGCTACGTCCGAGGCGTAGTAGATTTTTTCGTGGATGTTGACAAAGCGCTGACCTCCTGCTTTCACGACGTGGGTGCCTTCTTGGTCGTGGTGAAATTCTGATGAAGAAAAAACGACCAACCCTTTTTCTGTGTATAAAATCACAGGTAAGGGGATGCTTACGGGGTGGTCATTCCAGTCAAAGAGATGCCAGCCGTGGCTATCCGCAATGTGGTGCATGATGACTTCTGCCGGATTGAATGCCTCTTTCTCCTCCGTCGCGTTCGCAGCGTGCTCGTCGCTGTGTTCCGCTGCGTGGACATGGGCCTCAGCCGCGTGTTCATCCGCCGAATGTGCCTCTTCCGAAGCCAAAACGGCTGGCGATGCCATCAGGAAAAGACCTAAAAGAAAGCAGTTCAGTTTAGTCATGGGGGCTTGCAAAATGCGCGGCAAAGATACTCCGCACACGTTCCAAATCCTACTGTTTCTTGATCCAAAAAATAGCCAGGGCTGATTCCGCCACAAGCAAGAAGAGATAGGCTGCAACAAACTGCAATGCTGCACTTTGGAAATTCGGGGCGTTCCGCATCGAAAGGGGGAGAATCACCGCACCCAAACCCAGGAGCATGCGAATCAATCCGCCCACAAAATAGATGGGAATAAATCGGCCAGGCTTTTGGCTTTCCAGGGTCTGCGCTAACCCGAACAAAGCGAAACCGGTTCCCATCCAATAGATATCGCCTACCCAAAAAACACCTTCCCGCTCCAGCACGTAGTAGAACATGGCGTGAAGCATCGCCCAAAGAGCATAGGTCAACAATAATGGGAGTCCCCAGATTTTCATTTTGAATCGTTTAAAACTTGACGAATAATGAGGGTTAAGGCGATTAATGTTGCCGCCAAGGTACAGCCGACCGTCGCCCAAGCCGTTTCTCCTTCTGCCCAACGCCCATCGGCCAAGTCCCACCGGTATCCCGCGTAGGCGCCCAAACCAATCGTCGCCCCCATCTGGAAGGCCATTCCGGAAAATTTTATCGCGTTTTTCATGCCGCGCGCTTAGGCCGCGGAAGCTTCTTTTTTCGCGGCCACGGTATCCGCGGGGGTTGCCGTCGTTTTACGGTTGGCCATGACGCAGGTTCCCGTGAATTGAGCGCCAGACTCGACCGCCAGCTGACCCGTGTTGAGGTCGGCTTGAACATTGGCTGACTGAAGTAGGGAGGTTAACCCTTTGATTTCCAACTTGCCCAACACGCGGCCGGCCAAAGAAGCCTCTTGGGCCCGCACTTCGCCATCCACGGCGCCGGTCGGCCCGACCACCAACTTGCCGCCAACGGACAAGTTTCCTTTCACATGGCCATCAATCCGAATGTCCCCCGGAGAGTGGATATTACCTTGAATTTGGGTTCCTTCCACAATGCGGTTGTGCTCTGCAGAGGCGTCGTTGCGTCGAGGGGCGTTCATCATAGCGTGTACATCATTTCCACAAAGCGTTGGTAGCCTGTGAGGTCTTTGTTGGTGTAAAAATGCGCAAAATTTTGCACGGTTATAGGCCAGTAGACCGGATCGTATGCATTTAAAAATTGGGTCACCGCGGCGGCACGTTTCAATTTGGTCCGATATTCCAGGGCTTCCGTGCTGTTTTTAAAGCCATCCACCGCCACGATTTGGCTGCTTTCATCCAAGGGCAGCAGGCGAATCGACATCGGGCTTCCCGCAAAATACTGCTGATGAAAACGGGCTAGCGCATTGCGCACGTCGTTCGAATTTCCAGCGGCCGAAAAAATGATCAATACCTGGTGCGGTGCAGACAAGGCCTCCGTGTAAGGGCTTGCCGGGGCGTCCGACTCATCCGCCTCGGATGCCAAGGACATCTTGATGTTCCCCGCTGCCACCGCCTGCGGCGTGTTGGGGAAGCCCTCTTCGACCTCGGTCAACGCCGCAATAAACGCGGTGCGCCCCTCTTTTCCGCCGATCGCCTGAGCCCGAAGTAAGGCGGCGCGAGGCGCTTCGTCTATATTCCACGTCGTGGCAGCAAAAACGGCGAGCGCCGGCGCCCAGCGCCGCGCTTCGACGTGATCCACCAAAGAGCGAAAGGCGGCCGTGGCCACGACCGCTTGAGGCGCTTCTTCTTTTTCCCCGCGAAGCAGCCGGGCATAGCGGCTATTCGGGTAGGTTTGGAGGACCCTCTCTTTTTCTGTCTGTGCTTGAATGCCCTCTTCGCGCTGAAGATAGAGGCGATGCAAGGCGTAATGCACGAAGGCCTCTTGTTCGCACCCTGGGTGGTTGCCTAGGGCACAGGCCGACCGAAGGCTGTCAGGCATTCCGCATTGCGCTTCGAGACGCTTGAGGGATGCGAGCGCCTCGTCCAAGTCGCCAATTTGATCCCGGTATATTGCTGCGGCCTCTTGAAGGGCTGTGCATATCAGTCCCTGGCACGAATCGCGTGTTTCCGCCGTGCGCGGAATGGCAGAAAGATACTTTTCTACGTCGTAGGCCGGGTCGATATAGGCTTCCCCACCTCCTAAGGGGTCGTCGGTCGCGGAGGGGCCTCCTTGGTTCATGTTCCCCATGGCCCACGTGCCCGAAGCACTCTGGAGGCGCCAATTATCCACGTTTGGGCGCTGGCCCCATTGCGTGGTAAAGCTGGCCATACCGGCCGCTCGGGCAACTGGATTGTAAAAAATCCACCCTCCCGCTGTAGCGCCTCCTGCGACTGGGCCCGTACCCGCGAGCAAGGCCGATTGGGCATTGAGTTGCGCATTCAGGGCGGCTCGCTCTGCGGCGCGTATGGCTAGTTGCTCTTGCTTCTTCAACTGGTCCACGTAGGCGGTGAATTTAGAGCGCAAAAACGCCTCCGACTTTGTGCCCAAGACCAAGAGGGAGTCGTTCCGATCTATGCTTTGCACCACGGCCATCAAGGCGTTCAGTCCGTCGCGCCGTTTGGACAGCGACTTTTTCAATGCATGCCCCTCGGGGAGAAGCGCAAAGGCCGAGTCAAGGTCCACTTGGGCCCGCGCATAGCGCTTCGCTTCAAAGTGCATCGTTCCACGGTCCGAGTACGCCATCGCCCACAAAATGGCGCGTGCGCTTTGGCCCGCCCCGACACAGCGATCCAAATAAAACAGCCTATTCTTATCGTCTTCTTGTGTTTGGGCTACGCGTGCCAGAGCATAATAAATGCGGTCTTGGTAGGCGGCATTTTTGGGCTCTTTGAGAAGCTTGAGTAGTTCCGCGTACAGCTTTTGGGGACGGCCATCTCCATTGAGCGTCTTGTGCAGCTGGGCCTCCAACAACATGTCATACGTGCCGGGCTGTCCCGCGATGCATCGCTCGAAGGCCTGCCGGGCTAGGACCCGCTCCCCCGCATTTTCATACAGCTGCCCCGCAATGAAGGCATAGCGCGCCCAATCGCGGCGGTTTTTTGTTTTTTCCGCTGCGCGCTGGAGTAGGTCAGCGGCCAATAAGGGTTCTTCCTGGCTGAGGTGCCCTTGGGCGCGAAGAACCATTTGTTCCACTTCGTACCGGTCGGGGACTCCGATGCGTTCCAGCTCATCCAAGGCAGAAAGGGTCGCTGGACCGTTTCCTTGGCGCGCCAGAATTAAGATGCGGTGCAGTTCTGCTTGGTAATACAAATGGGCTTCTCCCGAAGCAAACCATCCATCCGGACTCCAAAAAGGTTTGGGCTTCGCACGGCGGTCCGTATTTCGGGAAACGACCGCATAGGATTCTTGGGCCGCCACGTCCAATCCGAGAAGCGCTTGGGCATCCCCCATGAGGATGTAGGCATCATACACCACGTGGTTTCGCTGGTCACCGCGAAACATCATCGAGTGCTCTTGGATGGTTTTAGTGGCCTTCTCGATCGCGCGTTTTAGGCCGGCCGAAGCGGCAGAGCCATCCTTGGCTTGCCCCCATGGGTAGAGGTCTAGCACCCGATCATAGACGTCTACGTGCTCTGTTTGCAGGGATTTGAGCGCTTCATCAAACGCTTCCTGGCCATTGAAGAGCGGGTTGAACCGCGACGTCATTTGATGGTAGGTTCGGTTGATGGCCCGGTCTTTGGTCCGGCTGCACGACCACCCCGCCAGAGCCATGCTCGTCCAGAGCATGATTCGGAAAATGTGGGAGGGGAGGGCTACCTTCATGGACAGATTGGGGTCGAACACAACTAACGACTCGGCCCCAAAGTTATTTCATGGAGATGGGCCACGCGGAGCCAATATCTTTGTAATGCATGGAAAAGAAGGAGAAACACCCCAGGCGATGGCATAAACTGCTCCGAAAGTACCGCGTGGTGCTCTTGGACGAGGCCTCTTTTGAGGAGCGGTTTTCTATGGTCTTGAGCCGCTTCAATGTCTTTATTACCGTGGGAACAACTGCCGTAGTCCTGATCGTGAGCACCATCCTCTTGATCGCCTACACCCCTCTTCGCGAGTACATTCCCGGCTATGCGAGTACAAATTTGCGCCGCTCGGCCATAGAGCTTGACCAAGAATCGGATTCTTTAACGGTGCAGGTCGCCTACCAAGAAGCGTTCATTCGCCGCCTGCAAGCGGTCTTGGATGACGCCTTGCCCATCGACTCGCTTGGAAGCGCCTCCACGGTTCCCGCGGGCTGGAATCCTGAAAAATTGAAGCCCACAGATCGGGAGTTGGCCTTGCGCCAAGCCGTAGCCGACATGGAAGCACAGGGCAAGGGCACCATTGATCCCGACAAGGACTTGATGCGCCCCCTTGCGGGTGACGTTTTGGCTCGGCAACGGATGGGCCGTCGCGAGTTTGGCATTGCCCTTGGGGGCGTGGAGGGAGACGAAGTCCTCTCCATGAAAGACGGTACGGTCATATCCGTAGAGGGTACGCCGTCCCTGGGTTTTGTGGTGCTGGTGCAACATGCGGGCGGCGGCGTGGGCCGCTACGGCAACCTGGGTAAAACGACCAAGCGCGCTGGGGACTACCTCAAGCAAGGCGATGCGCTGGGAACATTGGGCGAAGCGCCCGAGGGCGAAGCCGCCTTTGCCACGGTACAATATTGGTTGGGAGGAGAGTCCCTCAACCTTGAAAAGCTTTTAGGACTTTAAAGAGCATATGGCCACATTGAAAGAGATTGGCGCCCGTATTTGGGCCGCCCTCGCTGAGCGCGAAACCCAAAAATGGGCCTCCAAGCCGGTAGAAACACAAGACGCCGTTCTTCACCGCTTGCTGCAGGCGGCGAAGGATACCGCCTTTGGCCAGGACCATGGCTTTGCAGAGATTCGCTCGTATGCCGATTTCAAAGCCCGCGTGCCGCTTCGTGACTACGAAGGCCTGCGTTCCTATGTGGACCGCGTGGTGGACGGCGAATCCGATGTCCTTTGGCCCGGCCGGCCCTTATACTATGCGAAAACCAGCGGCACTACCTCGGGCGCCAAGTACATCCCATTGACGAAGGAGTCCGTTCCTTACCACATTAAATCCGCTCGCAACGCGCTGTTTGCGCACATTCGGAACACCGGAAGGACCGGCTTCTTGAACGGCAAAATGATCTTCCTTCAGGGTAGTCCTGAGTTGGAAGACAAAAAAGGTGTCGCCTTGGGCCGATTGTCTGGTATCACCGCGCACTTCGTGCCCAGCTACTTATTAAAGAACCGCATGCCCTCATGGGAAACCAACTGCATCGAAGACTGGGAAACCAAAGTGCAAGCCATCGCCGAGGAAACCTACAACGCAGATATGACCGTCATCAGCGGCATCCCGCCTTGGGTGCAGATGTACTTTGAGCGCCTAATGGACAAGACGGGCAAGAAAACCATCGCAGAGATCTTCCCGAATTTTGACCTCTTTGTGACGGGGGGGGTGGCCTTAGAGCCCTACCGGGCACGGTTGATCGAACTTTTTGGGAAAAATGTTCCTATCCTGGAAACGTATCCGGCCTCCGAGGGCTTTTTTGCCTACCAGGACCAGGCGGACAGCCCCGACTTATTGCTGCTTTTGAACAATGAAATGTTCTACGAATTTGTGCCCGCCGACCAGTTCTTTGAGGAAAATCCCCCGCGCTTAAGCATTGGCGAAGTCGAGCTGGGCGTAAACTATGCCCTGATTTTGAACACCAACGCGGGCCTCTGGGGCTATAGCATTGGCGACACGGTGCAGTTTGTGTCGAAGGCCCCGTACCGGATTCGGGTCACGGGCCGAATCAAGCACTTTATCTCCGCCTTTGGCGAACATGTCATCGGCTCCGAGGTGGAATATGCTATGGACCAAGCGCTCATCCAGCACGGCGGTTTGGTACGTGAATTCACCGTAGCCCCTAACGTCAACCCCAGCGAAGGTGGCTTGCCCTACCACGAATGGCTCGTGGAGTTTGATGAGCTTCCAAAAGATTTAGCCGCCTTTGCGGCCACATTGGACACGGGCATGCGCACGAAGAATGTCTACTACGATGATTTGATTGTGGGAAGCATTCTGCGTCCTTGCGTGCTGCGCAGTTTAGGGCCTGAGTCCTTTATCCGTTTCATGAAGTCCGAGGGAAAGCTCGGGGGACAGAATAAGGTGCCGCGCTTGACGAACGACCGAAAAATTGCCGAGGCCCTTCTGGCCCCATTAAAGGCCTAATTTTCCGTCATCGGGGGCATAGCCGAAGTCTTGTTCTGTGGGGGCCAGGGACGCCGCCACGGCCAATCGATCGCAACGCTCATTTTCAGGATGGTCGTTGTGGCCCTTGATCCATGTGAACTGTACCTGGTGAGGTTCCATGGCGCGCAATAGCCGCTTCCACAGGTCGGGGTTTTTGACTTTTGCCCACCCTCGCCGTTTCCATCCGCCAATCCAATTCTTCAGAAAGGCATCGACAACGTATTTGCTGTCCGAAACGACGGTGACCTCACATCCTGGCACTTTGAGCGCCTCCAGTCCCACGATCACCGCTAAGAGCTCCATGCGGTTATTGGTCGTGTGGTAGAAGCCACCGGACAGTTCTTTTTCGTTGGACCCGTGGCGCAGGATGGCCCCATAGCCTCCGGGGCCAGGATTGCCCTTTGCGGCGCCGTCTGTATACAGTTCTACGCGGGGCATTGGTCGGGATGGGGTAAGGGGCGGTTCATTAAAATGGCTTCCACCACGCGCGGAAAAGCCCAGTGTTCAGCCCGCAAGATGCGGGCTTGCAACGCCTCGGGTGCTTCGCTAGGGAACACGGGAACACGGCACTGGAAGAGCGCCGGCCCTTCGTCATAGTGCTCCGTAACCTCATGGATAGTGAGGCCGGATTCCGTCTCGCCGGCGGCCAATACGGCCCGGTGGATATGCAGACCATACATCCCCGGTCCGCCGAATTTGGGCAACAGTGCGGGGTGCACATTCCAGATTCGGCCTGGAAAGGCTTGAATCCAGCGCAAAGGAATCTTTTTTAGGTAGCCCGCGCAGAGAATCGCCGAAATTCCACACTCCCCCCAATGGGCAACCAAGGTTTCGTCGTCCACGTCCGGGTTAAATACGTGTACCGGCACGGTTAAATCGCGGCTCAAAACGCCCGCTTTCGGCGTATTTGTCCAAATTCCTTCAATGCGGCAAAATTTGTGCGCGTGAAAATATTCGACTATTGCCGCCGCATTGCTGCCGCTTCCGGAGGCCAAAACAGCCAATGAAATCAGGGGTTGAGCGGGCTCCGAGGTCATGGACACAAAGGTAGTTCATGGGGGTAAATCCGACCGGCCCTGCACGAAATGTATTGTACTAAATGCCGGTATGGCGTTTCTTTGCACCGATTCAACCAATCTAAACTCACTGTTATGTCGGATATCGCATCCCGCGTTAAGGCCATTATCGTCGACAAGCTCGGCGTTTCTGAAGCCGAAGTCACCACCGAAGCATCTTTCACCAACGATTTGGGTGCTGACTCTCTGGACACTGTAGAATTGATCATGGAATTCGAAAAGGAATTCGATATCCAAATTCCAGACGACCAAGCCGAGAATATTGCTACGGTGGGTCAGGCTGTTTCGTACATCGAAGCCGCAAAAGCCTAATCATCCTCTGGGATGGAACTGAAGCGCGTAGTCGTTACCGGTATTGGAGCCTTAACTCCAATTGGTAACAACGCCAAAGAATTTTGGGACGGCCTGCTCAAAGGAAAGAGCGGTGCCGCTCCCATTACTCATTTTGATACGTCCAAGTTCAAAACGCAATTTGCCTGCGAGATTAAAAACCTCCAAGTTGAGGACTTTATCGACCGCAAGGAAATGCGCCGAATGGACCGCTGCACGCACCTCGGTTTGATCGCGGCCGATGAGGCCATTCAAGATTCCGGCATTGTCGACACCGACACCTCCAAAGACCGCATTGGAGTCATTTGGGGTTCGGGCATTGGCGGTATTGACACCTTCTTTGAAGAGGCCACGAACTATGTTCAAGGCGAGGGGACGCCCCGATTTAACCCCTTCTTCATCCCTAAAATGATTGCCGACATCTGCGGCGGTCATGTCTCCATGAAATACGGGTTCCGTGGCCCGAACTACACGACCGTTTCGGCTTGCGCCTCCTCCACCAACGCCATCATTGATGCCTTGATGTTGCTTCGCCTCGGCAAAGCCGATGTCCTGGTTTGTGGTGGTTCGGAAGCGGCGATTGGCCCAGGTGGCATTGGTGGATTTAATGCCATGCATGCCCTGTCGACCCGAAACGACGATCCTACAACGGCCTCGCGCCCCTTTGACAAAGACCGCGACGGTTTTGTCATGGGAGAAGGAGCCGCCTGCATGGTGCTCGAGTCCTACGACCATGCTGTCGCGCGCGGAGCAAAAATCTACGCCGAGCTTGCTGGCGGAGGCTTGTCCGCCGATGCGCACCACTTGACTGCGCCTCACCCAGAAGGTCTGGGCGCCCTCAATGTGATGCGCAATTGCCTCGAAGATGCTGGCATGAAACCCGAAGATGTGGACTATGTCAACGTGCACGGCACGTCAACCCCTCTTGGCGATATTGCCGAAACCAAAGCCATTCAGGGCGTCTTTGGTGAGCACGCATACAAACTGAATATCAGCTCCACCAAGTCCATGACGGGCCACCTTCTTGGAGCCGCAGGTGCCGCCGAAGCCCTCGTGGCCTGTTTGAGCGTCGTTCACGACATCGTGCCTCCGACGATCAACCACTTTACGGACGATCCCGAACTGGACGGAAAACTGAATTTCACCTTCAACACCCCGCAGAAACGCGTCGTGCGTGCGGCTCTTTCCAACACCTTTGGGTTTGGAGGCCACAACGCATCGGTTGTGTTCAAGAAGGTGAATTGATCTATGCTTCGCGCACTCCTTTCCTACTTTAAGCCGGTTCCTCCCGAATCCAAAGAATTGCTTGCGGCCATTCGAGAAATGACGGGTCTTCGGGCCTACGATCCCAATATTTATCTCGCCGCTTTTCGTCGCAAGGTGGTCGATGACCCCAGCCAAAAGAGCGCCAACATGCGCTATGAGCGCTTGGAATATTTGGGGGATGCGGTCCTCGGCGTTTTAATGGCGGAATACCTCTACGAGAAATACCCCAAAGGCGACGAGGGCTACTTGACCAGCATGCGCTCCAAAGTGGTCTCTCGTAAAGCCCTCAACCGCATTGCTGTGAAAATGGGCATTCCCGATTGGATGCAGCAATCTGCTCGGGGCCGCCGTGCCGGCACGACATCCGTTCCTGGAAATACCCTCGAAGCCTTGGTGGGCGCCGTCTACGTAGACCGGGGTTGGAACGACACCAAGATCTTTGTTCACAAGCATTTGCTGGACGCCCACGTCAACTTCGACCGCGTCGAAAAAGAAGTGATTTCCTACAAGAGCCTTTTGATTGAGTGGGTTCAGCGCCAAAAGAAAACCTTTGAATTCGAAGTGCTCGATGAGAATGGTGCCGAGCACCGCAAGCGCTTTACAATGAGCATCAAAATTGATGGGGAATTAAAGGGCGAAGGTGCGGGCCAATCCAAAAAAGCCGCCGAAGAAGCGGCCTCACGGGCTGCTTGCAAAACCCTAAATCTCGGACGCCGTGAGCCGTCTCGTCCTCGACGACGTCGATGAGGGGACTCCCCCCAGTCTCTTAGGGCTCAGCTCCGCGCTGAGTGATACGTCCCTCGTTTTCCAACTCAACCACCACCTTCGGTGGGCCTTGGGCCGAGTCGAAGACCACCGCTGTGTGCAGACTCCCTTGCGCACCACGCACGCCTTGTACCGTGGTCATCTTGGCGCACAAGAGCAGGCGCTCTTCTGGAACATCCCCGAAGAATCGGCCTGGCTGTCCGGCCACGCTCCCGCTTCCCAGGATTTGTTTTCCGCCGAGGATTCTGACGCGCCCAAACGGCCCCTAGTGCAGAAACCCGCCCGGATTCACGCCGTTCTCATCCTTGATCCACCGCTATCTCCCGCGGAAATGGTAATTTTGCAACGGCAAATCGCACAGATTCCTGGTGTGGTGGGCCAAAACATCCTCCCTTGGTCTACCCTTCGCGTTCGAGATCACTTTCTCTTAGAACCGCTGAACACCTTATAAAGCGAATACCGCTATGAAACGAACCAAAATTGTGGCCACCCTGGGTCCCGCCTCTTCTGAGCCTTCGGTCTTAGAGGCGATGTTGCGCGCTGGCGTCAATGTATTCCGGGTCAATTTTTCCCACGGAAGCCACGAACAACACCGCGGAACCATCCGCACCATCCGAGAAATTCTCGAACGAACCGGATTGCATGCCGCGATATTGGCTGATTTACAAGGCCCTAAACTGCGCGTTGGCGTGGTAGAAGAAGGGGCTGTCGTCGAGCCTGGAGACCGTGTTGTCTTCACGAACGAGAAGTGTGACGGCACCAAGGAGCGCGTCTACATGACCTATGCCCAGTTTCCGAAAGATGTCAACCCCGGCGAGACCATCCTGCTGGACGACGGAAAGTTGATGATGCGCGTCCTGTCCACCAACCGCCAAGATGAAGTCGTCACCGAGGTCGTTCAAGGAGGCCCCTTGAAGTCCAAGAAGGGCGTCAACCTGCCCAATACCCGGGTTTCTTTGCCCTGCTTGACCGAAAAAGACTTGGCTGACCTGGACGTCGCCATGGATGAGAATGTAGACTGGATAGGCCTCAGCTTCGTCCGCAATGCCCAAGACATCAAGGAGCTTCGCACCATCTTGGATAAAAATGGCTCCAACGCTGGCATCATTGCCAAGATTGAAAAGCCCGAAGCGGTTTCCGACATCGAGCGCATTCTCGACGCCACCGATGGGGTCATGGTTGCGCGCGGCGACCTAGGGGTTGAAGTTCCCATGGAAAGCGTTCCGTTGATTCAGAAGATGATTGTCGCCAAGGCCGTAGAGCGCGCGAAGCCCGTCATCGTTGCGACCCAGATGATGGAAAGCATGATTGACAGCATGACGCCTAGCCGCGCCGAAGTCAACGACGTCGCCAATGCCGTATTAGATGGTGCCGACGCCGTGATGCTTTCCGGCGAAACCTCTGTGGGGCAATATCCGGTTGAAGTGGTGACCGCAATGGCGAAGATTGTCGCTGCCGCCGAAACCTCTGGAGTTAACCACATCAAAGAGCGCAAGCCCAAGAAGGGAGATGACCGCTTTGTCAACAATGCGATTTGTTTTCAGGCCGCCAAAATGGCGAACCTTGTGGAAGCAAAGGCTATTTGCACGATGACCTTCTCAGGATATTCCGCCCAATTGATTTCCTCCTTCCGCCCCAAAAGCAACATCTACGCCTTCACGTCCAACCGCGCCATTTTGAATAAAGTGAGCTTGTACTGGGGCGTTTGCGGATACTACTACGACGGCTTGGAGTCCACAGACCAAACGATGATGGACATCACCACGCAGCTGCGCAACGATGGGCTTGTGGAAGATGGTGACTTCATCATCCAACTGGCCAGCATGCCCATCCTAAAGAAGGGTACCACCAACACGATGCGCATCAAGCGCGTGGGTGAATAAGCGCAGGGTTCGGTCGAATTTGACTGGGCACACAACACAAAGGGGGCTGTTAGAGCCCCCTTTTTTGCGTTTTAAGCGTCTTTTACAGCGCGCCGGTAAAATTCCTTAGAAAGCGCAAGTCGTTCTCGTAGAAAGCGCGTATGTCGGGGATTTGGAAGCGCTGCATGGCAATGCGCTCGATGCCCATGCCAAAGGCGTATCCGCTGTAGGTGCTTGGGTCAATGCCGCAGGATGATAACACCGCAGGGTCTACCATGCCGCATCCCATAATTTCGAGCCAGCCGGTTCCTTTAGTCATGCGATGGTCCACTTCATTTTCTAGGCCCCACCAAATATCCATTTCGGCCGAGGGCTCCGTGAAGGGGAAATAGCTGGGGCGCAAGCGGATTTCGGTCTTTTCGCCAAAGAAGGCTCGGGCAAATTCAAGCAAGGTTTGTTTGAGGTCCGCAAAAGAGACATTCTGATCAATATACAAGCCCTCCACCTGATGAAAGACGCAGTGGGAACGGCTCGAAATGGCTTCGTTTCGGAATACGCGGCCAGGCGCGATGATGCGAATGGGGGGCTTTTGGGTCTCCATCGTACGCACCTGAACGCTGGAGGTGTGCGTTCGGAGCGCCCAATCGGGATCTTTTGCTAAGAAAAAGGTGTCCTGCATGTCCCGTGCTGGGTGCTCTGGAGGGAAGTTGAGCGCCGAAAAGTTGTGCCAATCGTCCTCCATTTCGGGGCCTTGAGCCACCGCAAAGCCCATGCGTTCGAAGATGGATACGATTTCATTTCGGACTATGGAGATGGGGTGGTGGGCGCCTGGAAGGATGCTATACCCCGGGCGGCTGTAGTCTTCGGAAGGCCCCTTCTTTTTGGTCGGCGACGCGGTTTGTACAGAGGCCAAAGCCGCTTCTGCCGCGGTTTTCAGCGCGTTGAGCGCTTGGCCTACCGCCTTTTTTTCTTCGTTGGGAACCGTCTTGAACTCACCAAACAATGCAGTTAAAATTCCCTTCTTGCCTAAGTATTGGATACGAAACTCTTCCGCCGCTTCTGGGGTAGAAAGCGTCGTTTGCTCAATCGTACGAATGTGTTTTTCAATGGTTTCCAGCATGGGAAAGGAATCGTTTATATTTGCTCAGCGCAGAGCGCAAAACTATTGCAAACCCGGATGAAGCTCAACAAAACACTCGTTTGGAGTCTAATTTTCTTCGCATTCCTCGGACTGAGCACCAGTTGTGAGGAGGAAGATACGCGTTCTCAAGTACGCGTGCGCGTCATGAACCAGGACTCTATTCCCATTCAAAATGCGCTCGTGCGCATGTTTGCGCCGGGATCGAACACGCTATTCACCGACCCCAATACCCAAGGCGCTTATTGGCGTTACTCGGGCGTGGATGGCTGGTGTGAGCCCTCTTTCAAATTTGATGGCGAGGCCTTTTTGGACGTAGAAGCGGCCAAAGGAGGTTGGCGCGGATGCAGCTATGTGCATGTGACCAAAGGCTCTGTCGCCGAAATCATTGTCTTCATGAAGCCTTTTGGCGACTTAAATAACGGATGCCCCCAATGAAACGATTGCTCCTCTCCCTGCTTGTCGCAATGCTTGGCATGACGGCCTGCACCAAAAAAGATGCGCCCGTCTATCGCTTCTCGGTGGAAGTCCTTGACGAAAACGGCACACCCATCCAAAATGCCTACGTACGCGCCACCGCTCCCGTGGTGAATGCCATCCCGGACTTTCAAGGCCATACAGGGATTGACGGAATCATGCGCAATGACTCGGGCGACGATGTGTTTGAATACCATATGCCTGCTGTCTTGCAGGTTACGGCCCAAAAAGGCGACAACCCGCCGGTGGTATTCGGCTGCGGCTACATCAAGCTGGAAGCAGACAGCACCGTGGTGATGAAAATTGTTGTGCTGCCGTATTCAAACGGAACAGCCGGCTGCTAATACGCCCAGTTAACTTCTTTTATTCACGCCCTCTTCGGAGGGCGTTTTTCGTGGCCCAATCCAGAGAGTGTCCCTAGATTAAATCCAACCTTGGCCCTCACAGTAGTGCACCACCGCTTCCCGCATAAGGCGCGTTTGGTGTCCTCCAGGTAAGTTGGGCAGGGCTTCGAGCACCTCAAAATGGGGCCACCCCTCCTCATCGCGGCCGACAAATTTGTAATACCCATAGGGCTCCAGCAGGCGGCATATGCCGATGTGGAAGACGTCCACTTTGTGGTCTTTGCGCAAGTGTTGGTGGGGCATTTGTAGTTCTTGCAAGCCAATGGCAAACAAGATGCCGTCGAGGTCCATCGGGTCCCCGGGCGAAAATCGGGCGGTAAAGAGTTCAACAACTCGTTCCCATTTGTCTTTCAATGGATCGCTCATCCTACCTTTAGTGTGTTGTGAATGTAGTGGACATTTCCTGTTTGGCGTTGGTCGCGTTCTTCGTGGGACGTGGGGTTTGGCGTGGCTTTGTCAATGAATGGTCTGGGCTATTGGGGTTGGCTTTGGGGTACTGGGCGGTGCAATCCTATGCCGACCCGGCCGCTGCATGGCTGGCAAACGCCTTAGAGCTCAGTGATCAAAGCGCTCTTCTCGTCGCCAAATTTGCCGTATTCCTCGCTGCTTACCTCGTGGTCGTTCTTTTAGGTAAGGCCTTGACAAAAGTTCTAAAGCTTGTTTGGCTTGGTTGGATTAACCGCTTGGCTGGGGGGCTGTCGGGACTCGCAAAGGGCGTGGTTTTTTCCGCGTTGCTCCTTGCCTTTTACCTCCAGGTCATCGTTCCCAAGTTTCACATTTCCAGCCCATGGACGGGTGAGTCTTGGGTGTACCACACCTTAGTTTCGGCCGGAAGCATGCTGCTCGATTTGGGGCAGAACTATCTCCAGACCTAATCTCCCGACGATATCCACGGATTAGGCAAAGTCCAAAATAGCCTGTATTCCCGGAAGCGTTTTTCCCTCTAAGTATTCGAGCATTGCTCCGCCTCCGGTAGAGATGTAACTCATTCGATCTGAGAGTCCAAATTGTTCCACCGCAGACACGGAGTCGCCTCCGCCCACCAAGCTGAAAAGTCCGCGCTCCGTTGCTTCGGCAATCGCTTCGCCAACTTCTCGGGTTCCGCCAGCAAAGGCTTCCATTTCAAACACACCTAGGGGCCCGTTCCACAAAAGGGTTTTCGCCTTTTGAACAACCTCGATGAAGGCTTTTATCGATTCCGGCCCGGCGTCCAATCCCTGCCATGCGGCGGGAATGTCAAAAATGGAACAGATTTGGGTGTTCGCCGTCGGTGAAAAGTCGTCAGCCGCCAACACGTCGCTTGGAAGGTGCAACGTGACCCCTTTTTGTTCGGCCAAAGACATAATCTCGCGGGCCGTTTGAAGGTGGTCCAGCTCGCAAATGCTCTGCCCAACTTCCCCCCCTTGGGCCTTAATGAAGGTGAAACTCATGCCTCCACCAATGATGATGTGGTCCACTCGGTCCATGAGGCGTTGAAGGATGTCGATCTTGCTTGAAACCTTGGAGCCGCCGACAATGGCGAGCGCGGGGCGTTCGCTGCTTTGCAAAACACGGTTGACGTTCTCAATTTCGGCCGCCATAACATAGCCAAAGGCACATTTTCCAGGGAAGTGCTGGGCAACAATGGTGGTACTTGAATGAGCCCGATGGGCGGTGCCGAAGGCGTCATTGACATAGCAATCCCCATGCTTCGCGAGTTGCGCCGCGAAATCCGCATCGCCCCGTTCCTCTCCCGGATAAAAACGCACGTTTTCCAAAAGTAGAATATCCCCTGACTCCAAGGCTGAGACGGCCGCCTCCGCTTTGGGGCCCACTGCCTCTTCACAAAAACCAACGGGCCGACCGAGGCGCACCGCGAGGGCCTCCGCCACTGGGCGTAAGCTATACTTGGCATCAGGGGCGGCTTTGGGGCGGCCCAAGTGGGAAAGGAGAATCACTTTGGCCCCATGGTCGGCCAGATAGGTGATCGTCGGCAAGGTGGCCAAAATGCGCTTATCATTGGCCACTTGGCCCTCTTCAGTCAAGGGCACATTAAAATCGACACGAACCAGCGCGCGCTGGCCGGATAGGGATAAATTCTCGATTGTTTTCATGGGAAAAGTATGGGACATCAAAGGTAGGTTTCTACCTTCGCTTTGTGCCCGAAATTTTTGCTTTTCCCGAGAACCATCCTGCCAGCGAATGGATCCGCCATGCGGGTTCTGGGCACATTCCCCACGCCCAATTGCTCATCAGCCAAAATGGTGGGTTGGCCTGGCCGGCGGTTCAACGCTATGTTCAATCCTTGGTCTGTACCCAGGGAGGCTGTGGGGCATGCGATGGGTGCATCCAACATCAGCAAATGGCCCACCCTGATGTGCACTACATCTTTCCAGTCGTGGCGAGTGCCAGCGGATCTGGAACATCCGATTCATGGATAGGTGAATTTCGTAACTTCCTAAAATTCAATAAGTTTCCCCTTGTTCGCAATTGGATTGAAGCCCTTGATGGAGCCCAAAAGGTGGTCCAAATTTCGGTGAAGGAAGCCAAGCGCATGGGCGATCTGCTTAGCTTGACCTCCCACAGTGGGGGCTATAAGATTTTAGTGATTTGGCTTCCCGAGCGTATGCATGAGTCTGCGGCCAATAAGCTACTTAAGACGCTTGAGGAACCGGAACCCAAAACGGTCATCCTTCTAGTGAGCCATGAGGAAGACGGGATTCTTGGCACCATTCGAAGCCGCTGCCAAACACTGTATCTGCCTCCATGGGGGCGTGCTGAAGTGGAAAGATGGCTCATTGACACCCGCCGCATGGACCCCAACCAGGCCAAGGTTCTTTCTGCACTGAGCGGTGGGGAACCCGGCGTGGCGCTTGATTTCCTCGAAAACCGCGAACGCCTCATTCCACTCGCCGAACACTTTGTTGAATGGCTTCGCCTGGCTTTCAAAAAGGACCTTCCTGGATTGCAACACTGGGTTGACGGGGTGGGCAGCTGGAACCGCGAGCAGCAACGCGATTTCCTAGTCTTTGCGGGTGGATTATTGTCCCAACTAGAGCGCAAGCGCCATCAAGCCTTGCGTGGCTTTGCCCTCGATTGGTTTCCTGAGGTGCCCTTTAACGCCGACGGCTTTGCTAAACTTATGGATGCGCGAAAGGTCGCTTTCATGCACCAAACCCTAGACGATGCATTCAAGGATGTCGGTCGAAATGTCAACGCGCGCCTCGTTTTCTTCGACGCGAGCCTTCAGCTTATGAAGGCTTTCTGAGCACGTACATCAAGCTGGAGGTGTTCTCTCTCCCTCCCAGCATATTGCTCCGAAGACCCTTCCATATGGCCGCCATCCAGCGCTTTTTGCCGTGGAGAAAGGACTCACTCAATAAGCCTACATAATAGGCATCCAGGCGCATTGGACGAATCGTTTCAAGCGTCCAACCGGTATGTTGAGCCAAGCGCTGCACATCGGATTTCGTAAAATGCCAAAAATGAATGGGCACATCCCATGCAGCCCAATGGGCACCGTAATGCTTCGCGTCCCAAGAGTTCGGGTTTGGCAACGCAAGAATTAGTGCCGATCCGGGTAGTGCCTTCTCATACAACGCATGCATCGTTCCCACGGGGTCTGGCAGATGCTCTAGCACGTGAAAAAGCGAAATTCCGTCAAATTTTTGGTCATTCGGGAGGTCTTCCAATTTTTCAAAAACAGGTTGATTTATGCGTTTTTCGGCTTGTTTTCGTGCATTTTCACTGATTTCTACCCCAAAAACGTTCCAATTTTGCTTTTTCGCTTCCTCCAAAAAAACGCCTATTCCGCATCCAACGTCCAGGAGGACGCGAATTTTTGATTTTTGAGGCACTTGATGATGGAGAAATTGGACCTTTTTTCGCGCCGCATATCCCCGAAGAAAATGATAGAGCATATCGAAGAGACCCTGGCCCGCTTCATTGTGGCTTTTATATGCCGGTGAATCATAATAGCGTCCAATGCTTTCAGATGATGGGCGCGGGGTAGTTCGCAAGAAGCCACAGGACGAACAGGCAACAATCGTAAAGTCCTCTTGGCTGACCATGTGATCTCGAACCGTAACCGAAGGCGTCGACTCCTTTGATTGACAAAGAGGACAGGTGGGGATGTATTCTAAGTGTTCCACGTGAAACATAGGTGGGCTTAACGCCCCAAATGAACCATTAATATTTGAATATCTGCGGGGGAAACACCCGAAATTCGACTCGCTTGCCCTAATGTATCCGGCTGAATACGCTGTAGTTTCTGGCGACTTTCCATACTTAAGGCGGTAATCGTATCAAAGGAAAAACCCGACGGAATACGCAAGTTTTCTAGACGCTTGAGTTTTGCCACTTGCTCTAGTTCCTTTTCGATGTATCCGGAATATTTCAATCCTATTTCCACCTGCTCCCAGACTTCTTCAGTATGCTCTGGCACCTGTTGCGCCACATGTTCTAAAATTCCCTCTAACTCCAACTGAGGCCGACTCACTAATTGAGCCAGAGGACCACGCTGCTTCAGGGCGGCTGTCTCCATCCGCTCTAAATAGGCATTGGCGTCTTTTGGATCCACACTCTGGGCGGCGAGCCATGATTCGGCCGAATCAATGTCGGCCATTTTTTTCTCAAAGCGCGCCCACTGGGCGTCCTGGATCAATCCAAGCTGTCGACCGAGCGCGGTCAAACGACGGTCTGCATTGTCCTGGCGGAGGGTAAGTCGAAATTCTGCACGGCTCGTGAACATCCGATACGGTTCTTCCGTGCCTTTCGTGATAAGGTCGTCGATTAAAACACCCATATATGCTTGGCTACGATCTAACGTAAAGGCTTCCTTTCCATTTACCGCCAAGTGCGCGTTTATGCCCGCCATCAAGCCCTGACACGCGGCCTCTTCATAACCTGTTGTGCCATTGATTTGGCCCGCAAAGAAGAGTCTCGGAACGATTTTGGTTTCTAAACTATGCGTCAATTGAGTAGGGGGAAAGTAGTCGTATTCGACCGCATATCCCGGCCGGAAAAATCGTGCATCCTCGAATCCTGGGACCTTTCGCAAAGCATCATGCTGCACTTCTTCAGGAAGAGAGGTGCTAAATCCATTGATATATACCTCCACCGTGTCCCATCCTTCCGGTTCTATGAACATTTGGTGGCTCGTTTTGTCCGCAAAGCGATTGATCTTATCCTCAATACTCGGGCAATACCGAGGTCCCGATGATTGGATCGCCCCGTTAAA
>DFSS01000009.1:632-13448 GCA_002381225.1 Flavobacteriales bacterium UBA3431 | reverse complement strand
GTGTGGGCAATCCAACAAGAGCGTTGTTTCGTTAAAGCCTTGGTTGGGGTGTAGGAGAATTTTCCGGGTTTTTCGTCGCCTTTTTGTTCTTCAAATTGGCGGTAGTCTAAACTTCGTCCATCCAATCGCGGAGGCGTTCCGGTTTTCATCCGGCCCGAGTCGAATCCCATACCTTGTAAGCATTCTGTGATGCCCTTGGCGCTCCCTTCGGAGGAGCGTCCACCTGCCATTTGTTTTTCGCCAATGTGCATGACGCCATTCAAAAAAGTTCCACTGGTTAAAACGACTGAACGTCCCAGTACACGGTTACCATTTTGAAGCACTACCCCGGTCACTCCGTGGCTATCCGTCAATACCTCATTGGCCGTACTTTGAACAAAGTGAAGATTTTCCATTTGTTCCAACGTCAGGCGCCAAGTTTCCGCAAAACGCCAACGATCCGACTGAACCCGCGGGCTCCACATAGCCGGTCCCTTAGAACGATTAAGCATACGAAACTGTATAGCTGTGGTATCGCTGATCATTCCACTAAAACCCCCTAACGCATCGATTTCACGTACAATTTGGCCCTTTGCCACACCTCCCATAGCGGGGTTGCAGCTCATTTGGCCAATAGTCTGCATATTCATGGTCACCAAAAGAGTTTTGGATCCCATGCGTGCCGCCGCACATGCCGCTTCACAGCCCGCATGTCCCGCTCCAACTACTATTACATCGTATGTCATTGTTCCACGTGAAACATTCTACCAAGTCATTCCAAAGCGCCCTGCTTCGGCTATGTATTTTTCTTCCAGCTGGCGCATGATATTTTTCTCTGCATCACTTGCATCGCCATAACCACACAAATGCAAAAATCCATGAACATGCACCCTCGCCGCTTCGTGACCCACAGGTACACCTAATTCTCGTGCATGATCGTTGATACGCTCTACACTGATGGCTAAGTCCCCATGAATCCGATTTCCGCGGCAACGATCAAAGGTGATGATGTCCGTGTAATAATCGTGCTGCAGATAAGTTTGATTGACTTCCAGTAAGCCTTCATCACTGTAGTACGCAATATGGAGAGATCCCCAAACTTTTCCTTCTTCCTCCGTCACATACTTAAGCCACTCCATGATTTGTGACTCATGAAACAACCAAGGGAGCGGGAAACTCTCTGGAGTCGCCATACTAGCATCCAGGAATTTTATCGACCCGTCGCTGATGGCGTCCTCCTTCAAAACGTTCGTGGATAAATGCTGCCACACAAGCTAAGGCCTCTTCAGTTGAAATAAACCGTGCCGGGAGGGCGATAACATTCGCATCATTGTGCTGAACAGCTAACGCTGCAATCTCTCGATTCCAACATAACGCAGAGCGTACAGCTGAATGTTTGTTCACGCTCATATTGATTCCATTTCCACTTCCACAGATGACAATACCTCGGTCCGCACGTCCTTGGACGACATCCCCCGCGACAGCATGAGCAAAATCGGGATAATCCACGGAATCCGATGTATCGCAACCATGATTAATAACATTAATACCTTGATTTTCAAGGTATTCTGATATTTTCGCCTTTAACTCAGGACCTGCGTGATCGTTGCCAATAGATACCGTGGAGATCTTGTTCATAACCTGTTTATTACGATGCTTTGTTGTTCATTGCTGGATTATTATTCTAAGCGGCTAAGGATTCATTCACCATGTTATGGACATCATACCCTCGTTTACTGACAAAGTAGAACGAGGAGAGTTTTCCACGAAATGGTCTATTCATTACACTCGGCTCAATGTGAATAGTAAAAAGTATTTCAAGGGTTTTCAAGTGTTTAAGAAAAACAACCTGGTTCATATTCTGTGAATAAGTACTCATAACTGAACCAAACAAATTATTCCATACTTCTTCTACACCTTATCAACCGACTACTACTATAACTATTCTTCTATCTAAAGAAAAAAGAGTTTAATGTTTATATGTTGAATTCAATACCTTGAGCCAAAGGAAGGCTGTGACCATAGTTCAGTGTATTCGTCTGTCGACGCATATACCCTTTCCATGCATCGGATCCACTTTCACGGCCCCCACCTGTTTCTTTTTCGCCGCCAAATGCACCGCCAATTTCAGCTCCACTGGTTCCAATATTAGCGTTCGCAATCCCGCAATCAGATCCGCCAGCACTGAGAAAGCGATGGGCTTCTTGCATGGAGCCAGTCATGATGGCAGAGGAAAGTCCCTGTGGAACACCGTTTTGTAAGGCAATAGCTTCCTCGAGTGTCTCGTATTTCATGACATACAACAAAGGAGCAAAGGTTTCATGTTGGACAATGTCCCAATGATTTTCCACTTCTGCGATCGATGGGCTAACATAGCAGGCACTAGCTTGATTTTTCAACGCACCTCCTTTTACTAAGAAGCGTCCACCTGCTTTTTCGACGGCATCCAGAGATTGGAGGTACATTCCTACGGCATCGGTATCAATTAGAGGACCCATGTGGTTTTTAGCATCCAGAGGACTTCCAATTTTGATTTGTTTGTAGGCGTTCACAATCGCATCGCAGACCTTCTCGTAAATGGATGAATGAATGATTAAGCGACGCGTAGAGGTGCAACGTTGACCTGCGGTACCAACCGCTCCAAAAACTGCCGCGGTGACGGTCATTTTTAAATCCGCGGTATCGGTAATGATCATAGCATTGTTTCCACCAAGTTCTAAAATTGACCGGCCTAAACGGCTTCCAACCCGCGTAGCGACATCTTTACCCATTCGAATAGATCCCGTCGCTGAAATAACGGGTATACGTCCATCTTCAGCCATCCATACACCTAGGTCACGTCCACCCGTGACAATGGTGGATAAACCCTCTGGGAGTTGGAGTTCGGCCGAAACTTCATTCCAAATTTTTTGACAAGCCAAGGCACACATGGGGACTTTTTCGGATGCTTTCCAAACACAAGCGTCACCACAAATCCACGCAAGGGCGGAGTTCCAAGCCCAAACAGCCACAGGAAAATTAAACGCAGAAATAATACCTACTAGTCCTACGGGGTGCCACTGTTCCATCATGAAATGGTCTGGACGTTCACTCTTAATAGTCAAGCCCGTCAGTTGGCGAGAGAGACCCACGGCATAGTCGCAGATGTCAATCATTTCTTGGACTTCTCCCAAACCTTCTTGGTAGGATTTACCCATTTCATAGGAAACAAGCATACCTAAGGCCTCTTTTTGTTCGCGCAATTTGTTACCAAAAACACGTACCGCTTCACCCCTTTTAGGTGCGGGAACTTCGCGCCAGAGCACTTGGGCGGCTTGGGCTGCAGCGATGACTTCGTGGTATTGGGCCTCTGTAGTTTCGGAAACAGAGCCAATCAATTGGCCATCCACAGGGGAAAAACTGGAAATAAACTGGTCTGAGTTCAAAGCGCGGGAACCAATCCAAGTTCCTGCGTTTTGATCTTTAAATCCAAATCCAGCTAAAACGGAGGCGATGTGGGTCATGGGAAAATCGTATTAATTCTCCCACAAAGGTAAACCTCATCGGCTGCGCCTTAGGCTACGAGTAAGGGGACTTCGTTTGGAAGTTTTTGGTTTTCAGCGTGGCGACGCTTCATAAATTCTTTTGGCGTAGTGCCCATCATACGCTTAAACGCCGCAATGAAGTTGTTCACATTGGTGTACCCTACGGCATAGGCTAGAGAAGCCACATTGTTCGAACCAAATTCAATCATGCGCACGGCGTGTTGAATTTTGTAGGATGTGATGATTTCTTTGGGACCCGTTTGGAAGTGGCGAAGGCAAGCGCGTTGCAGAGAAGAACGGCTCATAAACATTTCCTTGGCCAGCATCTCGACATTAAGGTTTTCCTTCATGTGTTTTTGGACCGTCGCGATAATGCGTTCTTTTTCGGTCTGCTCCATGGGAACCGCATATTTACTGCGAGGGCAAAGGGCCAGGAGGTTGCGAATTTTCAGGACAAATTCCGTGCTATCCATTTCTGATGGAATGCAATCGATGGCCCCATTTTGAAGGCATTGAATACGTTGATTCAACGTGCAATGTTCGGCGATCATAATCGCACACACATTTTGAAGCATTTCTTGTTGGCGGAGTTCGTCCATAATACCTTCTCCGCCATCTTGAACGCCGCAGACGTCGACCATAATAAGTGCAGGAAGTTGAACGTGAAACCCTTGGTTCCACTCACGAAGATGGGCTACAGCTGCCACATCAATGTGGTTACCCTTGAGGAGGTTAGCGAAACGTGTCCGCACCTCTTCCCGGGGGGAAAGGAGTAAAATCATCAGTAAGCTTGGTTTTTGGTTGGTATGGTGAATTTACCGCTTAAAAATTAATATTTATGAGGTCTCATATAGGACTTTGTAACATGTACCCAATATGTACCCATGATAGTACTCCAATGAAAGACCAACCCCGCGGCAATACGTATTGAAGGCTTGAAAGCCCTTTCAAGCAAGACGGACCAACACAGAAATAAAAAAGGACGCCAGATGGCGTCCTTTATGAAAATGTTGAGGTCTCGAGCGGATTCGAACCGCTGTACAAGCTTTTGCAGAGCCTTGCCTAGCCACTCGGCCACGAGACCTGATTGGGGGGCGAAATTACAACGCTTTCCCGGTAAACAAGGGATTTTCTTCCAAAAAGGACACACACACTGCGTGAACATCCCCATCAATGGGAGGATTCAGTTTGCAAACCTTGACTTCCGAGCGGACTACAGTGGGGTGCTCGCGAAAAATTCGCTGCGTTATTCGGTGTGCGACGGTTTCGAGCAATTTGGCACGTTGGGCCATTTCTTCACTGACAATGATGCGCAATGCGACGTAGTCAACGGTGTCCACCAACTCGTCACTCAGCGCAGAGTCGGACAAGTCCGCCCAGACCGACATGTCAATTCGGTACTCAGAGCCAATGATAGCCTCTTCTTCCAAGCAGCCGTGGTAGGCATACTCGCGTTGGGCTTCGAGGTCAATACGCTGCAAGGACATCTTACGAAAGAGAAGTCAAGGCTTGATCGATACGGCGTTCAGAGGCTTCTTGACCGATTAACTGCATGACGGTGAAGATGGAAGGCCCTTGGGTGGTGCCCGCAATGGCTAAACGCAGGACGGGACCCACTTGGCCAAATCCATAGCCCTTAACTGCTAGGTAGGCCTTGAAGGCATTTTCCAAAGCCGCTTCGCTGTAGTCGGTTTGGGCAAAAACGCCTTTCAAGTCTGTTACATAACCCGGGGCATCAACGGTCCATTTCTTTCCGACCATGACCTCATCGTAGGTACTAGGGTCTTCGAAAAGGTAGCTGGCGCCCTCGAGTGTATCGCCAATAAATTCGGCGCGGTCCATAAAGAGATGCATGGCCGCTAGGGCGAATGTGTCAGATGGAAGGGTGAGACCACGAGCGGCTGCTTCGGTGCGGTAGGCAGCTACTAAGTCGGTTTCAGACTGTAGGCGCAAATGCTGTTGGTTGAACCACTTGGCTTTGTCAAAATCAAAGCGGGCACCTGCCTTGTTCACTTTGTCGAGGTTGAAAGCCGCTACGAGCTCCTCGAGGGAGAAAATTTCCTGGTTGGTCCCGGGGTTCCAACCCAAAAAGGCGAGCATGTTCACAAAGGCTTGGGGGTAGAAGCCGCGTTCGCGGTAGCCGGAGGCCGTTTCGCCGGTTTCTTCATTGAGCCAGTTTAGCGGGAAAACAGGGAAGCCGAGGCGGTCGCCGTCGCGCTTGGACAATTTGCCGTTTCCATCAGGGCGAAGGAGGAGGGGGAGGTGGGCAAATTCGGGCTGTTCCCACTCAAAAAAGCGGTAGAGCAGCACGTGCAAGGGGGCAGAGGGCAACCATTCTTCGCCACGGATCACGTGGGTGATGTCCATGGTGTGGTCATCGACGACGTTGGCCAGGTGGTAGGTGGGCATTCCGTCGCCTTTAAGGAGAACTTTGTCGTCCAAATTCAAGGTGTTGACGCTTACCCATCCACGGATGCGGTCTTCAAATTTTACTTCTTCGTTACGGGGCATTTTGACCCGGATGACGTACGCCTCGCCGGTGTCCAAGCGACGCTGCACCTCTTCTTCGGGAAGGGTGAGCGAATTCTTCATGGACGTGCGGGTGATGCTATTGTACTGCCAGTTGGGGTTGCCGGCTTGTTTGGCACGTTCGCGAACCGCCTCCAAGTCTTCTGGGGTGTCAAAGGCATAGTAGGCGTGGCCAGAGGCTAAGAGTTGGTCCGCATAGGCGCGGTACATGGGCTTTCGCTCGCTTTGGCGGTAGGGGGCATGTGGGCCGCCGTGGGGCAATTTGTCTTCTGCACCGATGCCTTCATCGGGTGAAATTCCGCACCATTTGAGCGCCTCAACGATGTAGGCTTCGGCACCAGGGACAAAGCGCGTTTGGTCCGTGTCTTCGACACGAAGCAAGAAATCACCCCCTTTTTGCTTGGCAAACAGGTAGTTATATAAGGCAGTCCGAACGCCACCCATGTGCAGGGGGCCAGTGGGACTAGGGGCAAAACGAACGCGAACCCGACGGTTTTCCATGTGTTTTTCTTTGGGTGGGCAAAGATAACCCACCACGCAGCACCGACCTATCTTTGCAGTATGGAGCGACAGCTATCTGAACAAGAGCAGTTTCGGCGCGAGGCCCTAGAGGCCCTGCGCGCGACCGGCATGGATCCGTTTCCTGCCGCAGAAGTACCCGTCAGTCATTTGGCGGAAGAAATCAAGGCCCAGTTTGCCGCCAACCCTGCGGAGGGTTTTGAGGTATGCGTGGCAGGACGACTCATGACCAAACGCATCATGGGCAAAGCGTCATTTGCTAGCGTTATGGATTCTTCGGGCCGTATCCAGATCTACGTCAACCGCGATGAAATCTGCCCAGACGAGGACAAAGCCCTCTACAACGATGTGTTCAAGAAGCATTTGGACATCGGCGATTTTATTGCCATCAAGGGCCATGTTTTTGCTACTCAGACAGGTGAAACCTCCGTTCACGCGAAAGAGATGTGGGTGCTCAGCAAGAGCATTCGTCCCCTTCCCGTTGTGAAAAAAGATGCGGAAGGCAATACCTATGACGCATTCACGGATCCCGAGTTGCGCTACCGCCAACGCTATGTAGACCTGATTGTCAACGAGGGAGTCAAAGACATTTTTGTGAAGCGCACCAAGGTCTTCAGCACCATGCGCAGCATTTTCAACCGCGCCGGATACCTGGAGGTGGAGACCCCTATTTTGCAGCCTATTCCTGGCGGCGCCTCGGCGCGCCCCTTTATCACGCACCACAACGCCCTGGATATTCCGCTGTATTTGCGCATTGCCAATGAGCTGTATTTGAAGCGTTTGATCGTGGGTGGCTTTGATGGCGTCTACGAATTTGCCAAGGACTTCCGCAACGAAGGCATGGACCGAACGCACAATCCCGAGTTCACCGTCATGGAGATCTACGTGGCCTACAAGGACTACCACTGGATGATGGACATGACCGAAAAGATGCTCGAGGAAATCGCGGTCGCGGTGACAGGATCTTCAGACATCAGCGTGGGCGGCAAAGCGATTTCCTTGAAGGCGCCGTTTGCTCGTGTGCCCATTTTGGAAGCCATCAAAACCCACACAGGGTTGGATTTGCTGGGTAAATCAGAAGACGACATTCGCGCTTCCGCCAAGTCGCTTGGCCTCGAGGTGACCCCTGAAATGGGTACGGGCAAGCTCATCGACGAAATCTTCGGCGAGAAATGTGAACACCATTACGTGCAACCCACCTTCATCACGGATTACCCCGTGGAGATGTCGCCCCTATGCAAGCGCCACCGTGACGATGAACGCTTGACGGAGCGTTTTGAGCTCTTCATCAACGGCAAGGAAATCGCCAATGCCTACAGTGAACTCAACGACCCGATCGACCAGCGTGCGCGCTTTGAGGAGCAGCTGACACTTTCGGAAAAAGGAGACGACGAGGCCATGTTTATCGACCAGGACTTTCTGCGCGCTTTGGAATATGGTATGCCCCCTACTTCAGGGATGGGCATTGGCATGGATCGCTTGACCATGCTGCTAACGGACCAATCCAGCATTCAGGAAGTGCTCTTCTTCCCCCAAATGCGCCCCGAAAAGGCCGACTAATCCATGCTTTACCCCGAATCAGCCGGAGAGTCACTAGACTTTCACTTGCTCAAGGGGTATGTTGCCCAGCACGCCGCATCGCGAAAAGGCCGCGAAGCCTTGCTGGCGATGGAGCCCAACCCCATACAACGTGAGGTTGAGCCGGCCCTCTTGCAATCGGATGAACTTTTGCAGCTCATGGAGCGCGGCCACTATTTTCCAGCTGTGGCCATGGCTGAGGTGGACGACGCCCTACCCATGCTGCGCATTCAAAATGCGGTGCTTGACGCCGAGCAGTTCATGGCGATTAAGGCCCAGGCCGAATCCTATGCCAACGGGTATCGGTTTATGTTGACCTACGAGGAGGATGCGCCAATGTTGGCGGCCATGCTCAAACCGTTTCCGCCTACCCCCGAAATCCCTCAAGCCATCGACCGGGTCCTAGAGCGCAATGGGCAAGTTAAAAGCAATGCCTCTCCCGAGCTTTCCCGAATTCGGACAGATTTAGGAAAAAAGCGTGTGGCGGCGGACCGCCTATTTTATAAAGTCCTCAAGCGCTACGAGTCCGAGGGGTGGCTGGGCGACGTGCGTGAATCCGTTAGCAACGACCGCCGTGTTATGGCCGTATCCGCCTCGCACAAAAGCAAAGCCCGCGGGGCTTTCCACGGCAGCAGCGCCAAGAACACCTTAGTGTTTTTAGAGCCCACGGAATGCTTGGAAATCAATGCCGAGGTCGGACTCTTGGTGGAAGAGGAACGCAAGGAAATTCGGCGCATCCTCCAGGCGTTAACGCGGGACTTAGCGCCGTACCGTGGCGAAATCAAAGCCACGGATGAGCGCCTAACCCAACTGGATATTTTATTGGCCAAAACCCGCTTCGCGCGCGAAGAGGGAGCCTGCCTCCCACGTCTTAGTTCAGAAGGGGAAATCGATTTACGCCAAGCGATGAACCCTGTTTTACGCCGGGTTCAAAAGGCCAAACAGCGCAATGTGGTACCCTTGGACATTGCTTTGCGCCCGACGCAGCGCTTGGTGGTGATTAGCGGCCCCAATGCGGGGGGGAAATCCATTGCGCTCAAAACGGTCGGACTTTTTCAAATCATGTTGCAATGCGGCATTTTAATTCCGACGCACCCCAAGTCGGTTATGACATGGTTTGGCCGAATCATGGCGGACATTGGCGATGCACAGAGCGTGGAAAACGAGCTTTCTACTTATAGCGGAAAGTTGACCAAAATGAAGGAAATCCTAGCCTGGGCCGACACCCAAACCCTATGTTTGGTGGACGAGTTTGGCAGTGGATCGGATCCCGATTTGGGTGCTGCGCTTGCCTCCGTTTTCTTGGATGAAATTCACACTTCGGGATCTTACGGGGTGTTTACGACCCATTACAATAGCATCAAAGCATTGGCGGAGGAATTGGACGGATGCTGCAATGCCAACATGGCCTTTGACGTTGAAACATTTGCTCCGCAATACGTCCTGCAGCTCGGTGTACCAGGCTCTTCGTACACCTTTGAAGTAGCCCAGCGTGTGGGCATTCCCAAGCGCATCATGCAGGCGGCGCGCGAAGCCTTGGCGACCCAAACCTTGGCTGTTGATCGCCTGCTTGTTGGTCTTCAAAAACAACGAAGCCAGCTCGACCGCACACGTACCCAAATAAGCGATCGTCTCGCGGACCTTGAAACCCTGAAGACGACCCAGGCCAAATACATTGCGGATCTCGAAACCAAATTGAGCAAAGCCGCCGAAAACAATGCGGAGGTCAGCGACCAACTCATGTGGGGCAAGCGCATGGAGCAGTGGTCCCTCAGTTGGAGCAAGGCGAAAACCCAGAAGGCCAAAAAAGAGATTGAAGAGCGCATTGTCCGGACACTGTCCGAGCGCCATCAAGTGCTGGAAGTCCAAAAACAACGGGCCGAAACGGTCAAGCAAAAGGCCGACCGCGAAGAACTTGAGCGACTTTGGACCCTCCCCGTTAAAGTCGGGGACAAAGTGAAAGTCCTGCAGGGCGCCGGACGCCAAGCGGGCGAAATCCAAGAAATCCGCAAAGACAAATTCTTGGTGAGCCTCGGTGGAGTATTGTCTGCCTGGATGGAGCGCCCGCAGTTTGTGCACTGGGATGTGCGCCCAGGAGTTGCCCCGGCGAAGCAGAGTTCGGTCAATAGGACCGCGTCGTCCACCGCCGGTAGGCCGGCTGCTGTGGATGCCCCCCAAAAAAACAAAAAGCGAAAGAAGAAGGCGAAAGCTATTCCCTCTGCGCCCCCTAAGTCCGTGGCCGCCCAACAAGCGCCTTCGGCTGCTGCGGTCGACCCGAATACCCCTACCTTGGCGCCGAAGAAAAAACGAAAACGCCCTCCGCGCAAAAAGAATCCCTAACCTATGGAAGAAGCCGTTATCACCCCCTGGATCACCAATGAAGCGGTCGTATTCGGCCTATTGATGTCCCTGTTGGGAGGTATTTTCTGGGCCTCGACCCATCCCCGGTTATCCGGATTTTTCAAGGTGGTGCCCGCCCTTTTGCTGTGCTACTTTTTGCCCTCCTTGCTCACGAATTTTCACATTGTCCCCAAGGATACCCACCTCTATTTCGTTGCGTCCCGCTACCTGCTCCCCGCGAGCCTGGTCTTGCTCACCTTGAGCATTGATTTGAAGGCCGTTTTTGGATTGGGTCCTAAGGCGCTCATCATGTTTTTCACCGCGACGGCCTCCATTATCCTTGGCGGGCCGGTAGCGATCCTGGCGGTTTCGGCCATGGCACCCGATTTGGTCGGCGGCGTGGGTCCAGATGCGGTGTGGCGAGGCATGTCAACGATTGCGGGCTCCTGGATTGGAGGAGGCGCCAACCAAGCGGCGATGTTTGAAATTTTCAAACCCTCGGGCGCGCTGTATTCTGCTATGATTACGGTGGATGTGGTCGTCGCCGAAGTATGGATGGCCATCATCCTTTTGGGTGCGGCGAAAAGCGATCAAGTAGACGGATGGCTCAAGGCAGACAACCGCTCCGTGAAGGCTCTGCAAGGAGAAATGGAGGACTTCTTGTCCCGAACCTCCCGCATCCCCACCTTCCCCGAAGTCATGCAGATCCTTGGCTTGGCCTTTGGGGCCGTGGCTATTTCGCACATGGCCGGGGACACGCTGGCCCCCTGGTTTGCGGAAAACGCACCGTACACGGCGAACTTTAGCTTGACCAGTGATTTCTTTTGGATTGTGGTCGTCGCCACAACTGTGGGCTTGTTGCTCTCGTTCACGAAGGCCCGAAATCTTGAAGGCGCCGGCGCTAGCCGATGGGGCTCGGTCTTCATCTACATCTTGGTGGGCACCATCGGCATGAAGATGGACATCATGGAAGCCGTCAAGCAACCGGGCCTCATCCTTGTGGGCGCTATCTGGATGCTGTTCCATATCGCGATCCTCCTCGGTGTTGCCCGCTGGATCAAAGCTCCCTTTTTCTTTGTCGCGGTGGGCTCCAAAGCGAACATTGGCGGGGCAGCTTCGGCCCCTGTAGCCGCCGCCGCTTTCCACCCCTCGCTGGCGCCGGTTGGTGTATTGCTCGCTGTGCTGGGCTATGCGCTGGGCACCTACGGCGGATGGTTGACCGGCCTACTCATGTACCTCGTGAGTGGGGATTCGGCTGCCCTCATGTTGGAGTAGGCACACCGGCTTAAGAAGGGCCGAATGCAGCGTATCTTTTCGCTTCTATTTTTTGCATCCGACGTTTCGCATTAGACGCCCAGTTCATGAAAAAATCGCTTTCTCTTTTCGCCCTAAGCTTCTTGGCCATCGGCGCACAAGCCCAAACGGCAGAAGATGCCTCCTTCGTCAAAGGGTTGTACCAGCAAGCCTTGGGAGAACAACAAGGATACCGCTGGCTGGCCAATCTGTGTTCGGAAGCGGGTCCGCGCTTAGCCGGATCAGAAGGGGATGCCAAAGGCGTGAAATGGGCGGTCGAAACGCTTGACACCCTAGGCTTTGATCGCGTATTTACCCAGCCCGTTGATGTGCGGCATTGGGCGCGTGGCGTGGAAACCGCCGAATGCCTCCAAGGCAAAACCAAGCGCCCCTTGCGTGTGACCGCACTGGGTGGTTCCGTGGGCACACCCGGCGGCGACAAGGGCCCAGGGCTGACCGCGAAAGTCATTGAAATTGTAGGCCGCGAAGACCTCGCCGCAAAAGGCCACCTCTTGGCGGGCAACATCGTCCTTTACAACGAGCCCATGGACCCCTGGTTGATCAATACAGGGTCTTCATACGGCAAGGCCGGTTGGCAGCGCTGGGGGGGCGCCTCAGAGGCGGCTAAATATGGAGCGGTGGGCGTGTTGGTCCGTAGCTTGACCCACCGAAACGACGACTTCCCCCATACCGGCGCCATGGCCTACGAAGAGGGCGTGACGAAAATCCCCGCAGCCGGCATTAGCACCAACGACGCCAACTGGCTCAGCGCCGAACTTAAAAAGAACCCCAACCTTCAAGTACACTACACCCTTGGTTGCCACGAAGTCGGACGCGCCCAATCTGCCAACGTCATCGCCGAATGGAGGGGCAGCGAATTCCCCGACCAGGTCATGGTGGTTGGGGGCCACTTGGACTCATGGGACCTGGGTACAGGTGCCCAAGACGACGGCGCGGGCGTGGTACATTCTATGCAGGCATTGTGGCTCTTGAAGCAGGCTGGTTATCAGCCCCGCCACACCATGCGCATCGTCCTGTTTGCGAATGAAGAATT
>DFSS01000009.1:0-351 GCA_002381225.1 Flavobacteriales bacterium UBA3431 | reverse complement strand
GGCTTAGAAGGCGCGCGCGATTATGCCGCTTCCGGCTTAGAGCCGGGCCGAACCCACCTCGCCGGCGTCGAATCCGACGGAGGCTCTGGCGCTCCCCGAGGCTTTAGCCTACCCGGGTTTTTCCACGAGGAACACCCCGAAATCATCGAGGCACTGAATACGTTGCTCTCTCCATACGGCTGCCGCGAATGGACGCAAGGGGGGTCGGGCGCAGATGTCGGCCAAATCACCGACGAAGGGGCCATTCTGATGGGCTACCGCGGAGACAGCCAACGTTACTTTGATTACCATCACACCGCCCAAGACAATATTGAATCTGTCCACCCCCGGGAGCTTGAATTGGGCTCCGCG
>DFSS01000046.1 GCA_002381225.1 Flavobacteriales bacterium UBA3431 | reverse complement strand
TCGATATCGGTAGCGGCCACAGTCGGAAAAAATGGCTCCGGCATCCTTCATTCTCGAAAGGTACGGCCCATTACCTTTGGGGTATGTCGAACCACGCGACCCGATTGAACAAGTTTATTGCAGAAAGCGGCTACTGCAGCCGTCGGCAAGCGGATCTATACATTGCCAATGGCCAGGTGAAAATCAACCAGCGAAAAGCGGTCATTGGTGATCTCGTTTTTCCTGGGAACCGCGTGATGGTGAATGGCTATGCTTTGGAGCCCAAAGAGGCCTCAAAGCTGGTTTTTATCGCGCTCAACAAACCCACAGGGATTACTAGCACGACCGAGGCGAGCGTAGAGGGTAACATTGTTCACTTTGCTCATCACCCAGAACGCATCTTTCCGATTGGACGGCTCGACAAGGACTCCCAAGGCTTGATATTTCTGACGAACGACGGGGACGTGGTGAACAAAATTCTGCGTGCGGGCAACCGACACGAGAAAGAGTATCTCGTGACCGTCGATGCGCCCTTGACGGAAGAGGCACTCCGCACTATGTCTCAAGGGGTGCCCATGTTGGGGACGACCACAAAAAAATGCCGTATTACCCAAGTGGGCCCTTCAACTTTTAGAATCATCTTGATTCAAGGGCTCAACCGGCAAATTCGTCGGATGTGTGAATATGTAGGGCTTCATGTTATCAAATTGGAGCGCACTCGAATCATGCATATATCCTTAGGGAGGCTTCCTTTGGGTGAGTGGCGTGATTTAAGCGCTGAAGAACTAGAGGTGCTCTATAAGGCGGTAGAAGGCTCCAGTTCGGAAAAGGAAAACCCTGGGAACGCCAAAGGGCGTGGGGTGGCAAAAGCCTCACCGAAAACATCCTCCCCGGGGCCTAAGCCCGCTGGTTTCAAACTTCGGCGCTCGGGAAATAGTACAAATACGCCTCCGGGGAGCAAACCTCGAAGTGGAAGCCAATCTTCGCCCAAGGGACGAGGGGGGAAGCTAGGTCGACGGAGGTAAAATCTGGTCAAGGATGACTTGTTCCATTTGAAACTAATTTTAAACGGATAATCCTAAAACCACTCTACATGAAACGTAACGGACCATCACCCTGGAAATGCTTCGTCCTCTTTATGGCATTTACGCTTGGGAGCGCGAGTGCGCACGCCCAATCTGAATCTCTGGATGGCATCCCCGCGACCGAAGCATTGTCCAAAAAGGTGACCGAATTATTTAGTCAAAACAAGATATCCCAAGCGTTTGATGCACTACGACCCTATTGGCCGTTGGCCGAGAATGAAATCGAAGCCGTCGAGGAAAAAACGCTCAAATACATGAATTTGATTGTGGACCGTTTTGGGCCGTCTATCGGAATCGTGAAGGTGAAAACGGAAACCATTGCGGACATTGCCATCCGCGAGACGTATTTGATTCGCTACGAGTACACCGCGATCCGAGTAAAAATCATCTACTATCAGAACAAAGATGGCTGGATTGTTAACTCGTTTAAGTGGGATGATACATTCAGTGAGGAGTTTTAACTAACGAAGAAGGGAGAAATGAAGGGACGCCCTTGAAGCATTTTCATTCTCCCTACACAACCAAATGAGCTTGGCTCGGCCAAAATGAAAAAACCCAGGCGTGGTGCCTGGGTTGATGCTCGAGTAGCGAAGGGGGGAATCGAACCCCCGACCTCAGGGTTATGAATCCTGCGCTCTAACCGTCTGAGCTACCTCGCCGTGAGAGGCGGCAAAAATAGGACAAGAGACCCATCTAGGCAATCTTCCTGGGGAATTTGTACAAAATGCAAAATTGAACCAAATCAGGGCCAAGGAGGTTTTGCAGATTCATTGGAAGGACTATATTGCGAGTTCAACTTTCCAAGCCCAGAGATCATCTATTATGTCCGATCGCGTTAAAATTGTTCTTGAATTTCCTGTCCGGAGCTCTGCCCCCATGCTGTACAACTTTTTGTCCACCCCAAGCGGTCTGGCAGAGTGGTTCTGTGATGATGTGAATTCTCGTGGGGACAAATTCACCTTCATTTGGGGGGATTCTGAAGAAGTGGCCTTTTTAGTTCGCAAGAAGCAAAGCCAGTTTATTCAATACAAATGGGACCACGACGAAAGCGATGAGAAGTATTCCTTTGAATTTCGGATCGAGATTGATGAATTAACGGGCGACGGTCTTCTGCTTGTGTCGGACCATGTCGAACCGGAAGAAGAGCAGGAGATGCGTTTGCTTTGGCAGAGCCAAATCACCACGCTTTTGCGCACGATTGGCTCCTGAGTTCTTCCCGTGAACCGGACGTACCTACACACCTTTTTAGTGATTTGGGGGCTCCTGGGCTTGCTCTATGTATTTCTAGGCTCACATACCCTCATGCATACGATTCAGGATTCCAGGGTAGGCTGGATGGATCGTGCCATGTTAATTTGGACAAAGGGGGGCGAGGTCTATGCCGCAGTGATCTTTTTTGGATTGCTTTGGTCCATGCATCGAGGGCAAGAAAGTTGGAAACCTGTTCGGAACGGTTTTTTGGCCATCGTTCTTTTGGCCGTGGTGCTCCCACAGGGCTTGAAGAGCATTTTCGCGGACTATCCGCGGCCGTGGAAGGTATTTCCCGATGTCCACGACATTCCGGGTTTGACCAAATCCTTTTTTAAAAGCTTCCCTTCTGGACACACGGCCTTCGCCACGGCACTCACTGCGGGCTGGGCTCGCATGGCGCGCCCAACCTACCAATATCCCATTGGAATGGTTCTACTCGCTACGGGCGTAGGCTACAGCCGGATTCATTTGCATATGCATTGGTTGCACGATGTATTGGCTGGAGGTATCCTGGGATTAGGCTGTGCCTACTTGGGCCTTCGACTCACAGGATTTCGCGAAACACACTAATTTCACACTATGAAACTACTCGAAAACAAGGTGGCCTTGGTCACAGGCGCTTCCAAGGGAATTGGACGCGCGATCGCCCAGCGATTCATTGAAGAAGGGGCCAAAGTGGCATTTACCTATCTGTCGAGCGTCGAGCGCGGCGAGGCTCTTGAAAAGGACCTGGCGGCCTTGGGAGGGGAAGCCAAAGGTTTCCGTTCGGATGCGTCGAGTGGGGAGCAAGCAGAACAGCTCATCCAGGATGTGGTGGCCCATTTTGGTCAAATTGACATCATCGTGAACAATGCAGGCATCACTCGGGACACCCTGATGCTGCGCATGAGTGAAGAAGACTTTGACCAAGTGATCAGCATCAATTTGAAATCGGTGTTCAATACCACCAAACACGCTCAACGCTATATGCTTAAGCAACGAAGTGGAAGCATCATCAATATTTCTTCCATTGTGGGCATCAAAGGCAATGCGGGCCAAGCCAACTACGCCGCGTCCAAAGCGGGCATCATTGGCTTCACAAAGTCGGTGGCCTTGGAATTGGGCTCGCGGGGCATCCGTTGCAACGCGGTGGCACCCGGATTCATCGAAACAGAGATGACGGGCGTGCTCGACGAAAAAGTGGTTCAAACCTGGCGCGACGCCATTCCCTTGAAGCGCGGAGGGCAGCCAGAAGACGTGGCCAATGCATGCGTATTCTTAGGCAGTGATTTGTCGTCCTATGTATCCGGCCAAGTACTTCAGGTTGATGGTGGATTACTTACCTGATGGATACCCCGATTTAATCTCTTTCCAAAGCGCAGTCCATCCTGCGCTTTTTTTTTGCTGATCATGGACCGTTATTGGAAATCCGTCGAGGCATGTTACAAAAAAGGGCGGCCCAGTTGGGCCGCCCTTTGCATTATTTTTTCGGGATGAACGCTTATTCCGCGGAAGGCGTCATGTGTTCCATCAAATACGTCCGGAGCGCATCGGGCTCCAAGTTGCGTGCCACAATGGTCTGGTCTGGGCCGATCAAAACGTTTTGTGGAATGGCACGGATGGAGTACAATTTGGAAGCAGAGTTGCTCCAGCCTTGCAAATCTGTCATCTGGGGCCAAGTCAAGCCATCATTGTGAATGGCATCCATCCACTTTCCGTAGTCGTCATCAAAAGCCACTCCTACGACCTCAAAGCCGGCAAGATGGAAATCTTGATACACTTGCACCAAGGCAGGGTTTTGAGCACGGCATGGGCCACACCAAGAAGCCCAGAAATCGACGAGGGTGTATCCAGTGCCCAAGAGACTCACCAAATTGACGTCGTTACCCAACGTATCCTTTTGGTTTAAGTCCAAAACCGGTTGGCCGATGGCGACGCGCTTCAGGGCGTTGACGCGCTCGGTGAGCAATTTGACATCTTGAGAGTTTTTAGCGTCTTCGGGAACGCCCATCAGCACGGAGTCCAACACCGTGGCTTCCTCCATGTACATATAGCGGTTGGCGATGTAGGCTCCCAATGCGCCGTTCTCCATGGCAAATCGCTTGTTTTCGCGCTGGAGATTTTCGTATTCGGCATTGAGAAGGTTGCTCAAAGAGTCCAGCGTCGTGGAATCTCCCATGGCGCTCGCGGTCTGGAAATACGAGTCAAAGGAACGCGCATAGTCTTGGAAGGCGCGTTGCTGATCGTTGAAGGTATTGAAGGAGGTCATCTCCTCGGTGCCCTCCAAGCGGCCCTCAAAAGGCACAACCCCTGCGTCGCCCTTCAGGGTCAAGGTACCACGGAAGCCAAAACCTGCAATAGGTTCGGCGATGCCGGCGATGCGAACATAAAAGGAGGTCGGACCCTCTGGAGCAAAGCGCAGCGTACCCTTTCCATCTGTCAAGACAATAGAATCGGCTGCATACCAATCTGCGGTGTCGCGAACCATAATGGTCGCCCATCCTTCTTCTTCAGAAGGAGTGAAGTTGTCCAAGGTGATATCAATACTGAGATCGCTCGGCTGGCAGGAAACCAGAAGCGCCAAGGCTCCGGTAGCCATAAGGAATTTGAATGCTTTCATGGCGCGAAGATATATCTTTACGGAATGCGCAAATACACCTCTATTTTCACAGTAGCCGCCTTGGCGGCATTCAGTTTTAACGGGTTAGGGCAGGGAATGTGGTTCCCAGAAGATGCTGCGGCTCAATATGACAAGATGAAAACCATGGGCATGAAGATGTCCTGGAGCGATATTTACTCCGAAGGGGGTTCCGGCAGCCTTAATGATGCGGTGGTGCACTTTGGGGGCTTCTGCACGGGAGAAGTGATTTCGAATCAAGGATTGGTTTTGACCAATCACCACTGCGGTTTTGATGCCATTCAAACCCATAGCTCATTGGAAAACAATTACTTGAAGGATGGCTTTTGGGCCGAGACCTTTGCAAATGAAAAGCCCAATCCTGGTCTTTACGTGGACTTCATTATCAAGATGGAAAATGTGAGCTGGGAGGTCTTTCCGCTGATCGCCCAGGGTAAGAGCGAACGCGAGGCGATTGCGGAAGTGCTGGAAACGAAGATGGCCGCTTACCCTTCCAAAGAAGGCTACATCGGTCATATTGACCCAACCTACGCGGGGAATGACTACGAACTCACTATTGCCCGACGCTATTCGGACGTTCGTTTGGTGGGCGCGCCTCCCAGTGCGGTTGGCAAATACGGAGCTGATACGGACAACTGGGTCTTCCCGCGTCACACGGGCGACTTTTCCTTGTTCCGAATCTATACGGCCCCGGACGGAAGTCCTGCCGAATACAGCGCCAACAACGTGCCCATGCAGGTGAAGAATCCGCTCGTGGTCAGCCTAAAGGGCACCGAAGAAGGCGATTTCTCCTTGATTTATGGCTTTCCCGGGCGTACGACGAGTTATTTGCCCGTTTCGGAAGTGGCTCAGCAGCTGGAAATTATGCTTCCGGTGCGGGTAGCCATGCGCGATTTGGTGCTCAGTACGTGGGACAGTGCGATGCGCGTAGATCCCGCCGTAAAAATTCAGTACGCTTCCAAGTACGCTTCGGTTTCGAATGGCTGGAAGAAGTGGATTGGCCAAATCGAAGGCATGGAGGCCGCTCACGGCCTGGATACCTTAAGCAAGCGCGAGGCAGCCATCGTGGCGTGGTCCGCTAAACAAATGAGGAACCAAGGTCTCGCTGGGGAGCTGGTTTCCACCTTTGCCACGCAGAATTCTGCCCTTGAAAACGACCGTTTGGGCCTGGTCTATTGGCAGGAAGTTTTACCGCGTTGGGAACTCGCTACATGGAGTCGCTTGGCCCAAGACCTCGTGAATACCTACGATAAAGGCGCAGGCTGTGGCCCAGCCATTGCGGCCTTGATCGACTTCCACAAGGACTTTGTGCCGGAACTGGACCGCCGCGCTTCGAAGCGCCTCGTGGCGGCATGGCGCGCAGCGGGTGAGGAGAAACCAGCATTGGGTGTGCCGCTCGAATACTTTGCTGAAACGGAAGCTTTTATCCAGGGCTACTTTAACCCTGAACTGTACAAAAGCTTGCCCACGGTATCCAACGATGCAGAGGTAGCGGCTCTTGTGGCCGCCCATCGAAACCACTTGGCCTTTTCGTTGTGGCCTGATTTGTTGGCCATGTACCGAGCACATTCGGGCAATCTACGTGAACCCGAGTTGGAATACGCGGCCGGAATGAAAGCCTGGATGAACGAGCGCATGCTCGCAGCCAATGAAAATGGGGAGGGGATCAATGCCAACATTGCGTCCGATGCCAATTCTACGCTGCGCTTTGCCTACGGTCGAGTAGGCGGCCTTTCACCCAAGGATGGCGTTACCTACAAGCATTATACGACGGCAGATGGCATCCTTGACAAGTACATCCCCGGCGATTATGAATTTGATTTACCGGAAGACCTCCGACTGAAGTTGGAAGCCCGTGACTACGGGGTCTATGCCAATGCAGCGGGTGAATTGCCGGTATGCTTCTTGGCCGCCAATCATACGTCAGGAGGCAATTCGGGCAGTCCGGTCTTCAATAGCAAAGGGGAGTTGATCGGCCTCAACTTTGACCGCATTTGGGAAGGAACCATGAGCGACTTCTACTTCACTCCAGAGCGCTGCCGCAACATTATGGTAGATCTGCGCTATGTCATGTGGGTGGTAGACGTGTATGCGGGTGCAGATCGGCTGATTCAAGAGATAAAATTCAGCAAGTAAAGAGGGTAGGGGTTCGCGCTTTGAACCCTACTTTTGCGCCATCATTCTCAACACTTAAGTATCCGCCCCATGAGCGTTCTCGTTAATAAAGACTCCAAAGTCATCGTACAAGGTTTTACTGGCAAGGAAGGCAGCTTCCATGCTGAGCAAATGATGGCCTATGGCACGAATGTCGTGGGTGGAGTGACGCCGGGTAAAGGTGGCCAAATGCACCTCGATCGTCCAGTGTTCAACACGGTGAAGGACGCCGTGGACGCCACAGGAGCCGATGTGTCGATTTTGTTCGTGCCGCCCGCGTTTGCAGCCGATTCGGTCATGGAAGCGGCGGACGCCGGAATTAAGGTCATCGTGTGCATCACGGAAGGCATTCCTGTTGCGGACATGGTGAAGGCCAAGCCCTATGCGGTTTCGAAAGGCGCCACCCTCATCGGTCCTAACTGTCCAGGTGTAATCACTGCCGACGAAGCGAAAGTGGGCATTATGCCTGGTTTCGTTTTCAAAAAAGGCAACATTGGTATCGTCTCCAAGTCGGGCACCTTGACCTATGAAGCGGCGGACCAAATCTGTAAAGCTGGTATGGGCATCACAACCGCCATCGGAATTGGGGGTGACCCCATCATTGGCACCACGACCAAAGAAGCGGTGGCTCTACTGATGAATGACCCCGATACCCATGGCATTGTCATGATTGGAGAGATCGGCGGTCAGCTCGAAGCGGAAGCTGGAAAGTGGATCAAAGAAAACGGAACCAAGCCCGTTGTTGGTTTCATCGCGGGTGAAACAGCTCCTGCAGGTCGTACCATGGGCCACGCAGGTGCCATCGTTGGTGGAGCCGAAGACACGGCCCAAGCGAAAAAGGCCATCTTGCGCGAATGTGGTGTCCATGTCGTGGATTCTCCCGCTGACATCGGCACGAAGATGGCCGAACTCTTCGCGAAGTGAGCCAAGTCTGGTACCATGGAAATATCTTGAGCGACGCGGAAGGTCAAGCCTTTTCGCGTCGTTCGCATTTGTACGGGGATGGATTGTTTGAAACCATTCGTGTGCACCGCGGGCGATTGTGTTTTTGGGAATCCCATTACTTCCGTTTGATGTCGAGCATGCGCATCCTTCGCATGGACATTCCCGCCAGTTGGAGCCCAGACGAGATGGAGGCCGAATTGCGGTCATACCTTCCGGACACATCGGGCGACTACCGACTCCGGATGGCGGTTTGGCGAGAAGGGGGAGTCGGTTATGCGCCGAGCACCGCAGGGGTGGATTTTGCTGTCCATGTCACGCCACTCGAAGACGTGGGCTACCCTCATCCGCTAAAGACGCTACAAGTTGATCTTTTCCAAGAACATAAAAAGGCCGCAGGACTCTTGAGCACCCTTAAAGCGAGCCAATCCACCCTGTACGTTTTGGCGGCTCAATTTGCTTTGGATCAAGGCTTGGATGATGCCATCATTTTGTCCCATGAAAACCGATTGCTCGAAACAAGCCGAGGCAATCTTTTCGTCCTCAAGGGTGCGGAATTGACGACCGCTCCTCTAGCTTCCGGGGCTCTCCGTGGCGTGATTCGAGAGCAGGTCCTTCGATTGGCCCCAGGCCTTGGATGGACGGTCAAGGAAGAGGCCCTCAGTCCTTTTGCCCTGCTGGACGCCGATGAGGTGTGGATGACCAATGCGGTGGATGGTGTTTCGGCCATTACGCAGTACCGCAAGTCCGTCTATGGGATGGCTCAAGCAGAACGCATGCAGAACGCCTTGCGGGCGTCCTCGCTTTTCTAATTCAGGGTAGGTTCCTTCGGGGCATTGCTCCAAAGTCGAAAATCCGGGGGGAGATGTCCCTTGAGGGCTTGGTACAGGTCGGCTTGGTAGCTCAGGCAGTTCACGGTGTTGCCGGGAATGATGGCCCAGCTTCCTTCGTCAATCTCCTGGTTAAGCTGGTTGGGCGACCATCCAGAATACCCTGCAAAAAACCGGATATGCCCTGCGTGAAGGAGTCCGCGCGTAAGCATTTCGTGCATAACGTCGTATTCACCGCCCCAATGCAAGAAGCCGTCAATGGAATGTGCTCCAGGAATGAGGTCTGGACGGCAATGAAGGTAAAAGAGGGAATCTTGGTCCACCGGGCCGCCTACATGCAAGGGTAGGGCAGGCCAAGCGCCTTCAAGGGCTTGGGGAAGTGTATACTCGAGGGGATCGTTCAGCACAAATCCTACGGTGCCTTGCTCATCGTGATCCGCGAGCAGAATGACCGACTGTTGAAAGTTTTGGTCTTCGAGCAATGGGTGGGCCAATAAAACCTGCCCACGTTGAATTCGATGCTCGGTTGACTGCCTCATATCCGTTAATTTAGCACAATCCATGAGTTTACACAACGACCGTAAAGAATACCGGGCCAATAGCCTGTCCGATGAGGCGAAAAGTGCTGACCCTGTGGCCCTTTTTAGCGAATGGCTCGAGTCCTACCGCCAAACTGGCGTCGCGGATGCCACCGCATTTGCGTTGAGCACCGTGTCTTCGGACGGTCACCCTGATGCGCGCATCGTACTTCTCAAAGCCCTCGAGCAGGGCCGTATGCAGTTTTTTACGCATTACACCTCGAAGAAAGGGCGTGATTTGGCGGCCAATCCCTTCGCCCATGCGCTGTTCTTTTGGCCAAGTCAAGAGCGTCAAGTGCGGGTATTTGGCCCTGTTTCGCGAGTGGATTCGGCTTGGAGTACCCAGTATTTTAATTCTCGTCCTGCGGAAAGCCGGCGTGGCGCCATCGCCTCGGACCAATCGGCCCCCATTGAATCGCGAGCGGCCTTAGATGGCCAATTCCAGGCCTTGCAGGCTACTCCAGATGACGCATTGCAGCGTCCGGAAGGCTGGGGAGGGTATGCGCTTGAAATTCAGCGGATCGAATTTTGGCAGGGACGGCCTAGCCGAATGCATGATCGCCTCGTCTTTACCAAGCAGGATGCTGCGTGGCACGTACAACGACTTCAACCTTGATCCGGATGACACACCCCATTTCCTTTGCCGTGATCGGATGTGGCCGCATTGGTTTGCGCCATATTGAAATGATCAAAAACCTCCCCGGCGCCACCTTGGCAGCCGTCTGCGATGTCCTTCCTGTGGGGGAACTCGGGATTTCTGTGGAGGTGCCTTATTACACTTCGGCCGAGGCAATGCTGGCGGCCCATCCCCAATTGGACGTGGTTGCCATCGCGACACCCAATGGCTTTCACGCGCAACATGCCCTTCAGGTCATTGCGGCGGGGGCACACCCCATCATTGAAAAACCCATGGCCTTGACCCGCCGCGACGCAGAAAAAGTGCTTCACGCGGCGCTCCAAAAGGGAAAATATGTATTTGGCGTGATGCAAAACCGGTATTCTCCTCCTTCGGAATGGCTGAAGGAAGTGGTAGACCGGGGCCTCTTAGGCGAAATCTATCAAGTGCATGTGGATTGTTTTTGGAACCGCGATGACCGCTACTACCATCCGGGAGGGTGGCATGGCACCAAAGACTTGGATGGAGGCACTCTGTTCACGCAGTTTAGTCACTTCATTGATATCCTGTATTGGTTGTTCGGAGATATTACCCCTACCGCGGTGAAGCTCAATAATTTCAATCATGCCCACAGCATTCAATTTGAAGATTCGGGCATGGTTCAGTTCGACCTTGTACAAGGTGGGGTGGGGTCCTTGAATTATTCGACATCGGTTTGGGACGCAAACCTGGAGTCCAGCATGACCATTATTGGCGAGAAGGGTTCGGTCAAGGTTGCAGGGCAATACATGAATGAAGTGGCCCATTGCCATATCGAGGGGTATGCCATGCCGGCGCTCGCGCCCAGCAATCCGCCCAACAATTACGGCCCCTACAAAGGATCCGCCGCCAACCACATCTTTGTCTATGAAAATGTCATGAATGTGCTGCGCGGCGAGGGTCCCATCACGACCAATGCGCTGGAGGGGCTGAAGGTGGTGGACATTATTGAACGCATCTATGCGAAGGCATAGGGTTATGCCTTAATCCATAAAAAAAGCCGCCCGAGGGCGGCTTTTGCGTTTAGGTGGCTTTGGGTTTAGAGCTTTGCGCTCATTTCAGCGCCAGCCTTAAACTTCGCAACTTTCTTAGCAGCAATTTTGATGGTAGCACCCGTCTGTGGGTTGCGGCCTTCACGTGCGCCACGCACTGATACGCTGAACGTACCGAAGCCGACGAGAGAAACTTTGTCACCAGAGGCCAATGCGCTGCCTACGTTATTCGTGAAAGAATCCAATGCAGACTTTGCTTGTGCCTTGGAGATTCCTGCGTCTGCAGCAATGGCATCGATGAGTTGTGCCTTGTTCATGCTTTTCGTTTTTAAAGATTAAAAATATGTTTTGGTCACTAACAAATATAAACGAATACACCCTACACACAAGGGTTGGCCAACTTTTTAACGTTTCAAGGCAAATTTTCCGCGAAGTCGAAATCCGCGTAAAAAGGCCTTGGTGTCCATTTTTCGTTTCCCCGGCCATTGTATTTCATGAATCTGCAGAACTCCTTCACCTTGAGTCAACTGCATCCCTTCGTCTGAAATAATCAATTCAATTGAATGAGTGTAATCAGTTGAAATACAGTCGTTAATCATTTCTGACTGAAATAGCTTTATTCGCTCCTTTCCAGCCTCTTCCAAGTGAAAACTGGCGCCAGGAAAGGGATCGCACGCACGGATTCGGTGATGGATGGAGGGGAGAGTTTTCAACAACTCAAGATGCCCAAATGGTGGATAAATTTTTGGGGCCAAACGTGCCTGAGGTCCCGGAATTTGTGGTTGACTCACCCATTTTCCCTCCATTAAACCGTGAATTGTCTCCACAGCGAGCGCTGCACCAGCATGCATCAAGCGTTCGTAGAGGGAGGCCAATGCTTCGTTCGGGCCTATTTCAAGCTTTTCTTGCCGAAGAATTTCCCCCTCATCAATTCGGTCATTGAGCAAGAAGGTGGTGACTCCGGTGACGGTATCGCCATTGGCGATGGACCACTGAATAGGGGCTGCACCCCGATAATCGGGTAGAAGGGAGGCATGGACATTGAACGTGCCCTTGGGGGGCATGGCCCAAATAGCCTCGGGAAGCATGCGAAAAGCGACGACGACGAACAAGTCCGCGTCGTACTGCGCCAAGTCCGCTAAAAAGCCCGAATCGCGGAGTTTTTCGGGCTTCAAGACGGGAATTCCCAGATCTTGGGCCGTTTGGCCAACATGGGATGCCTTTACCTGCAGCCCGCGGCCCGCAGGCTTGTCCGGGGCCGTGACCACGGCGGCCACATCCGTGCGCGCATCCGCAGCTAGAGCCAATAGTGCGGTTGATGCAAACTCGGGTGTGCCAAAAAAAACGATACGGGCCATTTTCATAGGAGTTGATAGGTTCCAATTGGGGTTCGCTCCCACAAATTTCGGTGAATTCCTTCGCGTAGGGCGGCTTCAATGTCACGCGGACTATCGGGAAGGCTGGCCTTGAGGCTTTGTGCCGTTGCCGGCTCCGTCTCCAGCAAGGCAAAGATATGGGCTTGCAGCGCCAGAGGCCCACGTGTTTGGCTTTGGGTACAGCGATCACATTGCCCACAAGGAGAGGTCTGACGTTCTCCAAAGTATGAGAGTAGGCGTTGCATGCGGCACCCGTCCCCATGAAGCAAGTCCAACATCGCCTGCGCACGGTGGCCCTTAGCGGTTCGGAGTGCGTGCATCTTTTTGCGTGAAATGGGTAGATGGCCCTCCGCTTCACGGGCATGGAGCCACGTGATTAGGGTTTTGCCCTCGGGGTGTTCCCAACGTAAGATTCCGGCTCGGTCAAGCGCATGAAGGCTGGCGTATAAGGCGGGAATCGAACAGTCCACCCGTTGTGCTAAGGCTTTCGGCGAGAAAGGGCTGAACTCCGCCCGAGAGCCTGGATCCATTCGCGCCACGGCATAGGCTACGTGGGCGTGCCCTGGAAGGCTCTCCGCGGCGCGGACGAGTGCTTCGCCATGCATCAATAATTGAATTTTTGCTTGGGCATTCCACCCGTCATGGAGCCGAAACAGCCCTTCGCGCTCCATGGTTTCTAAGGCCAAAGCGATCCATCTACGCGGTTTATCCAAGCGTTGGGCCAGTTCGTCCAAATCCATGGTTTGCTGCACATCCAGCCCGTCTCCTACGGCAATTTGCCCAAGGCTTCCGAGGCGATTGTAGACCCGAGACAGGTCTTCCCAGCTGAGGGATTCCTCCCTGAGTCGCTTTTCAAATGTGCTCTGCACTCGGCTATCCAATAGAAAATGGGCTTCCGCAGGCGCCCCGTCGCGGCCGGCACGACCGATTTCTTGGTAATAGGATTCGGGGGAATCCGGAATATCGAGGTGGAACACTTGACGCACATGGGCTTGGTCAATGCCCATCCCAAACGCATTGGTGGCCACCATGGTACTCAGGCCTTCCCCCATCCACGCCGTTTGTTGGGCAGAGCGCTCGTCGGCCGACATCCCGGCATGGTATGCGCCCGCAGCGATGCCTTGCTCTTTGAGGCGTTTGGCCCACTGAACTGTTTGACTGCGGCTACGGGTGTACACGATTTGCTTTCCATCGTTTGGCCGCAACCATTGAAGGAGTGTGTGTTCCCGCTGGGACGTGACGTGAACGCGTATCTGAATATTGGGTCGCGCGAAGGACTGCCGAAAAACAGGTGCTTCCGAAAGGTCGAGCAGGGTTTGCACATCCGCCAGCACCTCGGGCGTCGCGGAGGCGGTCACAGCGAGACAGGGGATATGGCGGAGTTTGGCCCGAAGGCGACCAAGCGAAGTATAGCTCGGACGAAAATCATGTCCCCATTGGCTGATACAATGCGCCTCATCTACTGCGAGGAGCCCTAGAGGTAAATAGGGGAGGCGGGCCATAAATCGGGATGATAGGGCTCGTTCGGGCGACAAATACAAGAAGGCATAATCGCCAGCAATGGCTCGATCCATGACTTGGTCCCAGGCTTTCGCATCGATGTCTCCCGCCAAAGACAGGGCTGGGATGCCACGAGCTTGAAGGTCCGCTACTTGGTCCTCCATCAGGGAAATGAGCGGGGAAATCACCAGCGTGCACGCTTCTCTCGCCAAGCCTGGAACCTGGTAGCAGAGGGACTTGCCTCCACCAGTCGGGAGCAGGGCAATGCCATCCTTTCCCAGGGCGCAGTGGGTGACAATCTCTTCTTGGCCGGGCCGGAAAGAGGAATAGCCCCAGACCTCCTTTAGAAGTTGATGAAGCGCCTCAGTGGTCACGGAGATAATTCAACATAAAGTCGACACGCTCTTGAATGCTTCCTGGCGGCACTTCGACGAGTCGATAGCCGGCAACCTCGTAGGTTTCGACCAGTGATTGATGGATCGCATGGCAGGTGCTGAAGGGCTCCCATCGGCCTTCATCCATCTGATAAATTTCCTCCCATGGGGGGAAAATGAAGACCTCCGAATGGTAGGGAAACAGATCCGGGTTCATTTCCGCTGGGATTTCTTTCTCTCCGGCATCCATGTAGGCCAAAATATCGAGCAAGGATCGATCATAGAAGACGGAGCCAGACAACCAATTGGCGGCACGATGCTGCTCGGCGCGCAGGGTCCAAATCGCCTTGGAGAATGCAATGAGGTTGCGCCATGGGTCATTGCCTCCTTCGCCGTAGCCCGTTTCTTCCCAGTATTCTCGGGAAACTTCTTTCATCACGGAGTATTCCAGTGCCTCTAAGGCTTGTACGACCGTTGATTTTCCAGTCCCTGGAGCGCCGGTGAGCACAATACGTCGTACTGGGGAAGTTCCGTTGTTACTTTGGGGGCTCATATGGATCCAATTGCGTTTAAAGAGTTGCTGGAGCAAAACTACACTTGGCCCAGCATTTACATGTTTAAGTTCGTTTGTCCGGCGAGCAATGAAAACATTGCCTACCTCGAAAGCCTCTTCAATTCAGAAACGGCTGAAATTCACATCCGTTCCTCATCGAAGGGGAACTTTGTGAGTGTGACGGCGAAAGAGATGATGATGTCTCCTGAGAAGGTGATCGAACGCTACAGTCAGGTCCGCACCATTCCAGGGCTCTTATCCCTCTGAGCCTTCCTGCTCCGCCTCTTCGGCTTTTGGCGCGGCCTTTTTGGACGAGGCCTTTTCCTCGGCGGGCGCCGAGGCTTCTTCCGAATGTTCAGATGCGCCGGGTGTAACCTGGATGGTGAGCGCTTCCGCTTCTTTTTCCACGGTAAAGTGAATGGCATCGCCAGGGTGGGCTTGGCCTTTCACAATTTCCTCCGCCAAGGGGTCCTCGACGTACTTCTGAATGGCCCGGGCCAGAGGACGGGCTCCGTACTTGGGGTCGAATCCTTTCTCACCGATAAATGCAATGGCGTCGGGATCCAAGGTCAATTGGTATCCAATGCTTTCCATTCGGCGCATTAAGGCAGCCGCTTCGATGGTGACAATCTTGGCGATGTCCTCCTTTTCCAAGGGATTGAAGACCACCACATCGTCGATTCGGTTGAGGAATTCCGGAGCAAAGGCCTTCTTAAGAGCACTTTCAATGACTCCTTTGGCCAGTTCGTCCGATTTATCCTCTCGGGATTTTGTCCCAAACCCTACGCCTGTGCCAAAATCCTTGAGCTGACGTGAGCCGATGTTGGAGGTCATGATGATCAGGGTGTTTTTGAAGTCCACCTTGCGTCCCAAACTATCCGTCATATGGCCCTCATCCAGGGCTTGAAGCATGAGGTTAAAAATATCCGGGTGGGCTTTTTCTATTTCATCCAAGAGGACCACAGAGTAGGGCTTTCGGCGCACTTTTTCTGTCAGCTGACCGCCTTCCTCGTAGCCTACATATCCCGGAGGGGCACCTACGAGTCGAGATAGGGCGAATTTTTCCATGTACTCGCTCATGTCGATACGCACTAAGGCGTCGGCCGAATCGAAGAGTTGAATCGCTATTTCCTTGGCTAATTGGGTTTTGCCTACGCCCGTGGGCCCTAAGAAGATGAAGGAGCCAATGGGTTTATTGGGGTCTTTCAGGCCAGCGCGGTTGCGCTGAATGGCTCGAACGACTTTCGAAATAGCCGTATCCTGTCCAATGATTTTCGCCTGAATGCTCGCTTCCATGTGGGCTAGCTTATCCAATTCCTGCTTGGCTACTTTTTTGACAGGGATGCCGGTCATCATGGAAACCACTTCAGCGATGTGTTCTTCCGTGACCGGTTGACGGTTTTCGCGCAATTGCTCTTCCCAGCGAGCCTGCGCTTTACTCAGTTCCGCTTCGACATTTTTCTCGTCATCGCGCAGCTTCGCCGCTTCTTCATAGCGCTGGCGGCGCACCACTTCCATTTTCTTTTGCCGGATTTCCTCCAAGCCTTTTTCGAGTTCGGCCACTTCTTCGGGAACTACGATGCTCGTGATGTGCACGCGGCTTCCCGCTTCATCCAAGGCGTCAATCGCTTTGTCCGGGAGGTGGCGATCGGAAACATAGCGCACCGTTAGGCGCACACAGGCCTCCAAGGCTTCTGGAGTGTAGGTGACGTTGTGGTGCTCTTCGTAATTCGCCTTGAGGTTTTCCAAGATTTGCAGCGTCTCTTCCGGGGTCGGAGGGTCAACCATGACTTTTTGGAATCTTCGCTCCAGGGCTCCATCTTTTTCGATGTATTGACGGTATTCGTCCAAAGTGGTAGCTCCAATGCACTGGATTTCGCCGCGTGCGAGGGCTGGTTTGAACATGTTGCTGGCGTCGAGGGAGCCCGTCGCGCCGCCGGCCCCAACGATGGTATGAAGCTCGTCGATGAAGAGGATGATGTCGTCGTTCTTCTCCAATTCGTTCATCAAGGCCTTCATGCGCTCTTCAAATTGTCCGCGGTACTTCGTGCCTGCAACGAGGCTAGCCAGGTCCAGAGTCACGACACGCTTTCCATAGAGCACGCGGCTCACCTTCTTCTTCACGATGCGCAAGGCCAACCCCTCAGCTATGGCCGATTTGCCCACCCCTGGTTCACCAATGAGAAGGGGGTTGTTCTTTTTACGGCGGGACAAAACTTGGCTCACCCGCTCGATTTCTTTCTCTCGGCCAACGACTGGGTCGAGTTTATTCTCTTCCGCCAATTTCGTCAGGTCCCGGCCAAAGTTGTCGAGCACCGGGGTCTTGCTCTTGGGATCGGCCCCTGCCTTTCTACCGGCAGAGCGGGGAGCGGGGCTATCCTCGTCCTCCTCTTCACTCATTGAGGCGGTAGGTCGGGAACGGGACGATCCCGAATCTTCCATGAATTTGGACTGGTATTCCGCCTTGACCCCTTCGTAATCGATGCCTAGGTTCTTAAAAACACCCGTTACAGGGTCGTTTTCGTTGCGTAGGATGCACAATAAGAGGTGGGCTGTGCGGATCACTGCACTCGCATAGAGTTTCGCTTCGAGGAAGGTTGTTTTGAGGGCTTTCTCCGCAGGGCGTGTGAGCGGGATATTCTTTCGCGGGGTGGCCGAGGCGTCGCCGAGTTCCGTGAGGCCTTCAATTTTGGTGCGTAAGGCACTCAGATCCAATCCCATAGATGTAAGGATGTCCACAGCGGATCCTTCTCCTTCGCGGACCAGACCCAGAATCAAATGTTCGGTGCCAATGCTGTCGTGCCCAAGCCGAAGGGCTTCTTCTTTGCTGTAACCAATGACGTCTTTGACGCGGGGGGAAAAATTCTCATCCATACTTCCAAAGTAACCAATACAATGCCAACGGTTGGCCTTCTGTGGGAAAGAACATTTATAAACAGCAAATTGTGCATAAAACGTGGCTAAAATCCGCGTCAATGCTGAATTTGAGGGGTCCTGAAGGCGTATTTTTGAAGAATACACTTTAATCTGACAAAATGGCGGACGCTGAACGTATTATTCCCATAAACATTGAGGAGGAGATGAAGAGCTCCTACATCGATTATTCGATGTCGGTGATTGTCTCTCGTGCCCTGCCCGATGTCCGCGATGGTTTGAAACCCGTACACCGTCGCGTGCTGTACGGCATGAATGAAATGGGCAATTTTGCCTCCCGTGCTTACAAAAAATCGGCGCTCGTTGTCGGTGAGGTCATGGGTAAGTACCACCCTCACGGCGATTCGGCCATTTATGACACGGCCGTACGGATGGCCCAAACTTGGTCCCTACGCTACACCCTCATCGACGGCCAAGGAAACTTTGGTTCGGTGGATGGAGACTCCCCAGCCGCGATGCGATACACAGAGGTGCGCATGCGCAAGATCACCGAGGAGATGGTCAAGGACATTGACAAGGAAACGGTCGATTTCAAACTCAACTACGACGACTCCCGCGAAGAGCCTACGGTACTGCCCACACGGATCCCCGCCCTTTTGGTGAATGGGGCTTCGGGTATTGCCGTTGGTATGGCGACCAATATGCCTCCTCACAATTTGACGGAGACGATTAATGCGACCATCGCGTATGTCGACAATCCAGACATTGATGTCGACGGGTTGATGCAGCACGTGAAGGCTCCGGATTTCCCAACAGGAGGCATTATTTACGGCTACGACGGGGTGCGCGAAGCCTTCCACACGGGCCGAGGCCGTGTCGTGGTGCGCGGACGCGCCACCATTGAGGATGTGAATGGCCGCGACTGCATCATCGTGTCCGAAATCCCCTACCAGGTCAACAAAGCCGAAATGATCAAAAAGACGGCGGAGTTGGTGAATGAGAAGAAGTTGGAGGGTATTAGCGACATCCGCGACGAATCAGACCGCAATGGAATGCGCGTGGTGTATGTCCTGAAGCGCGATGCAGTGCCCAATGTGGTCTTGAACAAATTGTACAAGTTCACCCAGTTGCAAAGCAGCTTCAGCGTCAACAACGTCGCCCTCGTGGGCGGCCGCCCGATGACCTTGAATCTCCGGGAAATGATTCACCATTTCGTGGAGCACCGCCATGAAGTGGTGGTTCGCCGGACTAAGTACGAATTGAGCCAAGCGGAGAAGCGCGCCCACGTCCTCGAGGGTCTGCTCATTGCCATTGACCACCTCGATGCGGTCATTGCCCTCATTCGCGGATCAAAAACGGTAGACGATGCCAAGGATGGCTTGATGAATAAGTTCGGCTTGTCCGAAATCCAAGCCAAGGCCATTTTGGAGTTGCGTCTCCAGAAGTTGACTGGATTGGAGCGCGATAAGATCAAGGCTGAGTTCAATGAATTGATGGAGCAAATCGCCTATTTCAAGCGCATTCTCGACGAGAAGGACCTGCGCATGGCGATCATCAAGGAAGAATTGGTAGAAGTTCGCGATAAGTATGGCGACGAGCGTCGTTCCGAAATCGAATATGCGGGTGGTGACATGCGTATTGAAGACATGATCGCGGACGAAGATGTAGTCATCACGATCTCCCATATGGGCTATGTTAAGCGTACTCCTCTGACGGAATACCGGACTCAGAGTCGGGGAGGGGTGGGGTCACGTGGCGCCACGACGCGCGACGAGGACTTTATCGAACACGTCTTTGTGGCCTCCAACCACAACTACATGCTGTTCTTCACAGAGCAAGGCCGCTGTTTCTGGCTCCGCGTCTATGAAATCCCTGAAGGAAACCGCACCAGCAAAGGCAAAGCCATTGTCAACCTCATCAATATTCCACAGGATGACAAGGTTCGGGCCTTTATCAATACGAAGGACATCAAGGACGAGGAGTATGTAAATTCCCACTATGTTGTGCTGTGTACCACCAAGGGTATCATTAAAAAGACCACTTTGGAAGCCTACAGCCGCCCACGAGTCAATGGCATCAATGCCATCACCGTTCGTGAAGGGGATCAGCTTCTCGAAGCTCGCTTGACTACCGGCTCCATGGAGATTCTCATGGCCGTTGGATCGGGTAAGGCGATTCGATTCCCCGAAGAGAAGGTCCGCCCCATGGGACGGAACGCATCTGGGGTTCGGGCGATGACACTGGATACAGACAACGACGTAGTAGTCGGTATGGTCTGCACGGACAGCGATCAAGAGTCCATCTTGGTGGTATCCGAAAACGGTTACGGCAAGCGAACCTTGGTCGAAGATTACCGGGTAACCAATCGTGGAGGTAAGGGTGTTAAGACTCTGAATATCACGGACAAAACGGGAGACTTGGTCGCCATTAAGGTGGTAACCGATGACGACGATTTGATGATTACCACTAAAAATGGCATCATGATTCGCATGGAAATGAAAGAGATCCGCGTTATGGGCCGTGCCACACAAGGGGTTCGGGTCATCAACCTGAAATCAGGCGTGGTGATCTCCTCGGTAGCGAAAGTGCCCCACCAGGAAGACGAAGTTGAAGTGGTGGAGGGAGTAGAAGGCACTTCAGATGCGGGTGCAGCTGGGGAGGTAGGCGACTCCGCTCCAGAGGGCAGCGCGGAATAATATCGCATAGAATCATTTGGAAACGCCCGGCCCTAACAGGTCGGGCGTTATCTTTGCGGCATATATCCAATTTTATGAAAACGACAGCATTCTTTGGAGCCCTGGTTTTGTCCATCTCCATGTTCGCCCAGGCACCAAGTGTTTCGAGTGCCAAAATTGCCATGGACCGTGGGGATCTCACGGAGGCCAAAAAGTACATCGACGAGGCCAGCGGCATCATCAATGAGCAGCCCGTGGAAACGCGCAACGCCAAGTTGATGCCCAAGTACTATGCCTACCGTGGCCAGGTATACTACAAGTTGTTCAAGGATGAAGCCTTGACAGCCCCAGAATATTTGGATGAAGCTTCCCAAAGCTTTGCGGACTGTATCGCATTTGAGGCGTCCACGGGTAAAAAGCGTTATTCGAAAGAAGCCGAGGAAATGTTGCCTTACGTGGCGGCTGATTACATCACCATGGCGGAAGACAATAACTTCAACAAAGGAAATAAAGAGGCGGCCATAAAGGCTTATGAATCAGCGTACAAGCTTCGCCAAACTTTGGGCACTTTGGACACCTTGACCTTGAGTTACATCGGGTACTTATCGCAGGACGTGAAGGATTTTACTCGTGCTGAAGAGGTGTATAAGAGCTTGATCGACATGAATTTCAAGAACATTCTTTGGACAGGTATTTTGCTCGAAGATGGTCAGCGTTATCCGTTCCCCGACAAAAAGACGTTGGATTTTTACATCCAAACGGAGCGTGCCGCAGAGCCTCAGCGTTCGGAGAGCATTGCGCATGAGTTTTACATCCAGTTGTTGTGGGTGTACAACGAAACAAAGCAGACGGAGCAGTATGATGCATTCTTGAAGACGGCACGTGCCGCCTTCCCGAACAATGATAACCTCCTGAAGATGGAATTGCAGTCTTTCCTGGATAAGGAGGATTTTGATGGCGCCTTGGCCAATTTGGAAGAGGCTTTAGTATCGGACCCCAAAAATGCCTTGTATCTCTACAATGCGGGATTTATTTACCACCAGAAGAAAAAGGATTTGGTGAAAGGCCGCGAATACTATTCGGCCGCCATGGAAGCAGATCCGGGCTACCTGGATGCAGTTTACATGTTGGGATTGATGCACATTGATGCCTCCAACGTAGTAGTGGAAAAAATGAACGACTTGCCCCGAAATGCAAAAAAGGAGTACGACAAGTTGAATGCGGAGAAGGATGTTGAGCTCGCGAACGCCCTGGTATACTTTGAAAAAGCATACGGCATTAATGCCAAGGATGATGCGACTTTGCAAGCACTCCGTGAGGTGTACTACAAATTAGGCAAGTACGATGATGCGAAGCGCATCATGGAAGAGATGGGAAACATCTAATAGACGTTTTACTGGTCCACAGAAAGACGCGCTCCTTAAGGGGCGCGTTTTTTTTGAACCCTAAAAGCGCCAAGAGTCCAAATCAAGAGGGTGTGAGGATCGTTAAAGCGGCCGGGCCAGTGGCTTGGGAGCGTTTGTAGAAATGTAAGGGAGCTTCGAGAATGGTTAGTTAACATAATATATATTATGGGCAATTGAAATGCTTTAAAGGAAATGCCCTTAATGGGTACACCTGACCGTTTGATTAACCTCTAAAGCGGCTTCCTCCTTAAATTCTTTTACTCGTAGGGTTCGCGGCCCGGCGTTTTGGGATTTGAACCACGGGATGGCCAAGGCCGGAATCTGCGTAGCGTGGATCAGCGATCATGGGACAGCGCTCAATGTCGTCGACTTCCAGGCTGAGATAGCCCAGCTCGTCCTGAACGCGTCCGGTGAGCAGATAGACGCCACGATCTTTGAGCACGTGACGCTTGACTGTCGGCGGAAAATGCACGGTGTCAAAGATTTGGCCGTTGTGCTCCTGGAACGTCGCGAATTGCATATGCTCGCCTTTAACCGTCTTGCTGTGCTTGATGGCGACCACGTAGCCGAGAATTTGGATCGTTTCACCGATGTGTTTGGGCCAATGCTTGACGGAAGTGCTGCGCTTTCCTTGCCAGCCGGTGAACAAATCAAAGGGATGACCGAGGCTGAATCCGAAGAGTTCGAGCTGATCATAGGCTTCGTCCAAGGCATGGTGCGCCAAGCTGGGCAGCGAAAATGCCCGAACGGGCTCCTCAAACAGCGACAAACTGGGCGCCGCTTGCGGTTTGTGTCCCAGTCTGTGGTGGGCCTCCCAGAGTAAGGCGCGCTTGGGCTGACCGGTAAATCGGAAGGCTCCAGCCCGAATGAGCAAAAGCAGTGCATCCAGTGATAGCGGGTGTTCTGCGCGGTGCATGCGGTCGATGAACTGAGCCAGTGAGGTGAATGGGCCGTGTTGCGCACGTTCTTGATCTAGGGCGCGGCAAACGCTTATGTCCATGCCGGAAATGCGACCGCTGCCCAGAATAATTCGGTTTTTGGGTTGAATACAGGTATCAGTCCGTCCTTCATTGACGCAGGGGGCTTCGATGTGGGCGCCGTGTCGGCGGGCTTCTTGGAGGTAGAATTCGGCTCGGTAGAAGCCTCCCCCATTGTTGACGGTGGCGACGAGATACTCCAACGGGTAATGGGCCTTTAGGTACAGGCTTTGGAAGCTTTCGACTGCATAGGAGGCCGAATGGCCCTTCGCAAAGGCATAGCCCGCAAAGCTTTCAATTTGGCGCCAGATTTCGCATGCATCAGCATCTGGATAGCCTTTTTCGCGGCAATTGCTAAAGAATTGGCGCTCCACCGCAAGGAATTCTTCGCGCGAACGGTACTTGCCAGACATGCCCCGCCGTAGGACGTCGGCTTCTGCGAGGCTCAACCCAGCATAGTAATGCGCGACCCGAATTACATCCTCCTGGTAGACCATGACACCATAGGTTTCCGGCATGATGTCGAGCAGAATGGGATGCGCGCGGCGGCGCTTTTCGGGATCGCGGTGGCGCTCAATGTATTCGCGCATCATGCCGGATTGGGCCACGCCAGGCCGAATGACAGAACTGGCCGCGACAAGCTCTAAGTAGCTCGCCGTTTGAAGTTTGTGCATCAGCATGCGCATGGCGGGGGACTCGACGTAAAAGCATCCCATCGCTCCCCCCTGCTTCAACAAGGCCAAGCTGGGCGGGTCGGTCTTAAAGCGTTGCACGTCGTGAATGTCCAGTTGTGCCGCCTCAGCCGGCCGTGTTTCCTTGAGGATCTCCACACATTCCGAAATCTTACTCAGTCCTCGCTGTCCCAAGATGTCAAACTTGTGCAGGCCGACATCTTCTGCGGTGTACATGTCAAAATCCACGGTGGGAAAGCCTTTGGGCGGCAAAAAGGTCGTCGAAAAGGCGTGTAGCGGCTCCTGCGAAATCAAAATCCCGCCGGAGTGTATGCTCATTCGGTTGGGCAGCCCGTGCAGCCGGTGCGCGTACTGCAGGAGCCGCTGGGCGCTTTCGTCCCCTCCGGGGATCTTTCCGTCTGCTAGGGCGTCAATCTCAAACTTGGGCAGGCCAAAGACCTTTCCTAGTTCGCGCACCACCGCGCGGTATTGGAAGGTGTTGCAGGCTCCCAGCAGGGCCGTATTCGGAAAGCGCTTGAAGATGTAGGCCGTCAAATGCTGCCGATCGCGCCAGGAGAAATCCAGGTCAAAGTCGGGCGGCGACTGGCGGTAGAGGTTGATAAAGCGCTCAAAGTAGAGGTCCAACTCAATGGGGTCCACATTGGTGATTTTCAAGAGGTAGGCCACCATGCTGTTGGCCCCGCTCCCCCGCCCCACGTAGAAATACGCCTGTTTCTGCGCATAGCGAACAATGTCCCAATTGAGTAGAAAGTAGGCAGTGAAGGCTTTCTCTTGGATGATTTGCAGTTCTTTTTCTAGCCGCTCAGTGACTGCGCGCGAGGCTTTGGGGTAGCGGTGCGGCAATGCATCCAAGCAGAGGTGTCGGAGTAGGGCCGTATCCTTAGCCTTTGAGCCTGTGTAGGTCTGCTGATTCTTCCCCCCGCTCCCCTTTCCAAGCTGTGCGTCCCAGGGCGGCAAACTGGCCAAGAAATGCTGACTCTGTTTCCAAAGCACCGATGAAAACCGAGCAGCCACGGCAGCCATGTCCTCCCAGCGGTGTGCATTGGGGAGATGGTCGTCAAAGGTCAGCTTGCTCAGCACCGTATTCAGCTCCATGGCTCGTAGGAGTCGGTGGCTGTTGTAATCGCCGTTTCCTCGGAAGGCCATCGTGGTCCAAGCGAGGCAGCGCTCAAAGGCGGGATGCCGTTCAGCACGGCGCTGCTCCCCCTCCTCCACGCCGATCCATTCGTGGGCCTTCAGTGCGCGTTCTGGGGCACGACTCAAGGGGTAAATGATCCGAACCTCAGGCAGGTTGGGGAGTTCATGAAGTCGATGGGGGCGCGCTTCGCTGAGCCAGGCATTGAGGTGTTGGAAACCCCATGGGCTCTCGGGTAGAAGGACGGCGATGCGATGCCCTCTGTCACGCAGATCTGTCGCAGGGTAAATGGGAATCTTCGCTTTGTGCAGGCTTGGCAGAATGCCGGCTGTCCCATTGATTTCTGCGAGGATTAGAGGGGTGCATCCGTGCTTTTCAGCAATTTCTAGGACGTCCTGAGGCTCCAGCACTCCAAATCGGAAGCTGTACGCGGTATGGCTGAGGACCATGGCTTAAGCGGGACGCATGCCTTCGAGCCGGAGATCGTCTTTGGTTTGGTAGGCTTCCTCGCTAAATAAGCGCTCTCCAATGGGGAGTAAGGTTTTGACGTCTTTGGTTCGGGGATTCTTAATGGCGGGCGAAATGGGATAGGCATTGAGCCGGTCTCCGGGGTATGGGGTTAGAAGTTCGGTAATGTCCTGTAGGTCTGTGTCCAATGACAGCCAATCGCGTTCCGCGTCTCGAGGAAGGATGACCGGTGAGCGGTGGTGGCGAATGCGCTGTGTCACGCTATTCGCCGCGGCGGTAATGATAGCAAAGGAGCGGACAAGTTCACCGGTGGTAGGGTTTTGCCATTCATCCCAGATTCCAGCAAAAGCGAAGGGGCGCTCCTGTTTTCGAAGGTATACGAGGTAGGGCTCGCTCAATTTTCGGTCTTCGGGCCCTTCGATGAAGGCATCAGCAAGTACCAGGCAGCGCTGACTGCGAATGGCTTTACGGAAGCTGGGCTTTTGAAGAATGCCCTTGGCGCCCTGGTAGTCGGGCGTGTTTTCGGGGTTGTGATCTCCTTCTGCGCGTGCATTGAGAAGGCACATCGGCTTCTGCGCCCAGTGAGGAACGAGGCCAAATTGAAAAAGCTGCACTTCTCCAGGGCGATCGCTGGCAATTACGGGCGCACGTTCGCTAGCTGAAACATTGGGGTTGTGAGGAAAGAGTTCGGGCTGGGGCACATGGACGCCAAAGCGCTTTTCAACGACTTCTACCCGACTTATTTGAACATAGCGTCCGCACATGGTATGCTTTATTGTATTGTTTAAATTAAATAATTTAAAATACTGGTATTAAGTATTTTATATATACCTATAGATTTTCTCTATAGGGTCTTTTTTTTGCTTTTTAGGCTTAGGACCGGCGGTTAGCAAGCAAGGGAGGCGGCTCGCCGTTAAAGGGGTTTCCGCGGCCAATAGTCCGTGCACCGAGGCCATAAGCCCGGACAACGGCTCTGTCGCCATAGGCTATGCGGATTCGGTCCATAGCCGCATACAGCCGGTCATTCCGATCGCAGGTCTCGAAAAGGTGGTACTGCTCCCCTCCTCCAACCAATCCGCTGAAATGCACTCCGATTAAGCGAATTCGTACCCGTCGATCGTACAACCGCTGAAAAAGCTCTTTGGCCTTTGAAATAAGGATGGCATCGGAAGCGGTGTAAGGAATGCTGACTTGCTGGCTATGTGTCTGAAAATCGGCATAACGCAGTTTAATGCGTATACAGCTAGTCAGCTTGTGTCCTCGGCGGAGTTGAAACGCAAGGTTTTCGACCATGGCGACAAGGATGCTCTGTAATTTTTCAATGTCTGCACTGTCTTGGTCAAAGGTGCGTTCCGTAGAAATGGACTTTCGTTCATGTGTTGGGTGAACGGGAGACGCATCTACCCCTTGTGCTTTCTCCCAAAGCGTCTGCCCAGGCTTGCCAAAGACGCTATAGAGCATGTCTACGGGCATCTCTTGAAGCGTTCCAATGTGCTGAACGCCTAGGTTTCGAAGGGTTTGGTAGGTCTTTTCTCCCACCATGGGGATTTTGCGCACGGACAGTGGGGCTAAAAAACCTCGCTCATCGCCCCAGTTTACGTGGCGCTGATTATTGGGCTTAGCCTCTCCGGTGGCCACTTTGGATACGGTTTTATTGACAGATAACCCAAAGGAAATGGGCAGCCCGGACTCTCGCATAACCCGCTGCCGAAGCTCTGAGGAGAACGACAGGGCGCCAAAAAAGCGATCCATGCCCGTCAGGTCGGCATAAAATTCATCGATGGATGCTTTTTCCAATATGGGAACTTGCTCGCGAATGATGTCCGTAACCACTTTGGATTGCTTGGAATACGCGGCGGAATTTCCTCGTATGACCACCGCTTCAGGGCAAAGACTTCGAGCCATGCGCATGGGCATGGCGGAGCGAATGCCAAATTTTCGTGCTTCATAGCTGCATGACGCCACGACGCCTCGGTCTGAGGTGCCACCAATGAGGATGGGACGCCCTTCAAGGCGGCGATCCTGGAGGCGCTCTACAGACACAAAGAAGCTGTCTAAGTCCATGTGGAGTATGTGGCGTTGCATGTGCGACGAGAGCGATTAGGCGACGTTTTGATTTAGTGCCGTACGAAGCGCGCGCACCTCCTGTTGGAGAGCATCTAAGCGTGTAAGCACGGCGTCGTCTCCACGAAGCTTGGGCGAAAGGTCCCATTGAATGCTTCCTTCGACTTTCCAAACTTCCAACAGGTCTTCGACGTGAACGCGGTAGGGGGCATATATAGGATTGTCCGAAATCAGCTCGATCTCCCCCGAAGAGCGGATATGGTTGCTCGCGCGCTTGAATACAACGCCTTGATCTTGAGTTAAAAAGACGTACAATTCTCCTGTTTTAATGGAATGCCAGTCTTGTACATAGCTGGAAATCACGTAGGATCCAGGAAGAAAGGGCAACATGCTATCTCCTTGAATTTGGAATACGCGGCGGGTCTCCTCCGAGGACAACTCTGGAATAGGAAGGGAAAACTGGGGTAGCGCTTCGACAAAATCTATGTCCCCATAGCCCCCCAGGTATCCGGCTGCCGCCTTGACGGGTACCAGGGAAATGCGCTCTCGATTTGTTTCGGGGTCAATGGGGACCGCTAATACACGCAACTTGCGCCCAGCTAAGCGCTCGGCATCTACTTCTGCCGCGGCACTGGGAGGGGCTCCGCCCACTAAGGCGTCTAGACTCATCTGGAAAATGCGCGAAAAGGCTAAGAGCGTCTCGAGTTTTGGCTCTGCCCTCCCCTCCTCGTAAGCGCCCACCAAGGATCGCTTAATTCCCGCTCGTTCGGCGAGTTGTTGCTGGGTCCATCCGTGTTTCTTGCGAAGAGCTTTAAGGGTGTGGGCGAGTTCCATGATAAATTACTAATTAAATTAGATTACTAAATTAGTTAGCAAATACCATTTGTGCAAATTTTTTTAGTCCGAATGCAAAGGGCTGTCTACCATGGCATGTCCAGCAAGCCATGCCCCGGTCCAAGCGGCTTGAAAATTAAAACCGCCCGTGAGCGCATCGACGTCCAGCACCTCACCCGCAAAAAACAACCCCGGCTGAAGACGGCTTTCGAAGGTTTGGAAATTCACCTCTTCCAGGGCAATGCCCCCAGCGGTGACAAACTCTTCCTTAAAGGTGCTTTTGTCGACGACCTGAAAACTCGATTCGGACAGGGTATCCGCTAAGCGGCGAACTAAGGGCTTACTCAAATCGGACCAATTCGCCGTTTCTGGAATACGCGCGTGGGCACACAGGGTCTTCCAAAGACGCAGTGGAAGCCCGTACAGCGTATTCGAGACTACTCGTTTTCGCTGAAAATCAAAGTCTTTCCGGTGACCATTTAATTCGTCAAATAGATCCTCCGCGGAAATGTGAGGAACCCAGTCCACATAAATATGGAAGCGGTAGTCCTGCTGCGCCATCCAGCGCGCGCCGAACGAAGAGAGTTTCAACACAGCAGGGCCGCTTAAGCCCCAGTGAGTGATCAGTAAAGGCCCTTCAGTTTCAAACCCTCCAACAGGAAGCGTTATACGCGCAAGAGGAACCGAAACACCCGCCAAATCCTTTAGTCGCGGATCTCGGATATTAAATGTAAACAAAGAGGCTACAGGTGGCACGACATGATGCCCCATGGACTGAACACTCTCCCACATTCGCTTGGAGCTTCCCGTAGCGAGAAGCACCCGATCGAACAACTGGGTTTCTCCCGAATCAAAAATCACCTGGAATCCCCCCTCTTCCAAGGGCTCTACCTTTTTCGCACTCGACTTCATATGAAACTGCACTCCAGCACGCTCCGCGAATTCCAAAAGGCAATTTGCAATGGTGGACGATTGATTGCTCACGGGAAAAACGCGGCCATCCTCTTCAATTTTAAGATCAACGCCACGGTCCGTAAACCACTCCATGGTGTCGCCGCAAGCGAACTTGTGAAAGGGCCCTAACAGCTCCCGCTGACCGCGCGGATAAAATTCCACCAACTCATGGGGATCAAAACACCCATGGGTGACATTGCACCGCCCACCCCCAGAAATCAAAACTTTGCCTAGAAGAGTGGAAGATTTTTCAAAAACGTGAATCTCGGAATCCGGTGAGGCTTCCCCGGCTGCAATCGCCGCAAAGACTCCGGCAGCGCCGCCACCAAGAATAGCAATGGAATAGGAAGATTTCACCAGACAAAATTACGGGGATTCCAGCACTTTAACGGCCCCAGCGTGGCGGGGTTGGAAGTTGGGCCTTCCGAATTTTGATAAACCGACCATTTTGCTCAAAATATTCGAGGTCATAGAGGCCGTAGCACATGGTGCCATCGTGCAGCAATTCCATGCACGTCGTGAACTTCGGGTCAAAACCTTGAAGCAACAATTCATCCTTGTGCACTACGTCTTGGCCGGCGTGCAAATGCTCTGCAAGCAAGCCATAATTCTGCTTGAGTGAGCGGTGGTAGGGACGGCAAATACGATTGGCATCCATCATGCGTGCATTGTGGTAGGCATTACGGCAGCCATCATCGCAGTATTTTTTATCGGCACGCCCGACTAAAGGAAGCCCGCACTGGAGGCAAAATGTTTGATTCTTTTTCATGGGTTTTAGATTAGGTTGATTTTTTTATTTCGGCCAAAATATTAAGTGTCATTTGAGATAGTCGTTTGTAAACAGATATACTTATTTACACACATATTAACATTTATAAACATTCTCTTCCGAATAGTCCTTTCTGGACGTTGCAGTTTTGATCCAAATCAAATTTTACTGCTATGGCAAACATGAAAAATCGAGTAACGCTCATTGGCCGAGTAGGTCAGCAACCTGAAATCAAAACATTTGAGTCAGGAAAGCACCGGTGTCAATTCTCCTTGGCGACGCACGAAAAGCGGAAGAATGCCCAAGGAGAAGTCACAGAAGACACGCAGTGGCATGCCATTATACTCTGGGGAGCATTGGCTGAAATTGCGGACAAGTATGTCCAGAAAGGCGATTTATGTGCCCTGGAAGGTAAACTAGTTTACCGGACCTACGAGGATTCCAACGGACACATCGTCAATCGCAGTGAAATCCACGGGAAAGACCTTCAAATCTTGAGCCCTAAATCAGGGACCAATCCTGCTGCTTGAAGGAACTCCGTGGTGAATACCTCCCCAACGGGTGGAGAGCCGAACGCATGCGTCGTGCGGCTTTCCATCCAAGTGGGACCCTGATCCAGCCACGTATCCACCATCCAATGACAGGAATACACGCCTGCGGCAACTTGTTCATGGAGGCGAAGATGTAGGACTCCGTTGACGTGGTGAATCACCCATTCATTCGCCGGTGAAGCATTCATGGGTAGGGCTAAATAGGGCCCTGGATCCATGACGGCCTCTTCCTGCCACGTGTCCAAATCTGTGAGCAGATGAGTCAATTGCGTGGCAGCCTCCGCGCGCGACCAATCACCGAGCGAAATTCCGGTTTCTATGGTCATCGTCGCAATGCCCTGTTCTTGAAAAAATTCCCCGAAAGCTGTCGGATAGAATTGGTCATCAAACCGCGCTAGTCCGCCCTCCCAAGAAGGGAGAAGGAGTTGAGTCCAACGCGCCAAAATGCTTTGCGCTTTAATCTGTGCTTGCTGTTGCGCTGGCGTCGGCACATCAGGGTGTCCTTTTGGCGCTAAAAGGGAAAATGTTGCAGGCATTGAGCCAGCTTCAGGATAGAAACGAGGCCGCTGGTCATGCAGGTTCAAGGCGATGTGCGGGTGAAAGCGTTTCGCTGCCATGACCAAGGCCCGCGCTTCAGCACTTTCTTGTGCCCGGGCATCACGGTTTACATCCACCCCTTCCCCATTGAATCGGGTAAACGCTTCGGCTCCATCCGGATTGAGAATGGGAAGGAGAAAGTAGCTGGATTCGCACTTCGGACGGCGCATGAATGCCAGGATGGCTTCATATCCAGTTGGTTCATTCCCGTGCATTAACGACCAGGCGAGAATGCGCTGACCACCCCCCTCTTGGATGAATCCGACGATGGGCCGTCCTTGCGCACTGGCTCCCAGCAGCACTTCTTGCCATCCGAAATTCTGCGCAGCTTCGCGAAGGCGGGCGAGACGAAGATTAAAGGACTGGTAACGCATTTGTCAAATGTACGGAGGGAGAATGGCGATTCCTGCCCGATGTTTGTGGCATGAAACATCGATTGACTTGGGCGCTGTGCCTAGCCACGTGGTCCATGACCGCACAGCCATTCTCCTTCTGCGTGGGCAGTTGTGCAGATTTACGTGACGACGAAGCAGAGTCTATTTTCCTTCATGCAGCGAAGGAGGAAAAGGCCTTCTTTTTATGGCTGGGAGACAACCTGTACTTCGGCAAGGAGGACTGGCAAACCGACGAATCTATGCGAAGGGCCTACGACAAGCGGTTCGCTACCCAACCGGTGCAAGCCTTGTTGCACAGCAGCCGTCAACTCGCCATCTACGACGATCATGATTTTGGCCCGAATGATGCGGATTCTTCGTTTGCGGGACGACGCCTCAGCGCACGTGTTTTTGGTGAATTTTGGCTCGAAACTCCGACCCAAGTAGACCGGTATGGGGATATTCGATGGGCGGAGCGCTATGGATCGGTTTTAATGATAGGTTTGGATGATCGCTACCACCGAGGCCCTTTGGGAACGCACATTTTGGGCAAGGGGCAAATGAATTGGCTGGCTCAAACCCTCCGCGAGCATGCTGATGCCTCCATCGTCTTCATTGCGATCGGATCCCAGGTCCTTAACGATGCAGAAGTCTTTGAGAACTACAGCCGATTCCCAGAAGAACGTGAAGCGCTGCTTTCTCTGTGCGCGCGTGCCGGAATGCCCGTCGTGTTCTTAACAGGGGATCGCCACCACGGCGAAATCAGCCAAAAGAAAGTAGATGGCGTGATCTTGACTGAAATCACTGCCTCGCCCTTGACCTCCACCACCCACAGCCCCAGTAAGGAAGAGCTCAAAGCCAATAAATCACTCCTCAAGAATACGGTACTCAGCGAGGGGCACTTTGCAAAGTTGAATTGGGATGGCGAAGCGCAGCTCTCAGTCGCATTTATTACCAAGGATGGTGAAACAAAAGTTAACAAGACATTGAAATTGCTACCTTTGTAGCACCATGCCTGTAGAACACCATCCAGAAAACCAACGCCTCGTCGCTTGGATGCAGTCCAAGCAACTCAACGCCTCTCATTTAGCTGAACGTCTTGGAACGTCACGTGCCACCATTTCCCATGTGGTGAATGGTCGCAACAAGCTGAGTTTAAACCTTGTGCAATCCCTTGCGGAGAACTTTCCCGATTTTGACCTGTCCTACATTGTCCTAGGGCGTGCCGCAACATCCTCGGGGACTTCCACCTCGAAGGACCCCATCTCGCCCGTTCAAGGCCGGACGCTTCCAAGTACGCAGAACTTGGAGACCTTAATCATTGTGCAAGGGGACCATTTTGAAATCAAAACGCGCAAGCCGATTCCTTAAACCATTCGGCGGCAGCTGGGTTAATAGGGCATGTATTTGATCGATCGGACCCAAGACCTGCCCATCTCTTTAGAAGAAGCGTGGGCCTTTTTTTCTTCCCCCCACAATTTGGCCAAAATAACCCCAAAGAATTTGGGCTTTACCGTGCTGGGGGAGATTCCTGAGACGATGTATGAAGGTTTATTCATTCATTACACCGTGTCTCCCCTGGCCGGAATCCCCATGAAATGGACGACGGAAATCACCCACATTCGTCCGATGGAGTACTTTGTAGACGAGCAGCGTGTAGGCCCCTACTCCATTTGGCACCACGAACATTTTTTTGAATCCATCCCAGGGGGCGTTCGCATGCGAGACCGGGTTCATTACCAAGTTCCGCTTGGATTTTTGGGTCGCCTCGTTCATCCGATCATCGTCCGTCCGCGCTTGGAAGAGATCTTCTCCTTCCGATTTAAAGCGGCGGAGGAACTTTTTGGCGCCTAATTTTGTCCCATGGCTGAACCTCTGAAAGAAAATCCCATAGATGCAGATAAAGTAGCCCAGAATCCTGGGCTTCTTCCGTATGCCCACCATGTGGGCGGAGTGCCCATCGTTCCGACGCAAGAGGGAGTTCAACGTTCAACGTCCCTTTCGTCCATGGATTTTCAGACGGATCTTCAGCTGAACCAAATCAAGGCTCAAATGGAATTGCTAGCCGAACAAGCGCGCAGCATTCAACGCCGAAAGCAAGTATCGGAGTGGATCTATTCCGCTAAGATTTCTTTCAAACCAGAGGTCAACCATGTTTACCACTTATACGAACGCGAGACAGGCGATTTTACCTTATCGCTTTTGAGTCCCGAAGAATTTGCTCAGAGCAAAAGACAGCTAGGGCGTTTCGTCCACAGCGTTCGGCTTCTGGGTGATCATACATGGCATATTGAGCGATAATGTCTCTCCCGACCCCCCTTGCCCTACAAGATTCCCGGTATGCCCCGTGCAAATCGGGGAACCCATTGTCTCAAGAAATATGGTTGCTCCATGGCTACGCTAGCCATCAAGATGATTTGTTTGGCTTTGCACCATATTTATCCAAGGAATTTGCCATCCGCTCCCTCCGGGCCACCCATCCTTTGGACTTTGGAGGGTATGCATGGTATGCGCTCAGCTTTGATGACCAAGGTATACGCCAAACAAACGAAGAGGAAGCCCAGGCGTCCATGGAACGGGTAGCCGAAGCCCTTCGTTGGCACGCTGAGGCGTTTCCCGATGCGCCCCGCCCCATCCTAATGGGTTTTTCTCAAGGGGGTATTTTAAGCAATGCCTTGCGAACCCGGTACCCCGATTTGGTCCGCGGTATCGCCGCCGTGGCAAGCTATTTTCCCGTGGAATGGTCCTGCTTAGGCCAAGTTGCCTCCAATCTGCCCCATTGGGCGGCGGTAGGTACCGAGGATGGCGTAGTTCCGGCCCACATGTCGCTCCCGAGCTACGAAACAGCCCGAGTCCTTCACGGCATGGATGTCGACGTACACACGTACCCCATGCCGCACACCATCAGCCCAGCGTGTTTCACAGACCTACTGCAATGGTTTCGTCAGGTATCCGCCTGAGCTAAATCTTCGTTCTTCCAATTCATCCAGCCTTTCCAGGACAAGCCCGCCATGAGCGCGGAGTAGACGGCATAGATCGGCATGTCTCGCAGCAGGCATAGCGCTACCATCGCGGTATTGATAGCCATCCAGGCCCACCAATTATCCATGCACCGTTGCGCTTGGCCATAGGTGGCCACTAAGCTGAAAGTAAAGATCCCCGCATCGAGGAAGGGATTTGGATTCGGGGTGTATGCGTGAAAAAGCCATCCAAGGGGCCAGGCAACGAAACATCCGCCGGCGACCCAGCCAAATTTGGCCCACACATCCAGTGAAAAAAGGGGGCGCTGAGCGCGGGGTTGTCCCCAGTGCATCCACCCATATCCGGCCATGGCGGTGTATGCCACGTTGAGTAGTGCCTCCAAGTAGAGGCCTTGGTCCCAAAAGAGCCACACGGCAAGCAGGCATCCGATTCCACCCGCGAACCATGCCCAGCGTTTAAGCCGAATGATGCCTAAAACATAGGCCAGATTGAAAAGGGCGGAGAAAAGTTCGACCCACCGCATCGGTTTAACCGACGAGCTCCTTCACGAGGTCCGCGGCTTCCTTAAGTTGAATGGCGGAATAAACCTTCAAGCCACTGGCATCAATCAATGCTTTGGCCTCCGCGGCGTTGGTGCCTTGGAGTCGAACAATGATGGGTACAGGGATTTCTCCGATGCTGGCATAGGCATCGACGATCCCTTGAGCTACGCGATCGCAGCGAACGATCCCACCAAAAATGTTTACCAAAATGGCTTTCACATTCGCATCCTCTAGAATGATGCGAAACGCTTTTTCTACGCGTTCGGCGTTGGCCGTGCCGCCGACATCCAAAAAGTTTGCTGGGTTACCACCCGCCATCTTAATGATATCCATCGTAGCCATCGCTAAACCGGCGCCGTTGACCATGCACCCGACGTTGCCGTCCAGTTTTACAAAGTTCAATCCCGCTTGATCCGCCTTCACTTCGGTGGGATCCTCCTCACGGAAGTCGCGCATGGCAGCGAGCTCAGGATGGCGAAAGAGTCCATTTCCATCTAAAGCCACCTTGGCGTCTACCGCCATAATCTTGTTGTCGCTCGTTTTGAGGACCGGATTGATTTCAAACAAGCTGGCGTCAATGCCCTGGTAGGCGGCCATTAAACTTTTGACAAAGACGACCATCTCTTTGAACGCGGCACCGGATAGGCCCAGATTGAATGCAATTCGGCGCGCCTGAAAGTCTTGCAGTCCGACGGAGGGATCAATGCTCTCCGTAAAAATTTTCTCCGGGCTGTGCTCTGCAACGGCTTCAATATCCATCCCACCTTCCGGGCTGTACATAATCATGTTGCGGCCCGCGGCCCGGTCGAGCAAGATGCTCATGTAGTATTCTTCCGTTTCGCTCTCGCCGGGATAGTATACATCCTCAGCAATGAGCACTTGGTGCACCGTTTTTCCTTCTTTGGAAGTCTGTGGCGTGACAAGCTGCATACCCAAGATATCCGTAGCACGCTGCTTTACTTCGTCCAAATTCTTCGCCAACTTCACACCGCCGCCTTTTCCGCGGCCACCAGCGTGCACTTGCGCCTTTACGACATACCACTGGGTACCCGTTTCTTCCGTCATAGCCTTGGCTGCTGCCACCGCCTCTTCCGGCGTAGTGGCCACTTTGCCGCGTTGAACTCGGACGCCGTATGAGGCGAGAATGTCTTTTCCTTGGAATTCGTGAAGATTCATAGTGTGGGGGTACAAAATGTGCAGCGCAAAGGTACTTCCCGATTCCTGGAATTCCGCGTTACTTTTGGGGACGATGTCCACCTTGCTCCATGCCCACCATATTTCTAAAAGTTACGGAGACGTTTCCGTTTTAAAGGATATTTCCCTCGAGGTAGAAACCGGTGAATTTGTGGCGATTACGGGTCCATCCGGTTCAGGAAAGTCTACACTCTTGCATATTCTAGGAGGGTTGGATGCGGCGGATGCTGGGACGCTGTTATTTGAAGGCGCCCCCTACCCTGCGACCTCGCGCGACATCGATATTTTTCGAAATCAATCTCTCGGTTTTGTCTTCCAGTTCCACCATTTATTGCCCGAGTTTACCGCCCTCGAAAACCTTTGCATGCCGGGGTGGATCGCGGGGAGAAAAGATATGGAAGCCCGAGCACGGCATTGGGCAAAAGCCCTCGGTGTCGACCACCGGTTGGATCACCTCCCGGGTGCCTTAAGTGGCGGTGAGCAGCAACGCGTAGCGGTGGCAAGAGCGTTGGTTCACGATCCCAAACTTCTTTTAGCCGACGAGCCTTCGGGCAACTTGGATAGCCAACGTTCTTCGGAACTCTTCGACATTCTGCATGAAGTACGCCGTCATTCGAATGTGGCCATGATTGTGGCGACCCATGCTACGGAATGGGCGGAGAAAGCGGACCGTTCGCTGCATCTGAGCGATGGAGCATGGCGCATCTGATCTCCCCCGAAGACCTGCAGGCTTGGTTGGAGCATTGGGCGCGAGAATACGAACAGCCCCATTTCATCCCCCTCGACCCCATTTCCATTCCCCATCGCTATGAGCGTCCGGAGGATATTGAATGTGTGGCATTTATGACGGCTATCATCGCTTGGGGACGGCGGAGTTCCATCCTGCAGAGTGCGAACCGCATGTTTGCCCCGCTTGGAGACTCCCCTGTTGCCACCCTTGTAGATGCCTCGGAATCAGATTTAGCTTCATGGCATTGGGCACACCGCACCTTGATGCCTGAGGACGGGCTGCGCTTTATGCAGGCCTTGCAGCGATGGTACCGAAACCACCACAGCATGGAAAAAGGGTTTCAGCGAAAAGCGGGCGAAACTGACTACCATGCCGCCATTGATCGGTTCCGGATTGCCTTTGCGGGCGATTGGCTTGCCACGCGGTCGGCCAAGCATTTGGCTTCCCCGGAACAGGGCTCTGCAGCGAAACGCTTGCACCTCTTTCTGCGTTGGATGGTGCGTTCCGCTCAGAGGGGGGTCGATTTTGGCTTATGGACGAATACTCCGGCCGCATATCTCTCTTGTCCCCTGGATGTGCACAGTGGCCAGGTTGGCCGGGCGTTGGGCTTGCTGGAACGAAAGGCCAATGACCAGCGGGCCGTACGTGAACTAGATGCGGCCCTTCGACGTCTGGATGCAGAGGACCCCGTCCGTTTTGATTTTGCCCTTTTTGGGATCGGAGAATCCGGCATCTTGAAAGAAACGCCCCTTGGGGCCAAGCCGAAGCCCATCGTACCTTTCCGGGGATGAGCAATGCCCCTCTCGCAGAACGTATGCGCCCTCGGCACCTGGCCGATTACGCGGGCCAGCACCATGTGGTCGGCCCGAAGGGGGCCTTGCAGCCCGCACTGGATCAAAAACGCTTGCCCTCCCTCCTGTTTTGGGGACCTCCTGGGGTAGGCAAAACCACCTTGGCGCAATTGCTTGCAGAGCAAGTCGATATGCCTTTTACGGCCATGAGCGCTATATCCAGCGGGGTCAAGGATGTCCGGGATGAAATTCACCGAGCGGAAAAAGACCGGATGTTTCAGCCTCGTGGCCGCGTGCTCTTCATTGATGAAATCCACCGTTTTTCCAAATCTCAACAGGATGCCTTGCTCGCGGCGGTCGAAAAAGGGACCATTACGCTCATTGGAGCCACGACGGAAAACCCCAGCTTTGAAGTCAATTCTGCCTTGCTTTCTCGTTGCCAGCTGTTCGTTCTGAAACCCTTAGAGGAAGTCCATTTGCTCCCTTTGGGCCAAAAAGCTCTGGCAACGGATTCCTTTCTGCAATCAACGGGGGTGACGGATGTGGACTTTGCGGCCATTTACGCTTTCACGGGTGGGGATGCTCGGCGATTCTTAAATACACTCGAAAGCCTCTGCTTGGTAGCGAAGAACAGCGGGCAAACAATGGTGGATGCGGCCTTTGTCGGGCAGCATGCGCCCAAAATGGCCCCGAAATATGACCGCGCGGGGGACCAGCACTACGACATCGCCTCCGCGTTGATTAAGTCCATTCGAGGCAGCGATCCCCAAGCTGCCGTTTATTGGTTGGCTCGGATGATTGCGGGCGGGGAAAGTCCAACCTTCATTGCCCGGCGATTGCTCATCTCCGCCGCTGAAGATGTAGGATTGGCGAACCCTCAAGCGCTCACCATCGCCACCGCATGCTTTCAAGCTGTCGAACGGCTAGGCCTGCCGGAAGGACGAATTCCCTTGTCGGAATGCACGGTGTATTTGGCCGCAAGTCCCAAATCCAATCGGGCCTATCTCGCGATCGATCAGGCCCTGAAGACGGTCGAACAAACCGGAGACTTGGAGGTGCCGGTGCATCTGCGCAATGCTCCCACCCAAACTATGAAAGAGTTAGGGTATGGGGCGCGCTACGTGTATCCGCATGATTACCCTGGGAGTTTTGTTGTTCAATCGTATTTGCCCGAGGAACTGAATGGGGCCACTTTTTATGTTCCCGGAGAAAATCCGACAGAAGCTCGCCTCGCAGAATGGCTTAATGCCCGGTGGTCGAAAGAATCTGAATCTCCGTCCGGCGATTAAGGGCTTGGCCTTCTTCTGTGGCATTGGACGCAATTGGGCGACTTGCCCCATATCCCTTGGATTCCATTCGTAGTATATCAATGCCTTCCCCCACCAAGGCGTCGACGACCGCTCGGCATCG